>JAIYDS010000213.1 GCA_027487385.1 Acetobacteraceae bacterium | reverse complement strand
GCGACGCAGCGGCCTTCGGTGGATGTCATCACCGGCACCATCAAGGCGAATTTCCCGACGCGCATCTCCTTCCAGGTGACCAGCAAGATCGACAGCCGCACCATCCTGGGCGAGCAGGGTGCCGAGCAGCTTCTCGGCCAGGGCGACATGCTGTTCCTGCCCGGTGGTGGGCGGATGACGCGCGTGCATGGCCCCTTCGTGGCGGATGCCGAGGTGGAGCGCATCACCGATTGGCTGCGCGAACAGGGCGAGCCGGATTACGTGGAAGAAGTCACCGAGGTGGAGGAGGATGGCGAAGTGGGCCTCTCCGGCATCGCGGCGGCCTCCGATGCCGACAAGTCGCTGTTCGACCAGGCGGTGGATGTGGTGGCGCGCGAGGGCAAGGCCAGCACCAGCTTCATCCAGCGGCACCTGAACATCGGCTACAACCGCGCGGCCAAGCTCATCGAGCAGATGGAGAAGGAGGGGATCGTCAGCCCCGCCAACCATGTGGGCAAGCGGGAGATCCTGGTGCGGCGGACCAACGAGGATTGAGGGCGCAGCCCGGCATGGACTTTTTTTTGCTCCAAATCCCGCGCGCCTGGGATAGCCTCACGCTGCAACCCCAGGTTTCAGCACATGCCCCTTCTGCGCAACGACGCCGCCTTCCGTGATGATGTGGCGGGCGTGCCCCATCGGCACGAATTCGCCTTTCAGAGCGTTGCGGCCTCGCAGCGCTGCGTGATCATCTCCCGCTGCGTGGGGCCGACCTGCCGGCAATTGCTGGCCCAGGGCTATGACACCAAGGGCTTCCGCATCCACGGCAAATCCTGCGACTGGGGCCCGATGGCGGGCTTCGTCATGCGCGACCCGCGGCTGAACAAGAATGGCGCGGGCGGAGAGGCCTACAATCGGGCGGAGCATGCCGAAGCCTTCACCGACGCCCATTCCCATTCCGACTGGACCGCGAGCACCACGCCGCTCCGCCTCTTCCAGGCCCGGGTGGATTGGTTGCGCGCGACCGGGCGGATCACCGTGGCGGAACGCGGACCGGACCGCCTGGAGGGTCGTGCCACGCATCCCAGCGGCATCGCCTTCACCTACAGCCTGATCCGCGTGAACACGCCCGTGGGCAGGATGTGGGGCGTCTATCTGGACCGGACGGTCAATGCCATCCGCCACAATGCCGCGCGCAACACCGGCTTCGTGCAGGAGCGCGGCAACACCGTCGTCGCCTATGACACCAAGTATGGCGATGCCTATGAGCCGCTGCTGGCCATGACCAACCCGGTGCAGCACCGGCATTTCCGCGAGGAGCATCCACTCAACGCCATCACCGGCGACTACGACCTCTTCGCCGTCTGGCCGCATGCGCGCGGCATCAACCGCTATGACCGGAACGGCGCGGATCGCCGCGTGCTGGGCACGGTGCAGGCCTGGAGTCAGCGCAACCACATTGCCAACAACCTGGAGCGCAACTTCACCCAGCCCTTCCAGCGTCCGCCACGGCCGGGCGCGGCACCTGGCCCGCTCGGCCCCTTCGGCAGCCAGGGCACCAAGCTCGGCAATATGACCAACCGGCTCTACGAGGTCTCGCAATTCCTCAACTCGACCATCGCCGGCATGCGATCGGAGGAGGGCGGACCCTTCCCGCGCCGCAACGTCCTGTGGCACAGCGATGAGGCGGCGCGGCCCTTCGTCTCGGATGTGGATTTGCCGCTGATCGCCTTCACGCCGAACTACAATTCGTTCGCGATTCGGAACCTGGCGGATTTCCGGGACTTCATCCGGGAATGCCTGGCTGCCGGCTTCCATGTGAACCTGGCCGAGGGCTGGGTCCTGGAGCCGACGGCGCAGAAGCCCAACCGGCTGGGCGCCGCCTATGCGCACCACGTCCCGGCCAACTGGGCCACCCAGTGGCTGGTGCCCAGCTGGTACAATGCGTGAGGCGACGCCGCCTTAGCTGATCAGCGGCGACCAGCTCGGATCCGTCGCATCCGTCGGCGTCACGATCTGCCGCTCATTGAACCCCGCGATGTCGATCGAGGAAAGCCGCGCCGAATACCCGGCGCCGCGCTGATCCCGCGCCGCGGTCTCGCGGTAGAACATCAGCACGCGGCCATTGGGCGCGAAGGTCGGGCCTTCCATGCTCCAGCCTTCGGAGAGGATGCGCTCGCCCGAGCCATCGGGGCGCATCACGCCAATGGCGAATTGCCCGCGCGAGATGCGGGTGAAGGCGATGAGATCGCCGCGCGGCGACCAGACCGGCGTGGCATAGCGGCCATTGCCGAAGGAAATGCGCCGCGCGCCACCGCCATTCGCGTCCATGACGTAGAGCTGCTGGTCCCCGCCGCGATCCGAGTTGAAGACGATCTGCGTGCCATCCGGCGAGAAGCAGGGCGAGACGTCGAGGCCGGGCGAATTGGTCAGCTGCCGCTCCCGCCGCGAAGCGAGGTCCACCACGAAGATATTCGCATCGCCGCCGCGAATGGCGGAGAGCACGACGCTGCGCCCATCGGGCGAGAAGCGCGGGCTCAGCGTCATGCCGCCGAAATTGCCCAGCACCTCCTGCCGGCCCGATTGCAGGTTGAAGAGATACACGCGCGGCTCATTGCGCTGATAGGACATGAAGGCGATCTGCGTCGCGTTCGGGTGGAAGCGCGGCGTCAGCGCCTGGAACTGGCCATCGGTCAGGAAGCGGTTGTTCTCGCCATCCTGGTCCATGATGGCCAGGCGCCGCGTGCGGCGGTCGCGCGGGCCGGTCTCGGCGATATAGGCGATGCGGGTGTTGAAATACCCATCCTCGCCCAGCATGCGCTTGTAGATGTCATCCGAGATGATGTGCGCGATCTGCCGCCAATTGCTGGCCGTCGCGTTGTAGGCGGTGCCGAGCGCCTGCTGCTCGGGCAGGATGTCCCAGAGGCGGAACTCCACGCGCAACCGGTCGCCGCTGGCATCCACGCGGCCGGTGACCAGCGCCACGGCGCCGATCACGCGCCAATCCTGGAAGCGCGGCGTGGCGGCCGCGGCCTCGGCCGACTGGATGAAGGCCGCCCGCTCGACGGGGCGGAACAGGCCGGAGCTGCGCAGGTTGTTCGTGATCACCTGCGCGATCTGCTGGCCGAGGCGCGCGCCATCGCTGCCGGTGCCCGCCATGTTGGGGATGGCGATGGGGATGGGCTCCGTCCGGGCGCGCGTGATGTCCACGATGGTGGGCTGGCCGCTTTGCCCGCTGGCTGGCCATGGCGTGGCCCAGACGCCCGGCGCCACAAGCCCGGCGGCGAGAAAGGAACGGCGGTTGAATCGGGACATGCGCGGCGAACTCCGAACTTGGGGGGCTTTTGCCTCATTTTGGGGAAAAGGTGAATCACCCTTGGCCATGGCGCGTGGGATGGCCCCGGCCACCATCGGCGTGGCCGATCGGCGCCTTCGGCGCTGCCGGCTTGGACGCACGCCGCGAATCCCGCAAAATCCATGCTGTCAATGGAGAATGCCCATGAAGAAGCTCATCGCCCTTGCCCTTTTCGCCACCCTGCCTGGCCTGGCCCAGGCGGAGACGAGCTGGACAGGCCCAAATCTCTCCATCAGCGGCAATCGCTCGAATGGCTGTGATCTGCGCATCGTGCAGGTTACGCATAACGGGAGCCTGCTCAGTTCCCTCCGCTTCGTGGTACTCAACCGTGCCTCGACCGCGGTGCGTGTGAACGCCGACGTCACAATGACCGGGAACAACCAGCGCAAATCGGGCCCTATCGCCGGTGTGATCGGCGCCGGCCAGCAGGGGACCCTGCAGGGCTTCCATCCCTTTGGCGGGTCCCTGGCCGGCAGCAGCGTGCAGATCCGCTTCACCGGGTGCTCGGTGGCGTAAGGGCCTCCGCTCAGCCCAGCAGCAGATCCCGCGCCTCATTCACCCGGCTGGCCAGCCAGTCGCTGCCGCCACGATCCGGATGCGCCGATTGCATGAGGCGGCGATGGGCGGCGCGGATGGCCGCCTCATCGGCGCCTTCGCGCAGGCCCAGCACGGCCAGCGCCTCCTCCCGCGTCATCCGCCCGCCCGAGGGGGGCGGGGGCGGCGCTTCGTCGCGCCATTCGGGGTCGGTGCGGTCCAGCCAGGCCTCGATCAGCGGCACGCTTTCCGCATCCAGCGCCTGGCAATCGGCCAGCAGCGCCATCAGCTCGGCACGGTCCATGGAAGCGAGGTCCCGGCCGGTGAAGTGGCCGCGCCGCACCCGGCCGGACATGGCACCGCTGCCGAGGTCGAGCCGCATTTCCAGCGTCGAGGTCTCGATGCCCGAGGCCTCGCCCGTCTCGGCGGGGCGGCCGAAGCTCTGGCGGGCGCGCCAGCCGCGCCAGGCCTGCAACAGGGCGGGGCCGAACATGAGCAGCGCCCAGAAGGCGTTGGCGCCCCGCCCGGTCAGCAGCATGGCGGCGACCACGACGGCGCCCAGCGTGCCCAGGCCCCAGACCAGCGCGGTTTTCACCGCGGCGGGCCGGGCATGGGCGAAGCCGTAGAGCAGGATGAGCGCGGCCAGCAGAAGGGCCGCCCCGGTGGCGATGGCGAGCATGGCTAACGCTTCGGCGCGGGCAGCTGGCCCGCGATGCGCTGCGCCGCCTGGCCCGGCAGGCGGGTCAGCGCCGTGCGCCCACCGGCGGCGAAGACGGCGACGGCGCGCAGCAGGGCGCGCAGCGCCTCGGCGCTGCCGGCGTCAAACGGCGCCCAGGCCCCGCCAGAGAGCTTGGCGATCTGCCGGAAGCCCTGCTCGGCCACGCGGTCCCCGCCTTCCTGGAAGCAGAAGATGGGCGTGCCATGCATCCCCAATTGGCCGGCCAGGTGGCAGATCGGGTCCACCGCCTCCTCCAGCGCATCGCCCACCAGGACCAGGGCGTTCACGCGCTCGGCCTTGGTTTCGCGCAGCGCATGCTCCAGCACGCGCAGCACCTGGGTCTGGCCGCCCAGCACGGTGACACCGGACATGCGCCGCGCCAGCTCCGCCGTGTCGGTCAGGAAGGGGGTGGCGGCGAATTCCAGATAGCCGCGCCAATAGGCGAGCTGCACCGCGAGCCCGCCGAGATCCCGCGTGGCGGAGAACATCTCCGACTGCAGATGGCAGGCGGTGTCCCAGGCCGGCTGGCGGGAGGCGGTGGCATCCACGGCAAAGATCATCCGCCCGCGCCGCGCGCTGACGGGCCGGATGGCGGGCATGGCCTCCACCTTCGCGAGGAAGGCGGCCACCGCAGGATTGCCGGGCTTGGCCGGGAGCTGGCTCATCACCCGTGCAGATGGGCCATGCCGGCCAGTCCCGCAAGGGAAGCCGGCGCCGTCCCCCGGGCGGGTCCAGCTGTGCCGCGAGGCGGATTCACGCCTTTGGTGTTTCCACCACAGGCGATCCGGCTCTAGCCTTCGCCCATGCGCTCACTCCTGCTCCTCGCCCTTCTCCTCCTGCCCGGCCTGGCCCGGGCGCAGGAACCCGCCGCCGTCACCCAGCTGCGCCGCCTGCTGGGCCCCGATGTGACGCTGAGCTTCGACCGCGCGACGGCGACCGACGTGGCCGGCAGCGCCGTGCTGACCGGGGCCGTCCTGCAACGCGCGGGCGAGACGATCCGCGTCGCCGAGGCGCGGCTGGAAGGCCTGCGTGAGGATGGCATCGCCCGCCTCATGCTGCGCGGCGTCGCCATCGCCGGCGGGGAGCTGCCCGTCACGCTGGACCGGCTGGACCTGGAAGGGCTGGCCATCCGCCGCCCCGCCGCCGGCGCATCCCCCGCGCCGGAGGATGTCTCGGCGGATCTGCTGCGCCTGGAAGGCTGGCGCAGCGGCGGTGAAGTGCCGGTGAACATCGCGAGCCTCAGCATCGAGGGCTATGGCAGCGGCCGGCTGGGCCAGGCGCAGCTGGTGGGGCTGGAGGTGACCTCCGGCGCCATGGGCATGGCGGACCGCGTCACCATCGCGCGCATCGCCTATGCCGGGCTGGATGCGGCGGATCTGCTCTCCGCCACCATCGCGCAGCGCACGCCGCGCATGGTGCCGGGGCGGCAGAGCCTGGAGATCGAGGGCGTCGCCGTCACCCAGGCCGGTGCGCCTGTGGCGCGGCTCTCCGCCCTCACGCTGCGCGGCGAATTGACGGCCGATCGCAATCATTCGGGCGCGGTGGTGCTGCGCGGGCTGGAGGTGATGCCCACCCCGCCCATCGCCGAATGGATGCAGCGCCTGGGCTATGCGGGCCTCGCCGCCGAGGCGCGGCTGCAGGCGGCGCATGATGTGGGCGCGCAGATCCTGGAGCTGAGCGAATTCGGCATCGAGCTGCGCGATCTGGGGGAGCTGCATCTGGGCTTCCGCGCGGATCGCGTGCCGGAGGGCATGGATGTCACCACGGCCCCCGCCGCGCGGCTGATTTCGGCGCGGCTGCGCTATGTGGACCGCTCGCTCTTCCAGCGCTGGCTGGGCAGCCAGGCGGCGCAGGAGCGCATCCCCGAGGCCGCACTGCGCCGCCGCCTCGTCGAGCAATCCGCCGCGCTGTTGCCCGGCCCGCGCCTCGCCGAGGCGCGCGGCGCCGTCGCGCGCTTCCTGCGCGGCGAGGCGAGCGTGCTGGAACTGGCCGCGCAGCCCCGCGCGCCGCTGGCCTTCTCCATGGTCACGGCCAAGCCCCAAACCAGCCTGGATGGCTGGCGCGACATGTTCGGGCTGACGCTGACGGCGCGGTAGGCAGAGCCTGATCGCCCTTGGTGGAAACACCAAAGGCGTGAATCAGCCTCTCAGCAAAGGCTGGACCTTGATCAGCCTGGGTTGATCAAGGTCTAGGCCGCGAAGCCGGCCGCGACCGCGCGCAGCGCCGCCTCGCGCCGCTCCAGCACCGGCGCCATGGTCGCGCGCGTCGCCGCCACCATGGCGGCGGGCGCGGTCTCGGGCGTGCCGGAGTTGAAGGGCGGCTTCGGGTCGTACTGCATGTAGAGCTGGATGCCCTGCGCCACCTCCACGCCGCGCAGCTTGGCGGCCAGGTGCAGCGCGCCGTCGAAGCCCGAGGTCACGCCGGCCGCCGTCACGAATTTCCCATCCTCCACCACGCGCTCATTCACCGGGGTGGCGCCCAGCAGCGCCAGCATGTGGTGGCTGGCCCAATGGGTGGTGGCGCGCTTGCCGCGCAGCAGGCCGGTGGCGCCGAGCAGCAGCGCGCCGGTGCAGACGGTGAAGACCGCCTGTGCGCCCATGGCCTGGCGGCGCACCCATTCGAGGATCACGGGGTCGCTCAGCGCCGCATCCACGCCGAAGCCGCCGGGCAGGTGCAGCACGTCGAGCTGCGGTGCGTCGTCCAGCAGCGCGTCGGGCAGGATGCGCAGCCCCTTCATGTCGCGCGCCGGCGCCATGGTCTTCGCGTAGATGGTCCAGCTGGAATCCGGCAGGCGCGAGAGCACCTCATGCGGGCCGGTGAGGTCCACCTGGTCGAGATCGTCAAAGATCAGGCTGCCGATGTTCAGATGGGCCATGGCCGTATGCTCCCTGTTGCGGGCGCCAGTGTGGCGTCAGCCCTGCCTTGCGTCCATGGGCGGCGCCCCCAACGCCTCGGCCAGCAGGTCGAAGACGATCCGCATGCGCCGGCTGGCATGCAGCTCCCGATGCGCCGCCAGATAGACGGGGAAGCGGATGCCGGGTGCGGCGGGCAGCACGCGGCGCACGCGGGGCTCGGCATCGCCCACCGCCTCGGTCATCAGGCCGATGCCCGCGCCGCGCTTCACATATTCCCATTGCACCAGGTGATTTGCGGAGATGATGGGGAAATGCGCGGGCGTCAGCGCAAAGCCCCTGGCCTGCATGGCCGCCGCCATGGCCTCGCGCGGCGCGAAGCCGATGAACTGGCCGCGCGCCGTCCCCGCCGCGTCCTGCGGCTCCCCCAGGGCGCGCAGATATTCGGGCGTCGCGTAGAAATTCCCCACATCATCGCGCAGCCGGCGCACCACCAGCTCCGGCTGGGTGGAGGCATAGTTGCGGATGGCGATGTCGGCCTCGCGCCGCAGCAGGTCGGTCGGCGCATTCTCCGCCACGATCTCCACCGCGATGCCCGGATGCCGCGCGCGCAAGGCCAGGATGATGGGCGGCAGCAGATGTGCCGCATAGACATCGGTGGAGGTGATGCGGATGCTGCCCTCGATGCTCTCGGACTGCCCGGCGGCGGTGCGGGAGAAGCGCGTCGCCGCCTCGGCCATGCCGCGCAGCTGGTCGCGCAGGGCGGCGCCGCCCGGGGTGAGGCGCAGGCCGCGGCCCACGCGCTCGAAGAGCACCACGCGCATCTCCTGCTCCAGCGCCGCCACCTGGCGGCCGAGCGTGGGCTGGGTGATGCCGAGCGCGCGGGCGGCGGCGGAGAGCGAGCCCTCCTCCGCGGTCGCGAGGAAGGCGCGGGCATGGTTCCAGTCGAAGCGCAAAGCGGGCCAATCCATGCAGAAATGTATGGAAGAAGCCCGACTTTCCGCAATATGCCTCGGTAACATGCATGGATAAACCGGGCGACACAGCCCAGGAGAACCCCATGCAAGCCGTCCTTTGGCGCCGCTATGGCCCGCCCGAAAGCCTCACCCTCGGCGAGGCGCCCATGCCCGTCCCCGGCCCGGGCGAGATCCGCATCCGCGTCCATGCCACCACCGTCACCTCCGGCGATGCGCGGCTGCGCGGCTGCCGGGGGGCGGGGCTGTTCTGGCTGCCGCTGCGCCTGGTCTTCGGCCTGTTCCGCCCGCGCCATCCGATTCCCGGCATGGAATTCGCGGGCGAGGTGGAGGCGCTGGGCCCGGGCGTCACCGCCTTCACGCGCGGCGAGCGCGTCTTCGGCATGGCCCCGCGCGGCGCCCATGCCGAATACCTCACCCTCTCGGCCGAGGGCTGCGTCGCCCGGCAGCCCGCCGGCTTCACCCATGAGGAGGCGGCGAGCCTGCCCTTTGGCGGGCTGACCGCGCTGCTGTTTCTCCGCGATGTCGTGCAATGGCGCAGCGGCGAGGCGCTGCTGGTGCATGGCGCGGCCGGGGCCGTGGGGGTTCATGCGGTGCAACTGGCCCGTCATTTCGGCCTGCGGGTGACGGCGGTGGCGAGCGCCCGCCATGCGGCGCTGCTGCAAGGCCTGGGCGCCGCCCAGGTGCTGGACCGCGCGACGCGGGACTTCACCGAAGGCGCCGCGCGCTATGACGCCGTGCTGGATGCGGTGGGCGGCACCAGCATCCGCGGCGTGCGCCGCGTGCTCACCCCGCGCGGGCGGCATGTCTTCGTGAATTTCGGCGCGAGGGAATTGGCGCGGATGCTCTGGACCCACCTCATCCCCGGGCCGCGCGTGCTGTGCGGCTATGCCGGCGGCAGCCAGGCCGACCTGCTGGTCCTGCGCGACCTGGCCGAGGCCGGCGCGCTGCGCCCGGTGATCGGCCATGCCATGACGCTGGCCGAGATCGCGGCCGCGCATGCCCTGGTGGATTCCGGGCGGAAGCGCGGCGCGCTGGTGCTGCGGGTGGCGCCGCCTATTCCGGCCTGATGCCGGCGCCGCGCATCACCTCGGCATAGCGCGCCATGTCGCTGCGGACGAAGGCCATGATCTGCTCGGGCGTCTGCAATTCCGGCATGGGGACCACCGCCTGCTCGGCCAGGCGTTGCGCCACCTGGCGCTGCGCGGCGGCATAGGCGGCGTTCAGCGCGGCCACGATGTGCGGCGGGGTGCGGGCGGGCGCCATGGCGATGATCCAGGCATCCACCGCGAATTCCGGCATGCCGAGTTCGCTGGCCGAGGGCACGTCGGGCAGGGTCGGCGCGCGCTGGGCGCCCGCCACCACCAGCGCCCGCACATTGCCGCCGCGGATATGTCCCAGCGCCGAGGCGATGGGGTCCACCGTGAAGATCGCATCGCCCGTGATCACGCCCTGCATGGCCGGCCCGCCGCCGCGATAATGCACCGGCGCGATGTCCAGGCGATTGACCGCGCGGAACATCTCGCCGCCCAGATGCACGGCGGTGCCGATGCCGGCCGAGGCAAAGTGATAGCGGCCTGGATTGGCACGGATCAGCGCGAGGAGTTCCGCCAGGTTCTGCACCGGCAGGCGCGGATTGACGCAGAGCACCTGAGGCACGCGGCCGCACATGCTGACCCCGGCGAAATCCGCCACCGGATCAAACGGCATGCGCGCCACCAGGGCGGGCGCGATGGCGTGGCCATTGCTGTGGACGATGATGGTGTAGCCATCCGGCGAGGATTTCGCGACGAAATCCGTGCCGACGAGGCCGGCCGCGCCCCCCGCCCGGTTCTCCACCACCAAAGGCTGGCCGAGGATCTGCCCCACCGGCTCGGCCAGGATGCGGGCCACCACATCGGTGGTGCCGCCGGGGGCAAAGGGGACGACGACGCGGATCGGCCGCTCGGGCCGCCAGGCGGGCTGCGCCGCGGCGGCGAAGGGCGTGAGGCCGGCCGCGGCCAGCAAGGTTCGGCGGTGCATGGACATCTCCCCAACGGCATGCCCCGTGCGGCGGGGCTTTGTGCCAGCTTGGCGGCTTCCGCCGCCGTCGCGAAGGGGGGGCGCGCCGAAAAGGCCCGGCCCCGGGGGCAGGGCCCCGGGGCCTCAGGCGTCAGCCCAGGACCGCCATGATCTCCTTGGAGCCCGACCAGATCATGTCGATCGTCACGTAGACGATGACCAGCAGGCCGACCCAGGCGATCCAGCGATGCTTGTTCAGCAGGCGGGCGATCAGCGTCGCGGCCACGCCCATCAGCACGACCGAGATGGCCAGGCCCACGATCAGCACATAGGGGTGGTCCTTCGCCGCGCCGGCCACCGCCAGCACGTTGTCGAGGCTCATCGAGACGTCGGCGACCAGGATCTGCGTGATGGCCTGGCGCATGGTCTTGCGCGGCGAGCCATCCGGGTTGGTGGTCTCATTGCCGATGCCATCGCCCACATGCTCGTGGTTGGCGCCCTCGCGCAGCTCGCGGAACATCTTCCAGCACACCCAGGCGAGCAGCAGGCCGCCGATCAGGGTGATGCCGGTGATGGCGAGCAGCTGCACCGTGATGCTGGCAAAGGCGATGCGCATGATCGTGGCGGCCACGATGCCCCAGAAGATCGCCTTCTTGCGCTGATCGGGCGGCAGGCCCGCCGCCGCCATGCCGACGACGATCGCATTATCCCCGGCGAGGACAATATCGATCATCAACACCTGCATGAGTGGTATGAACCATTCCGGCATGGAGACGTCCCTCTCAATGAAGCCAATATAATGAAGTATTTGTAATCCAAGCAATACTTGGAGATTTCCCTGTTTGGCAGAGGACGCGTCGGGCGCCAAGCCCGCTTGTTGATCCGGGCGCCAAGCCCGCTTGTTGATCCTGGCGCCAAGCCCGCTTGTCGGGGGGCGCGCAAGGCGGCAAACCGGCGCATCCTGTGTTGAGAGGCTCCGATGGTCCCCCGCTATTCCCGCCCGGCCATGGCCGAAATCTGGTCCCCCGAGACGCGCTACCGCATCTGGTTCGAGATCGAGGCGCTGGCGGCCGAGGCGATGGCCGAGATCGGCACCATCCCCGCCAGCGCCGCCGCCGCGATCCGGGCCGGCGGGGCGCCGCGCGTCGCCGCCATGGGTGCGGCCGATGTGGAGCGCATTGACGAGATCGAGCGCGTCACGCGGCATGACGTCATCGCCTTCCTCACCTGGCTGGGCGAGGGCATTGGCGAGGATGCGCGCTACATGCACCAGGGCCTGACCAGCAGCGATGTGCTGGACACCTGCCTCGCCGTGCAGATGACCCGCGCGGCGGACCTGCTGATCGCCGATGTGGAGGCGGTGATGGCCGCGCTGCGCATGCGCGCGCTGGAGCACAAATACACCCCCACCATCGGCCGCAGCCACGGCATCCATGCCGAGCCCACCAGCTTCGGCCTCAAGCTCGCCGGCCACTACGCCGAATTCGCCCGCAACCGCGAGCGGCTGGTCGCCGCCCGCGCCGAGGTCGCCACCTGCGCCATCTCCGGCCCCGTCGGCACCTTCGCCAGCGTGGACCCGCGCGTGGAGGCGCATGTGGCCAAAAGCCTCGGCCTCGCCATCGAACCCGTCAGCACGCAGGTCATCCCGCGTGACCGCCACGCCGCCTTCTTCGCCACGCTGGCCGTGGTGGCGGGCGGCATCGAGCGGCTGGCGACGGAGGTGCGGCACCTGCAGCGCTCCGAAGTGCGCGAGGCGGAGGAGTTCTTCCACGCCGGGCAGAAGGGCAGCTCCTCCATGCCGCACAAGCGCAACCCGGTGCTGTCGGAGAACCTCACCGGCCTCGCGCGGCTCGTACGCGGCTATGCCACGCCGGCGCTGGAGAACATCACCCTCTGGCATGAGCGCGACATCAGCCATTCCAGCGTGGAGCGCGTGATCGCGCCCGATGCCACCATCGCGCTCGATTTCGCGCTGATGCGCCTCGCCGGCATGATGGAGAAGCTGACCGTCTATCCGGTGCGGATGACGGAGAATCTGGAAGGGCTGGGCGGCGTCGTCCACTCGCAGAAGGTGCTGCTGGCGCTGACCCAGGCCGGGCTCTCGCGCGAGGATTCCTATGCCGCCGTGCAGCAGGCCGCCATGGCCACCTGGCTGAAGCTCGGCCAGCCGGATGTGAAGAGCTTTTCGGAAAACCTGCTGGCGCGGCCCGAGGTCGGGGCCATCATGGATGCCGCGACGCTGGCGAAGGTGATGGATCCGCAGCTGGATTTCCGCCATGTGGATACGGTCTTCGCCCGCGTCTTCGGCGTGGCGTAACCCTCTCGGGAGAGTGCCGCATGGCCCGCCTGATCCGCCTTGGCCTGCTGCTTCTCCTGCTGGCGCCGCTGCCGGGGCGGGCCGAGGCGCCGCCCGCCGCCTCCACCGGTCCGGCCTGGCTGGAGCGCGCCAATCGCAGCCTGCATGCCTGGAACCAGGCGACGGCGGCGCGGCTGCCCGCCCTGGCCGACCCGGCCCGGCTGCCGCCCGCCTGGCGCGGCACGGCGGCGCAGCTCATCGGCACCTGGGCGGCGGAGCCCTGGCAGGCGCTTTCCCTGGCCGCCGCCGGCCGCGGCGACCAGGCGGCGCTGGTGATCGACCGGCTGCGCGCGAATATCCTGGAAGGCCAGGGCGGGCTGCGCGACCGCGCGACGGAGCGCGGCCTGCCCCTACCGCCGCCGGCGGATCTCGGCCTCGCGCTCTGCGTGCGCGGCGTGCCGGAAGGGCCCTACCTGGTGCTGCCGCTGCTGGGCGGCCGCACCCTGCGCGACGGGCTGACCGAGCTGCTGGTCAGCCAGACGCTGATCCATGGCGTGGTCGGTCCGATCCTCGGTGGCGTTCCCCTGCTCGAAGGCTTCGCCGCGCTCGATGGGCTGGACCGCCTGCCGCATTGGGTGCGGGCCGAGCGCGAGGGCGCAGCACCGCGCCCCGATGCGCGGCTGCTCTCCTTCGAGGCGGCGCGCGAGGCGCATCTGGCGGAGCGCCGCGAGGCCTGTGCGGCCCTGCGGGGTTGAGGGCATGACGGCGCTCTACCTCGACGCGGATGCCTGCCCGGTGCGGGACGAAGCCTTCCGCGTGGCGGGGCGCCTCGGCATCCACACCCATGTGGTCTCCAACGGCGCGCGCGGCATCCTGCTGCCGGACAGCCCGCTGATCCATCGCGTCATCGTCACCGAAGGCGCGGATGTTGCGGATGACTGGATCGCCGAGCGGATCACCGCCGCCGATGTCTGCGTGACGCAGGATATTCCGCTGGCCGCGCGCTGCCTGGAGAAGGGCGCCCGGGCGCTGAACGCCAAGGGGCATCGCTGGACGCTGGAGAATATCGGCCATGCGCTCGCCGGCCGCGCGGTGGCCGAGCATCTGCGCTCCACGGGCGCGCGCACCGGGGGGCCATCGGGGATGACGGCGGGGGATCGTTCGCGCTTCCTCTCGGAGCTCGACACGCTGCTGCGCGCCGCCCAGCGCCCGGCGCCGCCGCGGATGACGCTGCCGCCCGGCGGGTTCTGAGGGCCGGGCGCGCCAGCGCCGCGATTTCGCCTTCGTCCCGCCATGGGGGGCGCGCCTGATCATGCATCGCGTGCCGCCCCATGTGGCGCGCGATGGAGGTCCGTCCCATGCGCAAATTCGGCGCGGTGCTGCTGCTGGCAGGCTTGGCCAGCCTCGCGGCCTGTGCGCCCGCCTATATCGGGCCAGGCTATGCGCGGCCGGTCTATCGGGCGCCGGCCTATGGCTATGCCGCGCCCCGCTATTATGCGCCTCCGCCGCGCTATTACGCGCCCCCGCCGCGGCATTACGCTCCGCCCCCACGCTTCTACGGGCCGCCGCGGCATCATGGTGGGTATTGGCGGCATCGCTGAGCGGACCGAAGGGAAAAACAGGCCTCCGGCGGCTGGGGCCGAAAGGCCCCAGACCCCAATCAATTCAAGGGGTCTGGGGCCTCGGCCCCAGCCGCCGGAGGCCTTTTTCTTCCCTTGCTCGGCCGCCTCTCAGCCCCGAAGCCGCCATGCTTCCGCCACGCTCCGGGTGTCCTCTGTGCTCAGCCAAGGAGGCCACAAGATGCGTCCGCTTCGTCTCACCCTGATCGCCGCCGTGCTGGGCCTTGCCTCGCTCGTCAGCGGGGCCGCCCAGGCCCAGTACTGGGACAAGCCCGGCGTGTTCTTCGCGCCGCCGCCGCCGGTCTATTATGTCCCGCCGCGCCCGGTCTTCGTGCCGCCGCCGCCGGTCTTCTACGCGCCCCCGCCGCCGCGCTTCTACGCGCCGCCAGTCTATCACGCGCCGCGCCCCTTCTACGGGCGGCCGCATTACGGGCGCCCGCATTGGCACCATCGCCGCCACTGGTAGGCGGCCAGGCGCGGCTCAGTAGAGATTGGCCTTGAGGCGCTCCGGCGCCGCCAGGTCATAGGCCGCCGCATCCAGCGCGCCCTTCTTGTGGGCCGAGACGAGCTGACCCATCGTCGGCACCTCGGCCGGGCGCTTTTCGCCGCGCCAGAGCGCCGAGCGCATCAGCGCCTTGGCGCATTGCATGAAAATCTCCCGGATCTCGATGATGAGCACCGTGGCGGGCGTCTTGCCCTGCGCCACGCAGCGCGCGCGCAGCTCCGGATCGGTCGAGATGGTGGCCGTGCCATGCAGGCGCAGCGTCTCGTTCACGCCGGGGATGAGGAAGAGGAGGGAGACGCGGTTGTCCTCGATGATGTCGCGCAGCCCGTCCAGCCGGTTGTTGCCCTTGCGGTCGGGCAGCATGACGTGGTGATCATCCAGCACCTCGACGAAGCCCGGCGCATCGCCGCGCGGCGTGATGTGGTTGCCGCGCGCCCCCTGGGTGCCCAGGAGGCAGAAGGGCGAGGCGGCGATGAAGGCGCGCGTCGGCGCATCCAGCCGGTCGGTGGATTTGGTGGCGGCCACCTCCATGACCTGGTCATAGAGGGCTTCGAGCTGGGCGATGCTGGTGACGGCGTGCTTGTCCATGGGGTGCATGGTGGCGAAACCCGGCGCCGGGCGCTATACCCCCGACTTCAACCAATTTCTGAAGTCACCATGGCTGGGCATTCGCAGTTCAAGAACATCATGCACCGCAAGGGTGGGCAGGACGCCAAGCGCGCCCGCGCCTTTGCGAAGATCAGCCGCGAGATCACGGTGGCGGCCAAGCTTGGCCTGCCCGATCCGAACCACAATCCCCGGCTGCGCGCGGCCCTCGTCGCCGCGCGGCTGGCGAACATGACCAAGGATGTGGTGGACCGCGCCATCAAGAAGGCGCAAGGCGTGGGCTCGGGCGAGGATTACGCCGAGATCCGCTATGAGGGCCGCGGCCCGGGCGGTGTCGCCATCATCGTCGAGGCGCTGACCGACAACCGCAACCGCACCGCGAGCGATTTGCGCTCCATGTTCGGCAAGGCCGGCGGCGCGATGGGCGAGACGGTGGCCTTCCAGTTCGACCGCGTGGGCGCGATCCGCTTCGGCGCGGCCGTGGCCGATGCCGACACCATGCTGGAAGCCGCCATCGAGGCCGGCGCGCAAGATGTCAGCAGCACGGCCGAAGGCCATGAGGTGCTGACCCTGCCGGAGGACCTCAACGCCGTGCGGGATGCGCTGGAAACCCGCTTCGGCGAGGCCCAGGCGGCGCGGCTGGAATGGAAGCCCAACCTGACCGTCGAACTGGATGAGGAGGCGGCGGCAAGCGTGCTGAAATTCATCGACCAGCTCGATGATCACGACGATGTGCAGCAGGTTTATGCCAATTTCGAGGTGAGCGACGCCGTGCTGGCGAAGCTCTCGGGCTAGTTTGGCCGCGCCCATCCGCATCCTGGGGATTGATCCCGGCCTGACCCATACGGGCTGGGGCCTGATCGAGAGCGCGGGTTCGCATCTGCGCTACATCGCAGCGGGCACCATCGGCACGCTGGCGGGAGACGAACTCTCGGCGCGGCTGGTGCTGATCCACAACGGGCTCTCGCACCTGATCGGCGAATGGCAGCCCGATGAGGCCGCGGTCGAGCACACCTATGTGAACAAGAATCCGGCGGCCGCGCTGAAGCTCGGCCAGGCGCGGGGTGTTGCGCTGCTCGTGCCGGCGCTGGCCGGGCTGCCGGTCGCGGAATACCAGGCGATGGAAGTGAAGCGCGCGGTGGTGGGCACCGGCCATGCCGACAAGATCCAGGTTCAGGACATGGTGAAGCGCCTGCTGCCGGGGGCGGTGCTGAAACGCGCCGATGCGGCGGATGCGCTGGCGATCGCCATCTGCCACGCGCATCACCGCGGCACGCGCAGCCTGCTGGCGAGGCTCGCGCAGGCATGAGCGCCACCGATTCAGCCCTCCGGCGCATGCGCGCCTTCGGCCATCGGGGAGGCGTTCGCGCCACCGATTCAGCCCTTCGGCGCATACGCGCCTCCGGCCATCGGGGGCGGGCATGATCGGCATGCTCACGGGCCGCGTGGACAGCGTGGCCGATGGTGCCTGCGTGTTCGATGTGAATGGCGTGGGCTATCTCGTCGCCTGCAGCCGCAAGACCCTGGACCGGATGACGGCCAAGGATGGCGTGCAAAAGCTGCTGGTGGAAACCCGCGTCAGCCAGGATGCGATCACGCTTTATGGCTTTCTCGACGCGGCGGAGCGCGAGGCGTTTCGCGCGCTGATCGAGGTGAAGACGGTGGGCCCGCAAAAGGCGCTGCTGGTGCTCTCGGGCCTGACGCCGGAGCAATTGGCCCGCGCCATCGCGGCGAAGGAACGCAAGAAGCTCGCCGAGGTGAAGGGCCTCGGCGCCGCCACGGCGAACCGCGTGATCGACGAGCCGGCGATGCAGAAATGGGCCGTGGGCCGCGCCACGCCGGAGGAGGATGGCGGCGGCGTGGTGCTGGCGCCCGTGGCGCCGCACAGCCCCGAAGCCGACGCGGTGAGCGCCTTGCTGAATCTGGGCCTGAAGCGCCCCGAGGCGGAGCGCGCGGTCGCCCGCGCTGTCTCGCAGCTGCCACCCGGCTTTGACCTGAATGCGCTGATCACGCTCGCCCTCCGCGAGAGCGCGCGATGAGCCTGCCACGCCGGGCCCTGCCGCTGCTTGCCGCCACGCCGGCCTGGGCCGGGGGCGCGCCTTTCGCGCGGCTGGAGGCGGAAAGCGGCGGGCGGCTCGGTGTTGCGCTGCTGGATGGCGCGACCGGCCGGCTGACCGGCCAGCGCCTGGGTGAGCGTTTCGCCATGACCAGCACGGTGAAGCTCCTGCTCGCCGCCGCCCTGCTGGCCCGCGCCGATGCGGGGGCGGAGCGGCTGGACCGCCGCCTGCCCATCCCGCGCGAAGCCCTCGTTTCCTGGTCTCCCGTGACGCAACCCGCGGCGGGCGGTGCGGGCCTCACCCTCGCCGAACTGGCCGAGGCGATGATGACGCAGAGCGACAACACCGCCGCCAACCTCATCCTCGACGCGCTGGGCGGCCCCAGCGCCGTCAACGCCTTCCTGCGCGGCCTGGGCGACGAGGTGACGCGGCTGGACCGCCCCGAACCCGCGCTGAACGAAGCCCGCCCCGGCGATCCGCGCGACACCACGACGCCGGCCGCCATGCTGGCCACGCTGCGGGCCGTCTGCACCGGGCCCGTGCTCTCGGACGGGGCGCGCGGCACCCTGCTCGGCTGGATGATGGCGAACCGGACCGGCGGCCCGCTGTTGCGCGCGGGGCTGCCCGCCGGCTGGCGGATCGGCGACCGCACCGGCGCGGGCGGCTTCCACAGCCGCGGCGTGGTGGCGATCCTCTGGCCACCGGAAGCCGCTGCCCCCCTTTTCGTCACGGCCTATCTGCATGAGGGGCCGGCGGCCATGGCCGCGCGCGATGCCATCTTCGCGCGGCTCGGCGCCACCATCGCGGAGGGGCGGGGATGAGCGAACGCCTCACCGGGCGCGAGCACCAGGCGGAGGATGCCGGCGAGGCCAGCCTGCGCCCGCAACTGCTCGCCGATTTCACCGGCCAGAAGCTGCTGCGCGAGAATCTTTCGATCTTCATCCAGGCGGCGTCAGCGCGCGGCGAGGCGCTGGACCATGTGCTGCTGCATGGCCCGCCCGGCCTGGGGAAGACCACGCTGGCGCAGATCGTGGCGCGCGAGATGGGCGTGGGCTTCCGCGCCACCTCGGGCCCCGTGCTGCAACGCGCGGGGGATTTGGCGGCGATCCTGACCAACCTGCAGCCGCGCGACGTGCTGTTCGTGGATGAGATCCACCGGTTGCAGCCCGCCATCGAGGAAACCCTCTACCCCGCGATGGAGGATTTCCAGCTCGACCTCATCATCGGCGAGGGGCCGGCGGCGCGGACGGTGCGGATTGACCTGCCGCCCTTCACCCTGGTGGGCGCCACCACGCGCTCGGGCCTGCTCTCCACGCCCCTGCGCGACCGCTTCGGCATTCCGCTGCGCCTCAACCTCTATACGCCGGAGGAGCTTTTTCGAATTGTCCGCCGGGGCGCGGAGAAGCTGGCTTTCGCCCTTTCGGAGGATGGCGCGCGGGAGATCGCCAACCGCTCGCGCGGGACGCCACGCATCGCCGGCCGCCTGCTGCGCCGGGTGCGGGATTTCGCGGTGGTGGAAGGGCGCGTGGCGGACCGCGCGATGGCCAATCTGGCGCTGGAGCGGCTGGAGGTGGACGCCAAGGGGCTGGATGCGATGGACCGCCGCTACCTCCGCCGCATCGCCGAGCATCACAATGGCGGGCCGGTGGGGGTCGAGACGCTGGCCGCCGCCCTCTCGGAAAGCCGGGACACGCTGGAGGATGTGGTGGAGCCCTTCCTGATCCAGGAGGGGCTGGTGCTGCGCACCCCGCGCGGCCGCATGCTGGGCGAGCCCGGCTGGCGGCATCTGGGCCTGGCGCCGCCGGCGGGGAGCGTCACCCAGCCCGATCTGCTGGACCCGCCCCCTCCGATGGCCGGAGGCGCGCATGCGCCGGAGGGCTGAATCGGTGGGGCAAAGCATGACAAAGAGTTACGAGCACCGCCTCACCCTGCGCGTCTATTTCGAGGACACGGATGCGGGCGGCGTCGTCTATCACGCCAATTACCTGCGCTGGGCCGAGCGCGCCCGCACCGAAGCCTTGCGCGACATGGGACTCCCCCATGCGGAGATGCAGCGCCTGCACGGCTGCTTCCTGGTGGTGCGACGCGCTCACGTGGAGTATTCACGCCCGGCGCGACTCGATGACGAGGTGGTGGTCGCCACCCGAATCCGGCGCGCATCGGCAAGCCTCCTGCTGGAGCAGGAGGTGCTCCGGGGGGAGGTGTCCTTGGCCGTGCTGGAGGTGACGCTCGCCTGCGTGGACGCGGCGAGCCTGGCCCCCCGCCGGCTGCCCGAACCCTGGCTGGGCGCGCTGCGCGCCCGGATCGCAAACGACGCACTCGCAACCGACGCTTCGTCCTGACCCGGAGGCATCGCCCCTTGAAGACCATCCTCGCCGCGGCCATCGCCCTCCCGCTTCTCGCCTTCGGCCTTCCGGTTCTGGCGCAGGGCGTGAGTTCCGCGCCGCTCGCCGCCCCCGCGCATGACATGTCGCTGATGGGCCTCTTCCTGCAGGCTGATTGGGTGGTGAAGGCGGTGATGATCGCGCTGCTGCTCGCCAGCGTTTATGTCTGGGCCATCGCCTTCGAGAAATTCACCGCCATCGGCCGCGCCCAGCGCGAGGCGGATGCCTTCGAGGATCGTTTCTGGCGCGGCGGCAGCCTGGACGAGCTGTATCGCGCCCAGGGCGACAATCCGGCGCATCCCATGGCCTCGGTCTTCGTGGTCGGCATGCGGGAATGGCACGCGAGCACGGCCGCCGGCACGGGTGCGATGATGGTGGCCGGCACGCGGGAGCGGGTGGAGCGCGCCATGGCCGTCACCATCCAGCGCGAGATGGAGCGGCTGGAAAAGCGGATGACCTTCCTGGCCTCCACCGGCTCGGCCGCGCCCTTCATCGGCCTCTTCGGCACGGTCTGGGGCATCATGAACAGCTTCGCCGCCATCGCGGGTATGCAGAACACCAGCCTCGCCGTCGTGGCGCCGGGCATCGCGGAGGCGCTGTTTGCCACCGCCATCGGCCTGGTGGCCGCCATTCCGGCGGTGCTGATCTACAACATGCTGGCCTCCAAGCTTGGCAAATTCGCCGGCCGGATGGAGGGCTTCGCCTCGGAATTCGGCGCGATCCTGGCGCGGCAGACGGAAGCGGCGGCCAATGCCCCGCGTGCCGCGGCGGCGGAATAAGCCATGGCCGGCCCCCTGATGAAGCGCGGATCGGGCGCGCGCTACCGCCCGATGGCCGAGATCAACGTGACGCCCTTCGTGGACGTCATGCTGGTGCTGCTGATCATCTTCATGGTGGCCGCACCCATGATGACCACCGGCGTGCCGGTGGACCTGCCCCGCACCACCGCCCAGCCCCTGAACCAGGAGCAGGAGCCGCTGACCATCAGCGTGGACCCGCAGGGCCGCATCTTCCTGCAGGAGACGGAGGTGCCGCTGGAGGGCCTCGTCGCGCAGCTCCAGGCCATCGCGCGCAACCAGCCGGCCCCGGCCGGCGGCGGTGCCGCGCCCGAGCGGCGCATCTTCGTCCGCGGCGACCGGGCCATCAGCTATGGCCGCGTGATGGAGGTGATGGGCACGATCAGCGCCGGCGGCTTCACCCGCGTGGCTCTCCTGGCCGAGCAGGCCAATCCGACGGCGCGCCCCCCCGCCGCGCCGGCCGGTCGCCCTGCCACACCCGCGAACCCGTCCGCTACCCCCCCGGCGCGAGGCCAGGCCCCGCGCTGAGATGACGCGCCACGCCTTGCTCGCGGCCCCAGATCCCGGCTGGTCGGCCCGGATTGCCCGATCGGGCATCCGCCATGGATGAGGGCCGCTTTCGCCTCTGGGTCGGGATTTCGTTCGGCGCGCATCTGGTCGTGCTGGCGCTGATCCTGCTCGAACTGGCGCCGAAGCGCCTGCCGGAGCCGACCGAGCAGGCCTTCGCGGTGGAATTCGCCCCTGCCCAGCAGGCGCAGGGCGAAACGCCGGCGCCGCGCCCGGCGCCGCCCACGCCGGTCCCCGCACCGCCCACGCCCGAGCCGGCGCCGCCCGAGCCGCCGCGCAACGCGCCCGTGGCGCCGCCGCCACCCCCACCGCCGCCACCACCCGCCCCGGCCGCCGCGCCGACGCCGCCGAGCCAGGTGGCGCG
>JAIYDS010000087.1 GCA_027487385.1 Acetobacteraceae bacterium | reverse complement strand
GGGGGCACAGTGCTCGCCCAACACCATCCACTGGACCTATGACACCTACATGCTCGCCAAGAGCACGGGCGGCGCGCTGGTCCGCGCGGGCGGCGACACCTGGTTCTTCCTGACGGCCGACTACGCCTTCGGCCATGCGCTGGAGCGGGACACCTCGAACTTCGTGCGCGCGGCCGGCGGGCGTGTGGTGGGCGGCGTGCGCACGCCCTTCCCGGGCACGGATTTCTCGGGCTTCCTGGTGCAGGCGCAGGCGAGCCGCGCGAAGGTGGTCGGCCTCGCCAATGCCGGCGGGGACACCATCAACTCCATCAAGCAGGCGGCCGAATTCGGCCTGACCCGGCGCGGCACCAAGCTCGCTGCGCTGCTCATGTTCATCTCGGACGTGCATTCGCTGGGGCTGGAGACCGCCCAGGGCCTGGTCTGCACCGAGACCTTCTACTGGGATCTGAACGACCGCACCCGCGCCTTCACGCGCCGCGTGCTGCCCAGCATGCCCGGCGGTTCGCTGCGTCCCGGCATGGGCCAGGCGGGCTGCTACTCGGCCGTCATGCATTACCTGAAGACGGTGGCCGAGATGGGTGTGCCGGCGGCGCGCGCCAGCGGCGTGGACACGGTGAACCGCATGAAGGCGGCGCCCACGGATGATGATGCGCTGGGCCAGGGCACGATCCGCCCCGATGGCCGCCGCATCCAGCCGAGCTACCTCTTCGAGGTGAAGTCGCCTCGCGAGAGCCGCGGCCCGTGGGACTACTACAAGCTGCTGCAAACGACTCCGGCCGAGGAGGCATTCCGCCCGATCGCCGAAGGGGGCTGCGCCTTCTTGCGCGCCTGATCTTCAACCGGTGGTGAGCGGGCGACAGACCCGCCACCACCACCAAGGGAGCAAAGTCCGATGACCGAATTGAACCGCCGCAGCCTGATCGGGGGCGCCGCCGCCACCGCCGCCTTCGGCGCCATGCCGCTCTCGCATGCGCGAGCGCAGGCTGCGAACACCATTCGCATCGGCGTGCTGAACGATCAGTCCGGCCCCTATCGCGACCTTTCGGGCCCTTGGGGCGTGCAATGCACCCTGCAGGCGGTGCAGGAATTCGGCAATCGCGGCTTCAATGTCGAGGTGGTCAATGCCGACCACCAGAACCGCCCGGATGTGGGCGTGAACATCGCCCGGCAATGGTATGACCAGGGCGTGGACATGATCATCGACGTGCCGACCTCCTCGGTCGGCCTCGCGGTCAACGGCGTGGCGCGGGAGAAGAACAAGGCCTACGTCAACACCGGCTCCGCCACCTCGGACCTGACGGGCGCGCAGTGCAGCCCGAACACCGTCCACTGGATGTACGACACCTACATGCTGGCCAAGTCCACCGGTGCGGCGATGGTGCGCGCGGGCGGCGACAGCTGGTATTTCATCACGGCGGACTACGCCTTCGGCCATGCGCTGGAGCGGGATACCAGCAATTTCGTGCGCGGCGCCGGCGGGCGCGTGCTGGGCAGCGTCCGCTATCCCTTCCCGGCGACGACGGATTTCTCCTCCTTCCTGCTGCAGGCCCAGGCCTCTCGCCCCAAGGTGATCGGTTTCGCCAATGCGGGTGCGGACCTGATCAACTCCATCAAGCAGGCCTCGGAATTCGGCGTGACGCGGCGTGGCATCAAGCTGGCCGCCCTGCTGATGTTCCTGCCCGACGTGCACGCCATCGGCCTGCAGACGGCGCAGGGGCTGGTGCTGACGGAGAGCTTCTATTGGGACCTGAACGACCGCACCCGCGCGCTGACGCAGCGGCTGCAGCCCCGCCTGCGGGACCAGGTGCCGAACATGGCCTCCGTCGCGAACTACTCGGGCGCGCTGCATTACCTGAAGGCCGTGGCCGATATGGGTGTCGCGGCCGCCAAGGCCTCGGGCGTCGAGACCATCAACCGCATGAAGGCCATGCCGGTGGATGACGACGCCTTCGGCCCGGGCATCATCCGCGCCGATGGGCGGAAGCTCTGCCCCTCCTACCTCTTCGAGGTGAAGGCGCCGTCGGAAAGCCGCGGCCGCTGGGATTACTACAAGCTGGTCGGCACCACGCCGGCCGAGGAAGCCTTCCGCCCGATTGCGGACGGCAATTGCCCTTTCCTCCGGACTTGAGGTCAGGGGTCACCATCACGCGGCCGGCCGCTGGGCCGGCCGCAGACGCATCTAGGGAACAGACCGCGCATGGATGAAATCTTCGGCATACCCGCGCCGCTGCTCTTCGGGCAGTTGCTGCTGGGCCTCATCAACGGGGCCTTCTATGCGTTGCTCTCACTGGGGCTTGCCGTGATCTTCGGCATGCTGAACGTGATCAACTTCACCCATGGCGCGCAGTTCATGATGGGCGCCTTCGTCGCCTGGATGCTGCTGAACTACCTGGGAATCGGCTATTGGGGCGCCCTGATCCTGGCGCCGATCATCGTCGGAATCACCGGGGTCATCCTCGAACGCACCATGATCGCCCGATTGTACAAGCTAGACCACTTGTATGGCCTGCTCTTGACCTTCGGCGTGGGCCTGATCATCGAGGGCATCTTCCGCAACGAGTTCGGCTCCTCGGGCCTGCCCTACCGCATCCCGCCGGAACTGACCGGCGCCTGGGATCTCGGCTTCATGTTCATGCCGATCTATCGCGGCTGGGTCGTCGTCGTGGCCATCGTGATGTGCCTCGCCACCTGGCTGGTGATCGAGAAGACGAAGATCGGCTCCTATCTGCGTGCGGCGACGGAAAATCCGGCGCTGGTGCAGGCCTTCGGCATCAACGTCCCGCGGATGATGACGCTGACCTATGGCGCGGGTGTCGCGCTGGCGGCCTTCGCGGGCGTTCTGGCCGCGCCGATCTATTCGGTGAACCCGCAGATGGGCGCCAACCTGATCATCATCGTCTTCGCCGTCGTCGTGATCGGCGGCATGGGCTCCATCCTCGGCTCCGTCATCACCGGCTTCGCGCTGGGGGTGATCGAGGGTCTCACCAAGGTCTTTTATCCGGAGGCATCATCCACCGTGATCTTCGTCGTGATGGCGATCGTCCTGCTGGCGCGTCCCGCCGGCCTGTTCGGGAGGAGCTGAGACATGGCGGCTCCCGGCGGTTTCAGCGGCACGGATTTCAAGCAGGAGGAAGGCGTCTTCCTCGGCTTCACCAAGGCCCAGCTTCTGGCTTTCCTCGCGATGGTGGCCTTCATCGCGATCAGCCCCTTCTTTCTCTATCCCGTCTTCCTGATGAAGCTCCTGTGCTTCGCGCTGTTTGCCTGCGCCTTCAACCTGCTGATCGGCTATGTGGGCCTGCTCAGCTTCGGCCATGCGGCCTATTTCGGCATGGGCGGCTACCTGGCCGGCCACGCCGCCAAGGTCTGGGGCCTGCCGCCCGAGATCGCCATCCTGATCGGCGGCGCGGTGGGTGCGGCGCTCGGCCTCGTGATCGGCTGGATCGCGATCCGCCGGCAGGGCATCTACTTCGCCATGATCACCCTGGCCTTTGCGCAGATGGTCTATTTCTTCTGCGTGCAGGCCGAGTTCACGGGCGGTGAGGACGGCATCCAGTCCATCCCCCGCGGCACGCTCTTCGGCGTCTTCGACCTGCGTTCGGACATGACGATGTATTGGATGACGGCGGGCATCTTCCTGCTGGGCTTCCTGCTGATCCACCGCATCGTCCACTCGCCCTTCGGCATGGTGCTGAAATCCATCCGCGAGAATGAGCCGCGCGCCACCTCGCTCGGCTATCGCACGGATGACTACAAGCTGATGGCCTTCGTGCTCTCCGCGGCGCTGTCCGGCGTGGCGGGCGGGTTGAAGTCCATCGTCTTCGGCATCGCCACCCTGACCGACGTTTTCTGGACCATGTCGGGCGAGGTGGTGCTGATGTCGCTGGTGGGTGGGCTTGGCACCATCTTCGGCCCGGTGGTGGGCGCCGCGGTCATCATCACCATGCAGAACTACCTGGCGGAGTTCGGCGCCTGGGTGACGGTGATCCAGGGCGTGATCTTCGTGCTCTGCGTGCTGGCCTTCCGCCGTGGCGTGGTGGGCGAGATCGGCAATTGGCTGCGCGTGCGTCTGTGACCTTGCGCGGATAACACCGACCTGACTCTCGGGCAGGATATCGGGCCCCGGCGGCAGCCCTCCTTTGGTGAGGGCCGCGGCCGGGGCTTTTTCGTGGAATGCGACATCTCGGCTGAATTTACCAAAACGAAGCTATTGGATAATTTTTGCGACAAAACCCTTGCAAGCCTCGGCGGATCCGTCTAAAAAACGTGCTCGACGCCCCCGCGTCGTGAAACCCCTGAGCCCTCCCAGCAGAAGGGGGGCCAATGCCGTGTCGAGGAATGAGAATGACGAGGTTGATCGCGGAGCTGCGCGACAAGCTGACCCGCCCGGATGAGATGAGCCCGTTCGAGTATCTCCTGGTGGCCGCCTTCGTCCTGCTGGCCCTTCTGGCTGTCATCCCGGGCCTGGTCCCGGCTCTCACCGACGCCTTTGGCCGAGTCCTGCCTCGCCTCGCCTGATCCTTCCCCCCGAGGAGCCGTGCATGTCCCAATATCTGATCACCGGCGGCGCCGGCTTCATCGGCCTTCATCTCACAGAGGCCCTGGTGCGCGCCGGCCATGGCGTCCGCGTGGTGGATGACTTCTCCGCCGGCACGCCCGCGGCAATCGATCCCGCGGTGGAGCTCATCCGGGGCGAGGTGACGGACCCTGTGCTGCTGCGCCGCGCCATGGCCGGCGTGGCCGGCGTGTTCCATCTCGCCGCCATCAGCAGTGAGGCCCAGTGCCGGGTGGATTGCCGCCTTGCGCACCGGGTCAATCAGGGCGGTACCGTCGCCGTGCTGGACGCCGCGCGCGAGGCGGGCGGATTGCCGGTCTGCTACGCCTCCTCGGCGGCGATCTACGGCGACCAGGGCAGCCGCGCCATCCAGGAAGCGGCAAAGCCCCGGCCGACCAGCCTGCTTGGCGCCGACAAGCTCGGCTCCGAGCATCATGCGGCCGTCGCCTTTGCCCAGCATGGCGTGCCGAGCCTCGGCCTGCGGATGTTCCACGTCTATGGTCCCCGGCGTGGCAGCCCTTCCCCTTACCGGGATGTGGTGTCGATCTTCGCCGAACGGATCCTCGCCGGACAGGTCATCACCCTGCATGGCGATGGGCAGCAAAGCCGCGACTTCGTGCATGTGGCCGATGTGGTGCGGCATTTCTTCGCCGGCATGCAGATGCTCCAGCTCAAGCCCCAGGCCATGGTGCTGAATCTTTGCACCGGGCGCGGCACCACCATGCGCGGCCTCGCCGATGCGCTGGGCCTCGCGGCGGCGCGCATCCCGCTGGTTCAGTTCGGCCCCTCCCGCCCGGGCGATCTGCGCGCCGTGCTGGGTGATCCGAACGAGGCGATCCATGTGCTGGGGGTGGAGGCTGGAATCGAGCTGGAAGCCGGGCTGCGCAGCCTCTTCCCGGCGCCGCCGCCCTCCGCCCTGGACTGGGCGCGCCGGGCCCCCATTCCACGCCCGGCGGCGGAGCCGCCGCGCCCCCTCACGGGCCGTGGTGCGGTCGCGGGGCTGCGGCGTCAGGCGCTGTAGGCGGCCTCGATCATCACGGCACTGAGCAACTCATAGGCGGCGCGCCACGCGGCCTCCACCTCTGGGGTGAAGGCCTCGCCCAGCCCCTGGCCAAGGGTCCAGAGCAGGGCGGCGCCGACGCTCGCATATTGCTCGCGGGTCACGCCATAGCCCAGATGCCGCCGCGCCATGTCCTGGGCCACGGGAATCACGCTCTCCGGACGGCTCAGCCCGTTCACGACCAGCGCCAGCGCGGCCATCAGCTTGTGGCCCTGCAAGGCCATGTCGCTCCTGGCGAAGAGGGGGGCGGTGGAAAGGTCGATCTCCCAGAGCCGCGTGTAGAAGAGCTTGGCGGCCACCTCCTGGATCGCCTCCACCTGGATGAAGCTCTGCTGCACGAGGCGGATCTGGTCGGGGGTCATGCGGGAGTCCTGAAAAGCGACGTTACATAGTCCGGCGGGCCGGGCCGCGTCCAATCAAACCGGCACCTCGCCCCCCTGCTTCAGGGTGGCCAGGACGAAGCTGCTGCGGGTTTCCTTCACGCCGGGCATGCGCAGCAGGCCGCGCGTCGCGAAGTCGCCAAAGGCCTCCATGTCGGGCGCCAGCACATGCAGCAGGTAATCCATCTCGCCGCTCATGGTGTAGGCGGCGATGACCTCGGGCCGGGCCGCCAGCGCGGTGTGGAAGCGCTCGGCCACCTCCTCGGAATGGCTTTCCAGGGCGACCTGCACGAAGGCCTGCAGCGGCAGGCCCACCGCGGCGGCGCTGACGCGGGCCGCATAGCCCGCGATGACGCCGGCCTCCTCCAGGCGCTTCACGCGGCGCTGGCAGGGCGTGGCGGAGAGGCCCACCTGCTCGGCCAGGGCGGTGATGGGCAGGCGGCCATCGCGCTGCAAGGCGCGGAGGATGCGACGATCCGCGGCATCCAGCGCAATCTTGGTGGATTTCGCCATCAGATGAGCTTTCCGTGGTGAATCATGGTCATTTCATCCTGCTCTAGCAGGGCATTCAGTGAGATTCACCCGAAAACCCGCGCTACAAGCGGCCAAACCCAGCAAGGACACGTCCATGGACATCCCGCCCGACCGCACCGACATCGCCGGCCGCATCTGCGACGCCAACCCGATGGGCACGGATGGCTTTGAATTCGTCGAATTCACCGGCCCCGACACGGCGCATCTGCGCGATGTCTTCGCCCGGCTCGGCTTCACCATGGTGGCGCGGCATCGCAGCAAGGATGTGACGCTCTGGCGCCAGGGCGATGTGAACTTCATCCTGAACGCCGAGCCCGCGAGCTTCGCGCAATCCTTCGGCCGGGTGCATGGGCCTTCCGCCTGCGCCATGGCCTTCCGCGTGGCCGATGCCGCCGCCGCCTTCGAGCGCGCCATCAGCCTGGGCGCCCGCCCCTTCCATGGCCGCGTCGGCCCCATGGAGCTGAACATCCCGGCGATCGAGGGCATCGGCGGCTCGCTGATCTATTTCGTGGATCGCTACGGCGCGCGCGGCAACATCTACGATGTGGATTTCCGCTGGCTGGAGGGCGTGGACCCGCACCCCAAGGGCCATGACCTGACGGTGATCGACCACCTGACGCACAACGTCCATCGCGGCCGGATGGACGCCTGGGCCGGCTTCTATGAGCGCCTCTTCAACTTCCGCGAGATCCGCTACTTCGACATTGAGGGCAAGCTGACGGGCCTGAAGTCCAAGGCCATGACCTCGCCCTGCGGCCAGATCCGCATCCCGATCAACGAGAGCAGCGACGACAAGTCCCAGATCGAGGAATACCTGCGCGCCTATGGCGGCGAGGGCATCCAGCACATCGCCATGGGCACCACCGACATCTATGCGAGCGTGGAGGGCCTGCGCCGCGAGGGCGTGGCCTTCCTCGACACGCCCGACACCTATTACGAGCTGCTGCCCAGCCGCCTGCCGGGCACCGATGAGGATTTCGCGCGGATGCAGCGCAACCGCATCCTGATGGATGGCTCGCCGAGCGGTGGCCGCTTGTTGCAGATCTTCACCAACACGGTGATCGGGCCGATCTTCTTCGAACTGATCCAGCGCAAGGGCGACCAGGGTTTCGGCGAAGGGAATTTCCGCGCGCTCTTTGAGAGCATCGAGCTCGATCAGGTGCGGCGCGGGGTGCTGAAGCCGGCGGCGGTCTGACGGGAAAGCCGGCCGCCGCGTCTCATTCCGCGCCGAAGGCCCGCCACAGAAGCCGGCCGGCAATCCCGAAGAGGCAGAGTGCAAAACCCCAGGCCAGCACGCGCGGCGGCAGGCGATGGCTGAGCCGCGCCGCGCTGGGTGCCACCAGCATGGCGGGCGCCGCCAGCAACAACAGACCGGCCAGGCTCACCTGCCCCAGTGCCAGGGCGGTGAGGGCGGCGGGCGTGGCCACGGTCAGGTTGAACACCGCGCCTGCGCCCACGGCCTGATGCAGCCCCACCCCGAACAGCCCAAAGACCGGCCCGCTCAGCGTTCCCGCCCCGACGCCCAGCGCGGCCGAGGCGAGGCCGATCAGGCCCGGGGGCAGCCAGCCCGCGGGGGGCGCGGGCAGCCCGTCGGTCCATTGTGCCCGTGCGCCCAGCAGCAAGGTGCCGCCCAGCGCGGCCGCAACCGCCGCAAACAGCACGAGGGAGACCGCGGCAGGGGCGAAGGGCGCCAGGACCAGCCCGAGCAGCCCGCCCAGGATCATCGCTGGCAGCCAGGCGCGCAACAGGGAGGCCTCCACGCCACCGCCCCGCCCATGCGCCCGCACGGCGGTGATCGAAGCCAACAGGATCACCGCCTGCGCCGTGCCGATGGCCAGCGGCAGCCGCTCGGACACCGGAAGATGGGCGAAGATTTCCAACAGCGCCGGAACGGCGATCACGCCGCCGCCGATGCCGAGCAGCCCGCCCGCCAGGCCGATCGCGCCGCCGGCCAGCAGCAGCAGGATCAGGCTCCAGAGGGTGAGGTCCCCGGCCATCCCTGAGGCGCCGGGGCGGGCTTCAGCCGCGGACCGCGGCGGCGAGTTCGCGCACCTGGTCCAGCACCTTGCGCACGCTGTCCGGCTTGGCGCGGCCATGCTCGTCCAGCGACTTAGCCAGCGTGTCAATCAGGGCGCTGGCCACCACCGCGCCATCGGCGACCTTGGCGGCGAAGCCCGCCTGCTCCGGCGTGCGCACACCAAAGCCGATGGCAATGGGCAGATTGGTGTGGGCGCGGATGCGCGGGATGGCGGCGCGCAGCGCCTCCGGGTCCGCGCTGCGCGTGCCGGTGATGCCAGTGATCGCAACGTAATAGACGAAGCCGGAGGAGGCGTTCAGCACCAGCGGCAGCCGCGCGTCATCCGTGGTGGGCGCGACGAGGCGGATGATGTCCATGCCCGCGGCCATGGCGGCCGGGGCCAGCACCTCCGCCTCCTCGGGCGGCATGTCGACGACGATCAGGCCGTCCACGCCGCTCGCCGCCGCATCGGTCACGAAGCGATCCGCGCCATAGGAGAGGATGGGGTTGAGATAGCCCATCAGGATCACGGGCGTCGCGTCATCCTCGGCGCGGAAATCGCGCACCATGGCGAGCGTGCCGGCGAGCGTGGCGCCGGCCCTCAGCCCGCGCTGACCGGCCAGCTGGATGATCGGGCCATCGGCCATCGGGTCGGTGAAGGGAACGCCGATCTCGATGAGGTCCGCGCCGGCGCCCGGCATGCCGCGCAGGATGGCCATGCTGGTCGCGGGGTCGGGGTCATAGGCTTCGAGGAAGGGGATGAGCGCGCCGCGCCCCTCGGCCTTCAGCGCGGCGAAGCGCGCCGCGATGCGGCCCTTGCCGCGCGGCTGATTCACGCTCCGCGGCTCCTCGTCGCTGCGCGGGCGGGCCGCTCCACGATCAGACGCGTTCACAGCTTCACTCCCAGGTGGCCAGCGACGGTGAAGATGTCCTTGTCGCCGCGGCCGCACATGTTCATCACGATCAGCGTCTCGGCCGGCAGGGTCGGCGCCACCTTCAGCACATGGGCCAGCGCATGGGCGGGCTCCAGCGCGGGGATGATGCCTTCGAGCTTGGAGCAGAGCTGGAAGGCGTCCAGCGCCTCCTTGTCCGTCGCGTTCACGTATTCGACGCGGCCAAGTTCATGCAGCCAGGCATGCTCGGGGCCGACGCCGGGGTAATCCAGGCCCGCGCTGATGGAGTGGCCTTCCAGGATCTGGCCAAACTCATCTTGAAGCAGATAGGTGCGGTTGCCATGCAGCACGCCCGGGCGGCCGCCCGTCAGGCTCGCCGCATGCTCGGGCGTGTCCACGCCATGGCCGCCGGCTTCCACGCCGAGCATGCGCACCGAGGGGTCATCCAGGAAGGGATAGAACAGCCCCATGGCGTTGGAGCCACCGCCGATGGCGGCCACCAGCACATCCGGCAGGCGGCCTTCGGCCTCCTGCATCTGCACGCGGGTCTCCTCGCCGATCACCGACTGGAAGTCGCGCACCATCATCGGATAGGGGTGCGGGCCGGCCACGGTGCCGATGCAGTAATAGGTGTCCTCGACATTCGCGACCCAATGGCGCAGCGCCTCGTTCATCGCATCCTTCAGCGTGGCGGCGCCGGAGGTGACGGCGATGACCTCGGCGCCCAGCAGCTTCATGCGGAAGACGTTGGGCTGCTGCCGCTCGACATCGGTCGCGCCCATGAAGACGGTGCAGGGCAGGTTGAACAGCGCGCAGGCGGTGGCCGTCGCCACGCCATGCTGGCCGGCGCCGGTCTCGGCGATGATGCGCTTCTTGCCCATGCGCTTGGCGAGCAGGATCTGCCCCAGCACGGCGTTGATCTTGTGCGCGCCGGTGTGGTTCAGCTCATCGCGCTTGAAATAGACCTTGGCGCCCTTGCCGGGCTCCGCGCTCGCGCGGCAATGCGCGGTGATCCGCTCGGCGGACCAGAGCGGGCTCGGGCGGCCCACATAATCCTTCAGCAGGCGGCGCCATTCGGCATCGAAGGTCGGGTCGGCCTTGGCCCTGGCATAGGCGGCCTCGACCTCGAGGATCAGCGGCATCAGCGTCTCGGCGACGTAGCGGCCGCCAAAGCCGCCGAAGCGGCCGGCGGAATCCGGGCCGCTCTTGTAGGTGTTGGGCTTGAGGAGCTGGTTCAACTGGGTGATCCCGCGGTCTGACGTTTCGCGATGGTCATATAGAAGCCCCGGGCTTTTCCCAACCCCTGCTCACCCTCCTTGGGCAGCGCCGATGAAATCCCGGATCAGCGCGGGGTCCTTGACGCCGCGCGCGCGCTCGACGCCGGAGGAGACATCCACGCCCGGCGCGCCACTGGCCGCGATGGCCTCGGCCACATTGGCGGGGGTGAGTCCACCGGCCAGCAGCCAGGGCCGGGTGATGCGTGCCAGGCGCGCCAGACGCCATTCGAAGGGCGCCGCATTGCCGCCGGGCAGCACGGCGCCGGGCGGCGGCTTGGCGTCCAGCAGCAGGCGGTCCGCCACCGGCTCATATTCCGCGATCTGCGCGAGATCGGCCTCGGTCGCGATGCCCAGCGCCTTCATCACCGGCACGCCGAAGCGGGCGCGGATTTCGGCCACGCGGGCCGGGCTTTCCTCGCCATGCAGCTGGATCACACCGAGGGCGGTGCTGGCCAGGGCCGCTTCCAGCAGCGCATCCTCGGGCTCCACGAAGAGGCCAACACGGCGAGGCCCGCCCTCCAGGCTGGCGGAGATCGCCCCCGATTGCGCGGGGGTGACGGCGCGGGGCGAGGGCGGGAAATAGACGAAGCCCACGAAATCGGCCCCCGCCTCGGCCGCCCAGCGCAAGGCCTCGGGCGTATTCACCCCGCAAATCTTGACCGCGACGTTCATCGCCGGAGGCTGGCGGTGATGGCGGCGGCGGCGGCGGCGGGGTCGGCCGCCTCCGTGATGGGGCGGCCGACGACGATCCAATCCGCGCCCGCCGCCACAGCGTCCTCCGGGGTCGCGATCCGTGCCTGATCCCCCGCCGCGCTGCCGATGGGGCGGATGCCGGGCACGACCAGCATCGGGGCCTCACCCAGCGCGTCGCGGATCAGCGAGACCTCGCGCGGGGAGCAGACCAGGCCATCCGCGCCGGCATCCATGGCCATGCGGGCCAGACGGAGCACCTGCTGGGCCGGGCCGCCGGCCACGCCCACGGCGCCCAGCTGCTCGGCATCCATGCTGGTGAGCACCGTCACCGCCAGCAGGATGGGGCGCGCGGCGCCCGCCGCGTCGGCCGCCTTGCGCGCGGCGGTGATCATGGCCGGCCCGCCGCCCGCATGGAGCGTCAGCATGGCCGCGCCCAGCGGCGCCAGCGCGCCCACCGCGCCCGCCACCGTGTTCGGGATGTCATGCAGCTTGAGGTCGAGAAACACCGGCGCATGGGCCGCCAGCCTGGCCAGGGCTGGCGGCCCGGCCGCGCAGAACAGCTCCAGCCCCAGCTTCACCAGCCCGGCCGAGGGCGCGAGCAGACCGGCCAGCGCCTCCGCGCGGGCCAGTTCCGGGGTGTCGAGGGCGACGATCAGCCGGCCTTGGGGGCCATCGGGACGGTGCAGCATGACTCGGGAAAAATCCTCAGCGCGGCTTGGCGGGCCTGGGATCGCGGCTGGCGAGTTCGGCGTCAAGCAGGGCGGCGGCCTGGCGCAGCTGGGCCGCGCTGCGCCGCGCCGGCAGATGCGCGAGCCAGACGGTCAGCGCGCCGGCCAGGAAGGTGACCAGGCAGGGCAGCAGGATGGCCTGCCAGAGCGGGAGTTCGGCCACCCAGCCCTCGGGCCAGAAGGTGACGGCGACGGGCTGCGGATTGGCCAGGGCGAAGGCGGCCAGCGCCGCCGCGAGCAGGGCGGGGGGCAGATAGGCGATCACTCGCCCTCGCCGGGATCCCGGCCGCCATTCACCCGGGCGCGCAATTCCTTGCCGGGCCGGAAATGCGGCATGCCCTTGCCTTCCACCGCCACCGATTCCCCGGTACGCGGGTTGCGGCCCTGGCGCGGGTCGCGCTTGCGGGTGGTGAAGGCGCCGAAGCCGCGAAGTTCCACCCGGTCCCCGCGGGCGAGGGCGGCGCTGACTTCCTCGAAGATCGTGCCCACCACCAGCTCGATGTCGGGCAGGCGCAGATGGGGGTGCTGCATGGCGAGATGCGCGATCAATTCGCTCTTGGTCATGGAACCCTCAAGGCTGTGCCGCACCATAGCATGACGGGTGAGAAGGTTTTGCAAGCTTTGCGTGAGGCCTCATCGGGGGAGAAGCTGTCCCGGCCACCAGCCCTGGGCGCGCAGCGTGGCCGCCGCGCCCTCCCAGAAGCCCAGCGAGGCCATGGAGAGGACGCGCTCCGCCGTGCCGCGGGGGTCCAGATCCCGCAGGCGAAGATCCGCCGGCAGGCGGTGCGTCTCGGCCAGCCAGCGCCGCGCCTCGGCCTCGCCGCCGATCGCGTCCACCAGGCCCAGCGCCACGGCCTGGCGGCCGGTCATCACGCGACCATCGGCGAGTTCGCGCACGCGCTCCTCCGGCATGTTGCGGCCGGTGGCGACCATGGCGACGAACTGGCTCTGCATGTCCTGCACCACGGCGTTGAGCGAGGCGCGGCCCTGCTCGGTCAGCGGGCGGAAGGG
>JAIYDS010000135.1 GCA_027487385.1 Acetobacteraceae bacterium | reverse complement strand
CTCTTCAACCAGACCAAGGGCAGCTTCGTGCATGACCAGCCGGTGATGGAGCAATTCACCAAGCCCATCTCCTTCAACGTCATCCCCCATATCGACAAGTTCATGGAGGATGGCGCGACCAAGGAGGAGTGGAAGATGTCGGTCGAGACGCGGAAGATCCTCGACCCCGACATCCAGGTCTTCGCCACCTGCGTGCGCGTGCCGGTCTTCATCGGCCACGCCGAGGCGGTGAGCGTCGAGTTCGAAGGCCCGATCAGCCTGGCCGAGGCACGGGCCGCGCTGGGCAAGGCGCCGGGCGTGCAGCTTTTCGATAAGCGCGAGGATGCCGGCTACATCACGCCGCTCGATGCGGCGGGCGAGGACGAGGTCTATGTCTCGCGCCTGCGCAAGGACCCGACCGTGCCGCATGGCCTCGCCTTCTGGTGCGTGGCCGACAATCTCCGCAAGGGGGCGGCGCTGAACGCCATCCAGATCGCCGAGGAGCTGCACAAGCAGGGGTTGCTGGTCCGCCAGCCGGCCTGATTCCGTTTTCAATGAGGGGTTAGGACCACAGTCCTTTTTTCGCTTGCAAATGAGAACAAAATAAGAACATATGGGCCTCCATGCTCGGAGGTCCCCCGCCTTGCCCAGCTTTCTCCACACCCCCCTGAAAATCCTCCTCACCGGCCTCGCCGCCGTCGCCGTCCTGCTGGCGGCGCGCCTCGCGGGGCTCGGCCTCGGCCCCATCCAGGCCGCGCCGGCGAGCCTCGCCGCCGTGCTGGTCTTCCTGGTCGGCCTGGGCTTTGCCGCCTTCCTCTGGTGGCTGGCCTCGCGCTGCTTCACCCTGCTGCGCGACCCGGCCACCACGCCCGAACAGATGGCGGCGCTCCGCGAATTGCCGCTCGCTTTGCCCGAGGGCACGGTGCGCGCGCTGCTGGCGCTGATCGTGGGCGTGATCGGCCTGCCGCTGCTGCTTTTCAGCCAAAGCCTGGCGCTGAATGACGCCATCGCCGGCTATGTGAACGGCATCATCGCCGGCGTCTTCGGCTATTATTTCGGCGCCCGCTCCACCAACCCCGAGGCCCAGGCCGCCCGCCGCCTCAGTGACGCGCTGGAGAGCCAGACCCGCGCCAATGAGGCGCTGCGCCAAAGCGCCGCCACCGAAAGCCGCGAACCCGCCGAGGCCCTGGCCCGGCTGGAGCGCCATCTCGGCACCGCGCGGCTCCTGGTCCAGCGCATCGGCCCGGCCCTGCCGGCGGGGCTGATCCCGCGCGAGGCGGAGGCCGCGCTCGCCCAGGCCGAGCAGGCGCTGGCCACCGCCCGCACCCGGCCGGACCTCGCCGCCATCCAGGCCGCCACCGCGGCGCTGACCGGGGCCAACGGCCCGCTCCCCGCCTTGCTGCGCGCGGCAAGCCCCCTGCTGCCGGCCGCCGCCGGTGGGCCGCTCGCGGGCGTTGCGCTGCTGATGGGCCTCGGCTGGTCGCTGGGGGCCGCCGCCTGGCGCCGCTTCCGCGCCCGGCTGCTGGAGGCGCCGCATGACCCCACGCTGTTCGAGCCCGGCGCCATCACCCCCGCCTCGGCCGAGCTGCGCCTGGCCCAGGCGCCCATCTTCGCGCGGCTCTTCACGCCCCGCCTGGCCGAGCCCGGCTTCCTGGCCGGGCTGCTCGACACCTGCCTGCGCCCGGAGGCCGCCGCCCTGCTCTGGGCCCGCTACCCCGGCTTCGCCCATCCGGAGGAGGCCGCGGAGGGATTGTCCGAATTCCGACGCGCCCTGCTGGAAGACCGCCTGGAAGCGGACCTGGCGCCGGATCTCGTGGCCCGCGTGGCCCAGGGCCTGGGCCAGCGCGGCGGCGCGGTGAGCCTGCCCGAAGGCGGCCCGGACCAGGCGCGCGCCGCCTTGCAGGGCCTGACCCTGCTGCTGGGCGAATGGCGGGACAGCCGCACCGACCCCACCCCCCTCCTGAAGGAGCTGGCGGCATGAAGCTCGCCCTGATCCTGCTGCTGGCCGGCTGCACGCCGGTGGCCGCCCTGCTCGACCCGCCGCTGGCGCAGCTCGCCCGCTGGGAGGGCGCGAGCCCGGCCGAGATCGCCGCCGAAAGCGTGGCCTGCCCCGAAGGGCACGCCGCCTGCGCCCGGCTGCACACGCGCCGGGCCGAGGCCTGCCTGGGCCTGGCCATGGCATCCCGCGCCCCCGGCGCCGCCTGCCCGGGCCGGCCGGAGCACCTGGACTGCGCCGCGCAATCTTACGCCGCCGCGCGGGCGCTGAGCCCAAGCCCGGCCCTGGCCGCGGGCGAGGCCCAGGCGCGCCTCTGCCGCGCCGAATTCCTGGCGCCGGCCGAAGCCGCGCGGGAGGTGGCCGAGGCCGCGCCGGCCATCGCCGCCAGCCCGCCGGGCCGTGCGGCCCTCACCGGCGCCCGCGCCGCGCTGATCGCATCCCGTCCCGGCGCAGGAGAAGATTCCCAGCGCTGCGCCGCCGCCCAGGCCGGGCTGCGCCTTGCCCCCGCCGGCACGCGCGAGGCGCTGGACCTCGCGCGCCGCCTGGCCTCCATCCCCGATTGCGGAGCCACGCCATGATCCTGGAGCGTTCCCTCACCTTCCGCCTGCCGCTGATGACCGGCGCCGATATCCGCGCGGCCCAGCTCGCCCTCATCCGCCACGGCGCGCTGCGCGGCGAGGCGGATGGGGTCTATGGCCCCGCCACGCGCGACGCCGTGCTGGCCTTCCAGCGCCGCCAGGGCCTGACCGCCGATGGCACGATCGGCCCCGAGAGCTGGGCCCGGCTGATGGGTGAGCCCGGCCTCAGCCGGGAGCGCCCCTGGCGCGAGGCGCTGCTGCCCTTCCTGCCGCCGCTGCGCGAATGGCACGCGGCCCGCGGCACCCGCCGCTGGCGCCTCTCGGCCGAGGGGATCGGCTTCGAGGGCGAGGCCGCGCCCCGCCGCAACGAGCCGCCCCGCATCGCCGCCGCCTGCTGGGCGCGGCATTGCGCGGCGCTGGAGGCCGCGGCCATCCGCTTCACCGTGCCGGTCGAATTGCTGCTGGCCACCGCCTGCACCGAAAGCGGCGGCCGCGCCGAGGCGGTGCGCGAGGAGCCGGGCTTCACCTCGGACGAGGCGACGCCGCACCGCGTCTCGCCCGGGCTGATGCAGACGCTGATCTCCTCGGCGCGCGAGGCGCTGGGTGATCCGAAGCTGGACCGCGCGCGGCTGCTGGATGCGGGGGTCTCGGCGCTGGCGGGGGCGGCCTTCATCGCGCGGCAGGCGCGGGTGACGCGCTTCGACCCCCCGCTGGTCGCCATCGCCTACAATGCCGGCAGCCTGCGCGCGGCTTCCAACCCTTGGGGCCTGGTGCAGACGCGGCGCGGCGATGGCAGCTTCCACGCCGACAGCTTCTGCGCCTTCTTCAACGATGCGCTCAGCCTCGACGCGCCCGCCGAGGGCGTGCCCAGCTTCCGGGGGCTGCTGTCATGAGCCCCTGTGCCCTGGCCCTGGTGCTGCTGCTGGATGCCAGCGCCTCGATCTTCCCCGCCGAATGGCAGCTTCAGGCCGAGGGCCATGCGGCGGCCTTCGAGGATGCGGCCGTCACGCGCGCCATCGCGCGCGGGCCCGGTGTCGCCGTCACCGCGCTCAGCTTCAGCGATGATGCGCGGGAGATGGTGCCCTGGCGCATCCTGACCAGCGCCCAGGATGCGCGGGACTTCGCCGCCGCCCTGCGCCGGGCCCCGCGCGGCGATGCGGCGGGCACCGATATCGGCGGCGCGCTCTTCGCCGCCATGGACCGCCTGGCCCAGGCCCCCTGCGCGCCGGATGAGGAGGTGATCGACCTCGTCACCGATGGCGAGGCGGCCGAGGCCCGCACCCACCAGGCCCGCGCCTATGCGCAGGCGCAGGGCGTGCGCGTGAATGCGCTGGGCGTGGGGCCGGAGGAGGCGGGGGATTGGCTGCGGGAGCACGCCATCACGCCGGGCGGCTTCGCCATGGCCGCGCCGGATTGGGCGAGCTTCGCCGCCGCCATCCGCCGCAAGGTCATGCTGGAACTGGCGCAGGCGGGGATTCGGTGATGGGATGCGGACTTCAAGGAAGCACCGCATGCCCAACATCCGCCCGATCCGCCGCGAGGATTTTTCCGCCTGGCTGCCCCTCTGGGAGGGGTACAACGCCTTCTACGGCCGCGCCGGCGCCACGGCGCTGGACCCGGCCATCACGGCGATGACCTGGTCCCGCTTCTTCGATCCCTATGAGCCGGTGCATGCGCTGGTGGCGGAGCGGGATGGCGCATTGCTCGGCCTGACGCATTACCTCTACCACCGCAGCACCACGGCGCTCGGCCCCAATTGCTACCTGCAGGACCTCTTCACCACGCCCGCCGCGCGCGGCCAGGGGGTGGGGCGGGCGCTGATCGAAGGCGTGGTGGAGCGCGCGCGGGAGGCCGGCGCGGCGCGGGTCTATTGGCAGACGCAGGAGAGCAACACGGCCGGGCGCCTGCTTTATGACAAGGTGGCGCAGCATCTGGGATTCATCGTCTATACCCGCGCGCTCTGATTGACCGCGAATCCGCACCCTTCCAGGCTGGCAATCATGCATCCCATCGTCACAGAACTGGCCCGCGCCCGGGTCATCCCGGTGATCCGCACCAGCACCGCCGCCCATGCCGCCACCGCCGTGGCCTGGCTGCGCGAGGTTGGCATCACCACCGTCGAGATCACGCTGACCACGCCCGGCGCGGTGGAACTGATCCGGGGTCTGGCGGCGGACCCGGCGTTGCTGGTCGGCGCCGGCACGGTGCCCGACGCGGCGATGGCGCAGGCCTGCCTGGAGGCGGGCGCGCGCTTCCTCGTCACCCCTTGGGTGGACCCGGAGGTCTGCGCCGTGGCCCGTGCCCGTGGCGCGGCCATGCTGCCCGGCGCCTTCACGCCGACCGAGGTGCGCGCGGCCCTGGCCGCGGGCGCGGATGCGGTGAAGATCTTTCCCGCCTCCAGCGGCGGAACCGCGCATCTCAAGGCGCTGCGCTCGGTGTTTCCGGGTGTCGCCTTCTGCCCGACCGGCGGGGTGGACCCGCGCAACACGGCCGATTGGTTCGCGGCCGGCGCCGCCTTTGTCGGCATGGGCGGCAAGCTGGCCGATGAGGCGCTGATCGCGGCCGGGGACAAGGCGGCCGTGCAGGACGCCGCCAGGGCCGCGCTGGCATGACACCGGCGCTGCTTTGCCTGGGCGAGCCGATGCTGGAGCTGAACCGCCAGCCGCCCGATGCCCAGGGGCGCTCGCTCTATCTGGAAGGCTTCGGCGGCGACACCTCCAACGCCGCCATCGCGGCGGCGCGGCAGGGGGCTGCGGTGGGCTACATCTCGGCGCTGGGCGATGACCCGGCCGGCCGCGCCTTCCGCGCGCTCTGGACGGAGGAGGGGGTGGATCACAGCTGCGTCCGCACCGATCCGGCGGCGCCGACCGGGCTTTATCTCGTCACGCATGACGCGGCGGGGCATCACTTCGCCTTCTTCCGCACCGGCTCCGCCGCCAGCCGCATGGGGCCGGAGGATGTGCCGACGGAAGCCATCGCGGGGGCGAAGATCCTGCATCTGTCCGGCATCAGCCAGGCGATCTCGAACTCTGCCTGCGATGCCGGCTTCCGCGCCATCGCGCTGGCCCGCGCGGCGGGGGTGCTCGTCTCCTATGACACCAATCTGCGCCTGCGGCTCTGGCCGGCGGCGCGGGCGGCGGCGGTGATCCATGCGGCCATCGCTGAGGCCGATATCGCGCTGCCTTCGCTGGAGGATGCGACGGCGCTGACCGGCCTGACGGAGGCGGATGCGGTGGCGGATTTCTACCTCCGGCTCTGCCCGCTGGTCGTGCTGAAATGCGGCGCGGCGGGTGCGCTCGTGGCCACGCGCGAAGGGCGGCAGCGCATCGCCGGGCATCGCGTGGCGAGCCTGGATGCGACGGGCGCGGGCGACACGTTTTGTGGCGCCTTTCTGGCCCGAACCTTGGCGGGCGATGATCCCTTCACGGCGGCGACCTATGCCAATGCCGCGGCGGCGCTGGCGACGACGGGATATGGCGCCGTGGCGCCGATTCCGCGGCCCTCGGCAGTGCGGGCGCTGCTGGGCGCCTGATCAGAGAAAGGGCCTCCGGCTGCTGGGGCCGAAAGGCCCCAGACCCCATGAATGGGGGCAGCGCCTCACCTCCGAGGTCGGGCGCCGCGCCAAGGCTTGGGGTCTGGGGCCTTTCGGCCCCAGCCGCCGGAGGCCTTTTTTCTTCTCAGCGCCGCGTCACGCCAGGGCCGCGCCCGCCTTCTTCCAGGCCGCCATCCCGCCCTCGATATGGCAGGCCTGGGTGAGCCCCGAATCCTGGGCCGCCTGTACCGCCATGGCCGAGCGTTCGCCAAAGGCGCAGAAAAACACCAGGCGCTTGCCCGTGGCCGTTCCCAGTTCATGCAGCACGCCGCCCGGGCCCAGATTCTCGGCCAGGTTGGGGTAGGGGGCGTGTAGCGCGCCGGGGATGCAGCCATGGCGCTCGCGCTCGGATTTCTCGCGCAGGTCGATCAGCACGGCGTCCGGGCGGCCGAGCAGGGCCTGGGCGTCGGCCGGCGTCAGCGCCCAGCCGCGGCGCGCCACCTCCTCCTGGTGCAGGCCCTGGCGCATATTGGCGGGCACGGCCACGTCCATCATCTTGGGGTTGGAAAGCTTCAGCCCCGCCATCAGCGCCTCGTACTCGGCGACGTCGCGCACCTGCAGGCGCGGGTTGTGGCGCCGTTCCTCGCCGATCGTGCTCACCGTGTCGCCCTTGTAGTCATGCGCGGGGAAGACGAGGGTTTCGTCGGGCAGCTTCAGCAGGCGGTTGAAGATGCTCTCATATTGCTGGCGGGCATTGCCGTTCTGGAAATCGGTGCGGCCGGTGCCGCGGATCAGCAGCGTGTCGCCGGTGAAGACGCGGTCGGCCATGGTGAAGCTGTAGGAGTCATCCGTGTGGCCCGGCGTGTAGATGACGCCGAG
>JAIYDS010000156.1 GCA_027487385.1 Acetobacteraceae bacterium | reverse complement strand
GGCCTGCCATAAGCAGGTGGGCACCAGGTAGTCGGACCACGGCCCGACCAGCGCCAGTTCCCGGGAGATGCGTATTGGCCCTGGGGATGTCTGACCGGACGCACCGGGCAGCCTCGCCCAGGGAAGATGGGCGCAAGCGGCCCGAAAGGCAAGAAGACTCAGCTCTTCTCGATGGCCGTCGCGATGCCCTCGATGCGCTCGGCGATGCGCGAGAGGCGCTCGGCCAGGCGCGGGTCGGGGGCGGGCGCGGCCGGTGCCGGCGCGGCGCTCACCGCGCCCTGGCTGCGCAGCCGCGCCAGGTCCACGCGGAGGTCATTCGCTTCGTCGGCGAAGAGGAGGGCCACATGCAGCAGCATCCGCGCCTCGCTGAACTGTCCGCCCATGGAGCGGATGACGCGCACCTTTTCCTCCAGCTGCGCGACCAGATCCTGGACGTGCTGCTCCTCGCCATCCTTGCAACCGATGGTGTGGTTGTAGCCATTCACCCGAACATTGACCTGGCCCATCGGAGCCTCCCCTCTCAGATCCCGGACCCGCCATCATCGCCCAGCACGCCGCGCAGCCGTTCCAGCGCGGCATCGAGCCGGGCGGAGAGCAGCGCGACCTCGTCGCGGGAGACCATGTCTTGTGGCGGCGGGGGCGCGGCCAGCCGGGCTTCCAGCGCCATCGCCAGGCGTTCCAGCGCAGCCTCCAGCCGGTCCGCCGCGCGCAAGGTGATGTCGTTCGAGTCCAAATCCTGCTCCCGGGCGCTGGACGCGGCAGCGCGGCCCATGGGAAAGCGTTGGCATGCAGCCGGGCCAGGGTCAACCGCATCGCGCCATCATCGCGCCTGGGGCGCGTGGGGCGCGTCCAACCGTGATCGTGCATGGCGCGCTGGATGTGGCGACGGTGCTGGAGGTGGCGGCCGGCCGGCCGGTCGCGCTGCTCTCGGCGCCGGGTGTGGCGGGCTATCTGGGGGTGGCAGGCTTCCTCGCGCTGCTGGCGCCGCATGGGGCCTTGCCGCTGGCGATCCTGGATGCCGGGGCGGCGCCCGGCCACGCGCTGGCGGCCTTGCGCGCCGGGGTTCCGCAGGTGGTGCTGGACCCCGCCTGCCCGGCCTTCCCGGCCCTGGCCGAACTGGCGAAGGGGTTGGGCGCGCATCTGCTGGCCGCCCCGCCCCCCGCGCTCGACCTCGGCCGCGTCGATTTGCGCAAGCCCGCAGGGATTCGGCATCTTTCACGCTGGCTCGATCTGCCCTAAGACGCCGCGCGACGGATGGATCGCGTGGTCCGGTCCGGATCCTTGATCCACAAGCGGCAGGTGAATCGGCCCGCCAGAGAGCGAAAGGAAGCGCCCCATGAAGCTGACGCGCAAGGTGCGGCAGATTCTCGACTGGTACGAGAGCGACAACCCCGGCACCAAGGCCAATCTCTCCCGCATCCTCATGCAGGGCCGCCTGGGCGGCACGGGCCGCATGGTGATCCTGCCGGTGGACCAGGGCTTCGAGCACGGCCCGGCCCGCAGCTTCGGTCCGAACCCCGACGCCTATGACCCGCGCTACCACTTCCGCCTGGCGCTGGATGCGGGCCTCAACGCCTATGCCGCCCCGCTCGGCATGATCGAGGCGGGCGCCGCGACCTTCGCCGGCGCCATCCCGACCATCCTCAAGGTCAACAGCTCCAACAGCCTGTCCACCACCAAGGACCAGGCGGTGACCGCGACGGTGGCGGATGCGCTGCGCCTGGGCTGCTCGGCCATCGGCTTCACCATCTATCCCGGCAGCGAATACCAGTTCGAGCTGATGGAAGAGCTGCGCGAGCTTTCGGCGGAAGCCAAGGCGGCCGGCCTCGCCGTCGTCGTCTGGTCCTATCCGCGCGGCCCGATGCTGGACAAGGTGGGTGAGACGGCGCTGGACATCTGCGCCTATGCCGCGCACATGGCCGCCCTGCTCGGCGCCCACATCATCAAGGTGAAGCCGCCGACCGAGGCGATCTCGCTGGATGCGGCGAAGAAGACCTATGAGCAGAACCCGGTGAATGTGAAGGACGCCGCGGCCCGCATCGCCCATGTGGTGCAGGCCTGCTTCGGCGGCCGTCGCCTCGTGGTCTTCTCGGGTGGTGAGGCGAAGGGCGCCGATGCGCTGCTGAACGAGGTGCGCGCCATCCATGCCGGTGGCGGCAATGGCTCGATCGTCGGCCGCAACGCCTTCCAGCGCCCCCGTGACGAGGCGCTGAAGCTGCTGGCCGACATCATCGAGATCTATCGCTCCGACGCCTGATTTCGCGCGGTTCCGAAACATCGCATGGCCCGGGGCGGGTAGCCTCGGGCCATGTTTGATTCAGCACTCATCGCGTTTGTCTTTTTCCTCGCCGGCTTCAGCAAGGGGCTGATCGGCCTCGGCCTGCCGACCATTGCCATGGCGCTGCTGAGCCTGCTGGCCAGCCCCGTGGAGGCGGCGGCGCTGCTGCTGCTGCCGAGCTTCGTCACCAACCTCGTGCAGATCGCCCCCGCGCGGGAGGCCTGGCGCCTCGCGCGCCGGCTCTGGCCCATGCTGGCGGGCGTGGTGCTGGGGACGGCGCTGGGCGGGCTGCTCTGGGGCGGGTTTGGCGGGCGGTATGGCGCGGTCGTGCTGGGCCTCGCGCTGGCCGCCTATGGCGCGCTCGGCCTGCTGGCCTGGCGCCCGGCCTGGCCGGAGCGCTGGGGCGGCCTGGTCGGCACCGCGACGGGCGCGCTGACGGCGGCGACCGGCGTCTTCGTCATTCCGGCCGTGCCCTGGCTGCAGGGAATCGGCCTCGCGCGCGATGCCCTGGTGCGGGCGCTGGGCCTGGCCTTCCTGGTCTCCACCCTGGCGCTGGGCGCGCTGCTGGGTGGTGCGGGCGCGCTGGAGCCGCGCTTGCTGCTGGCCTCGGCGCTGGCGCTGCTGCCGGCGCTGGCCGGGCAGGCGCTGGGGGCGCGGCTGCGCGGGCGGCTCTCGGAGGCGATGTTCAAGCGGGTCTTCTTCGCCGGGCTGCTGGCGCTGGGCGCCGCGATCGCCTTGCGGGGCTGAACCGCCACCCGGCATGATGCCGGCGGAGGGAGGGCTTCGCCATGCGGGGAATGATCCTGGCCGGGCTGCTCATCGCCGCCCCGGCCCTGGCCGATCCGGCGGCGCTGCTGGCGCGCGGCAATGCCTGGCGTGCGCTGGATGAATTCGGCGCGGCGCTGCGCGATTACGACCTCGCGCTGCGCGAGGCGCCGGGCCGCGCCGATATCCTGGCCGAGCGCGCCCTCACCCTGCACCGCCTGGGCGAGATCGAGGCGGCGCGCACCACCCTCGCCGCCGCCATCGCCGCCGCGGGCCCGCGCGATTCGGCGCCCTTCACGGCGCGGGCGGGGCTGGCGGCCCTGGCGCGGCAGGATGCGGCGGCGGCCGAGGATCTGGCCGAAGCCTTGCGCCGCGCCCCGGGGGATGCCCGGGCGCTCGCGCTGCGCACCCTGCTGGAAGCCCGCCAGGGGCTTGGCTCCGCCCCCGATCCGCGCGTGATGGAGCAGTTGCGCCACGCCTTCGGCCCCTGGCTGGCGGTCTGAACCGGCACCCGCCCTGGACCGGGGCCACCCCGCCGGGGCATTCTGGCCCGGCGGGTGCAGCAGGGAGAACACGTCGCATGGATGTCTTGGGCTGGGAGAAGGTGCAGAGCGACAAGGAGCGCCGAACCCTCCGCATGCCGGTCCCCGGCGGGTGGATCTACCTGGTCCTGGAAAAGCCGCGCGAGGATGGCGGGCCGCAGCACTCCACCTCGGTCTTCGTGCCCGACCCGGCGGCGCGATAGGCGCGGCGCCTGGATCGTGATCCGCCATCGCTGGATCACGATCTCGCCTTGTTGAGAGAATGATTCACCGCTTCGGTGACTCCACCTCAGCGGATCATGCTCTCGCCTCGGATTCGGTCGGCCATCCCGGGCGCGATCCAGCTGAGGCCACCCTCGGTGAAGACCGCCGCAAGCCGCCCTTCCGGCGTGGTGAGCGCCAGGTCACCGCGCAGCCCCGGGGCGATCCGGCCGCGATCGGTGAGGCCCAGCGCTTCCGCCGGGTTGGCGGAGACCAGCGCCCAGCTCGCCGCCAGGTCCAGCACGCGACGTGCCGCCATGCGGAAGGGGGCCGCCAGCAGGGCGGGCCAGTGGTAATCGCTGGCCAGCACGGTGACGAGGCCGCGCTCGGCGAGCGGCGCCGCACTCGCCCAGCCCAGATGGCTGCCGCCGCGCACCACATTGGGCGCGCCCATCACCACCGCCTCACCCACCGCGCGGGCATCGGCGGCGACATTCTCCGCCATCGGGAATTCGCAGATGGTGGCGCCGAGCGCGCGGAACATCGCGCGGTCTTCCAGCACCGCGTCATCATGGCTCAGCATGGGGATGCCGGCGGCCCGGGCGGCCTGCGCCATGCGCGCGCGCATCGCCGGCACCTCGGCGCGGCGGCTGAAGGCGGCGTGGGCGAGCGCCACCATCTCCTCCTCGCTGACGCCGGCGCGGCCGGCATATTTGCCGAGCTCCTTCGGGTTCTTCAGCTTCTTCACGATGCTGGGCGTGTGGTCGTTGAAGCCCAAGAGATGCACCTGGCCGGCCGCGATGGCGGCCACCGCATCGGCCTCGGCGCCGAAATTATCCGCCTCGAAGCGCAGATGGACACGCAGCTCGGGGCCGGGCGGCGGCGATTTCAGCGCCGCCAGCGTGGCGAGGAAGGCGGGCAGCGAGCGCAGCCCCGGCTCCCAGGAGAGGGTAACGCCGAGATAGGCCGTGGTGATGCCGGCGGCGAGGCATTGGGCGGCCGCGTCGCGCAGCGCGAAGTCGGCGGGGAAATCCACATTGGGGCGGGGTTGCAGCGCCCGCTCATGCGCATCGCCATGGATGTCCACGATGCCGGGCAGGACCAGCAGGCCGGTCGCGTCGAAGCCGCGCGCGCCGGGCGCCTCGGGGGCGATGCGGCCCTCTTCCAGCGCCACCGCGCCGGGTTGCAGGCGGCCGTCACGCAGCACCTGGCCGCCCGTGATGTTCCAGGACATGTTCAGGACTCCACCACCATCTGCGTGCGCCCGGCCGCATAGCGCGTCACCGTCGCATCCACCGGCCGGCCGGCGCCGTCCACATTCACCGCCTCGCTCACCAGGACGGGGCGGCTGCGCGATTGCTGCAAGGCCTCGGCTTCCTCCGCACTCGGCATGCGGGCGGTGATGCGGGTGATGCGCCGGCGGTAATCCGGCACGCCGCAGGCGGCCAGCGCGTGGGTGATCGAGGGATTTTCTTGCAACAGCGCCAGGATGCCGGGGAAGCGATGCGCGGGGAAGTGATGCGAGCCCAGCGCCACCGGCCGCCCATCGGCCATGGCGATGCGCTCGGCCAGCGCGACCATCCGGCCACGGCGGATTTCCAGGAGTTCCGCGATGCGCGGCTCGGCCGGGATTTCGGTGAGGCGCAGCATGCGGCCGGCGGGCTCGCGATTTTGGGCGCGGATGATCTCGCTGAAACGGGTGCGGGCGTTGAGCGGATAATCCAGCACATCCTCGGCCACGAAGCTGCCGCGCCCCTGCTCCACGCGCACCACGCCGCGCGATTCCAGCTCCTCCATGGCGCGGCGGATGGTGTGGCGGTTCACGCGGAAGCGCTGGGCCAGCTCGGCCTCGGTCGGCAGGCGCTGGCCGGGGGCGTGATGGCCCTCGCGGATCGCGGCCTCGATGGCGGCGCCGATCTGGCGCCAGAGCGCGATGCCGGCGCCACGATCCAGCGGCGGCGCTTCGAACGTCACGGAAGTTTCAACCAAGCCGGCGCTCCAGGGTGGCAATAACACCTTGACCATAGACGGGCGGATGTATAGCTGTCTAGACAAATGATGACCCGCCCCGAATGGATGGCCACCCTCGCCCGCGCCAGCGCCGAGGAGTTGCAGGGCCTTCTCGCCCCCTTGGCCCCCCTGCCCGCCCACCGCGTGATTCGCGGCCCCGAAATCGGGCTGACCATGCTGCGCGGCCGCGCCGGCGGCGATGGCGCGGCCTTCAACCTGGGCGAGGCCACCATCACCCGCTGCTCCGTCAGCATCGAGGGCGGCACCCTCGGCCATTGCTGGCGCCTGGGGCGGGACCGCCGCGCGGCCGAACTCGCCGCCCTGCTGGATGCCTGCCTGCAACGCCCCGAATGGCAGGCGGTGCTTCTGGCCGAGATCGTGGCGCCGCTGCGCGAGCGCCAGCAGGCGGCGGCCGCCCTGACGGCCCGCCGCGCCGCCGCCACCGAAGTCCGCTTCGCCACCCTGGCGACCATGCGATGAGGAGGGGGCGATGAGGCCCGCGTTCCAAGACCCCGTCTTCGGCGCGCAGGAGAGCTTCGCCGCGCTGATGAACGCCATGGCCCGCCCCGGCCGCATCCAGCGCTGCGCCGCCCTGCCGGACCTGCCCCCCGGGCTGGAGCCCGCCGCCGCCGCCGCATTGCTGACGCTGGCCGATGCGGAAACCCCGCTCTGGACCGACGCCACGGGCGAGGCGCGGGAGTGGATCGCCTTCCACACCGGCGCCCCCTTCGCCGAACTGGGGGCGGCGCAATTCGCGCTCGCGCTCGGCGCCATGCCGAAACTCGCCTTGCTGAACCCGGGCAGCGACGAAACCCCGCAGGAGAGCGCGACGCTCATCCTCCAGCTCGCCGCCCTCGATGACAGCACCGGCTGGCGCCTGACCGGCCCGGGGATCGAGCATGAGCATCGCCTGGCCGCCACCGGGCTGCCGGACGACTTCGCCACCCAATGGGCCGCCAACCGCGCGCAATTCCCGCGCGGCCTTGACCTCATCCTTTGCGCCGGCAGCCGCCTTGCGGCGCTCCCGCGCACCACACGCCTCGCGGAGCCTGCCTGATGTATGTCGCGGTGAAGGGCGGCGAGGCCGCCATCGAGGCCGCCCATGCCTGGCTCGCCGAGCGCCGGCGCGGCGATGAGACCCTGCCCGCCCTCACCCCCGCGCAGATCGAGCAGCAGCTGGGCCTCGCGGTGGACCGCGTGATGGCGGAGGGCAGCTGCCATGACCGGGGCCTCGCCGCGCTGGCCATCCAGCAGGCGCGCGGCGATCTGATCGAGGCCGCCTTCCTGCTGCGCGCCTATCGCAACACCCTCTCGCGCTTCGCCGCCTGCGAGCCGGTGGATACCGGTGCCATGCGCGTCCAGCGCCGCATCAGCGCCACCTACAAGGACCTCCCCGGCGGCCAGGTGCTGGGCCCGACCTTCGACTACACGCATCGCCTGCTGGATTTCGCCATGGCCGCCGAAGGCCACGCGCCGCAGGAGGCCGAGGCCGCCCACGCCACCATGCCGCGCGTGACAGAACTCCTGGCGCGCGAAGGCCTCATGGCGCGCGATGCGCCCGATGACGGCACGCCCCCGCCCGATCTGACGCGCGAGCCCCTGCCCTTCCCCACGCCCCGCGCCCTGCGCCTGCAATCCCTGGCGCGCGGCGATGAGGGCTTCCTGCTCGGCATGGGCTATTCCACCCAGCGCGGCTACGGCAATGCGCACCCCTTCGTCGCGGAACTCCGCATGGGCGAAGTGGAGGTGGTGCTGGCGCCGCCCGAACTCGGCTTCGCCATCTCCATTGGCGACATCACCGTGACGGAATGCCAGATGGTGAACCAATTCGCCGGCAACGCAGAAACCCCGCCGCAATTCACCCGCGGCTATGGCCTCACCATGGGCCATGGCGAGCGCAAGGCCATGGCCATGGCGCTGGTGGACCGCGCGCTGATGGCGCGCGAATTGGGCGAGGAGGTGACGGCCCCTGCGCAGGATGCGGAATTCGTCCTGCTGCATGCGGACAATGTCGAAGCCACCGGCTTCGTCGAGCATCTGAAGCTGCCGCACCATGTGGATTTCCAGAGCGAGCTGGAAAAGATCCGCAGCATCCGCGCGCGCTGGGAGGACAAGGCATGAACGCGATGATCCCGCGCAACACGCCGGACGCCTCATACAATTTCGCGTATCTGGACGAAGCCACGAAGCGGATGATCCGCCGCGCCATCCTCAAGGCGCTGGCCATCCCCGGCCATCAGATCCCCTTCGGCGCGCGGGAGATGCCGCTGCCCTATGGCTGGGGCACCGGCGGCATCCAGGTCACGGCCGCCATCCTGGGGCCCCGCGACGTGCTGAAGGTGATTGACCAGGGCGCCGATGACACCACCAACGCCGTCTCCATCCGCGCCTTCTTCGCCAAGGTCGCCGGCATCGCCACCACGACACACACGGCGGAAGCCACCATCATCCAGACCCGCCACCGCATCCCCGAGCGCCCGCTGACCGAGGGCCAGGTGATGGTCTTCCAGGTGCCGATGCCCGAGCCGCTCTTCAAGCTCGAACCGCGCCTCGCGGAAACGCGCCGCCTGCATGCGCTGGGCGATTACAGCCTGGCGCAGGTGAAGCTTTACGAGGATATCGCCCGCCAGGGCGAGGCCGGCAGCAGCTACAATCACCCGGTCATGGTGGGCGGGCGCTATCTCATGTCGCCCTCGCCCATTCCGGGCTTCGACAATCCGAAGCTGCACAACTCGCCCGCCATCATGCTTTTCGGCGCGGGGCGCGAGAAGAAGATCTACGCCGTGCCGCCCTATACCAGCGTGCAAAGCCTGGATTTCGACGACCATCCCTTCGTGCCGATCCGCGCGCCCCAGGCCTGCTCGGCCTGTGGCAGCACGACCAGCTACCTCGATGAGATCATCGCCGATGACCAGGGCGGGCGCATCTATGTCTGCTCGGACACGGATCATTGCCGCGAGAACCAGGCCCGATGAGCGCGCCACTGCTGGAAGCTTCCGGCCTGCATCTGCGCTTCGGCGCCGTGCGCGCGCTGGATGATGTGGCGCTGGACATCCACCCGGGCGAGGTCGTCGCCATTGTCGGCGAAAGCGGCTCGGGCAAGTCCACCCTCTTGCGCGTGCTGGCGGGCGCCATGGACGCGCAATCCGGCCGCGTCCTCTACCGCGATGCGGCAGGCGCGCCGCATGAGATCGGCGCGCTGAGCGAGGCCGCCAAGCGCCGCCTGATGCGCAGCGAATGGGGCTTCGTCCACCAGAACGCCCGCGACGGCTTGCGCATGGGCATCTCCGCCGGCGGCAATATCGGCGAGCGGCTGATGTCCGCCGGCGCCCGGAACTACGCCGAAATCCGCGCCGCCGCCGCCGATTGGATGGCGCGCGTGGAAATGGACCCCGCGCGCATTGACGAGGCGCCGCGCAATTTCTCGGGCGGCATGCAGCAGCGCCTGCAGATCGCCCGTTGCCTCGTCACGCAGCCGCGCCTGGTTTTCATGGATGAGCCCACGGGCGGCCTGGATGTCAGCGTCCAGGCGCGGCTGTTGGACCTGATCCGTGGCCTGGTGGCCGAACTCGGCCTCGCCGTGTTTTTCGTGACGCATGACATCGCGGCCGCGCGGCTGCTGGCGCATCGCATCATCGTCATGCGGCACGGCCGCATCGTGGAGGAGGGCCTGGCCGATCGCGTGCTGGATGATCCGCGCCACGCATACACGCAGCTTCTCGTCGCCTCGGTGCTTTCGGCATGAGGCCCGCCATTCGCATCCAAGCCTTGGCAAAAGGCTTCACCCTGCATCTGCAAGGCGGCATCGGCTTTCAGGTGCTGCGCGATGAGGCGCTGACCGTCATGCCCGGCGAATGCGTGGCGCTGACAGGGCCATCGGGTGCTGGCAAATCCACCCTGATGCGCTGCCTGCAAGGCAATTACGGCAGCGATTCTGGCCATATCTGGCTGGACCATCGCGGCGAAGACGTGGACCTCGCCACCGCCGATGCGCGCCTCATCCGCGAAATCCGGCGCGAGACCTTGGGCTATGTCTCGCAATTCCTCCGCGTCATTCCCCGCGTCTCCGCCCGCAATGTGGTGGCCGAGCCTTTGCGCGCGCGGGGCATGCCGCAGGCCGAGGCCGAAGCCCGCGCCACCGCCCTGCTCACCCGCCTGAACCTGCCGCCCCGCCTGCACGGCCTGCCGCCCGCCACCTTCTCGGGCGGGGAGCAGCAGCGCGTGAACCTGGCGCGCGGCTTCGCGCCCCACTACCCCATCCTGCTGCTGGACGAGCCCACCGCGAGCCTGGACGCCGCCAATCGCGAGGTCGTCATCGCCCTCATCGCCGAGGCCAAGGCGCGCGGCGCGGCCCTCGTTGGAATCTTCCATGACATCGAAGTGCGGGACCGCGTGGCGGATCGCACCCATGACATCCTTCCGCTAGAAGACGCCGCATGACCGAGACTGTTTTGACCCATGCCCGCCTCATCCTCCCGGATGCGGAACTCCTGGGCACGATCATCCTGCGCGACGGCCGAATCGCGGAGATCCAGCCCGGCCGCGCGCATCACGCCAGCGCGCTCGATTGCGAGGGCGATATCCTCATCCCCGGTGTGGTGGATGTGCACACCGACAATCTGGAGCGCCAGGTGCAGCCCCGCGCCAATGCGCGCTGGCCCTCCGTCTCGGCCTTCATCGCGCATGACGCGCAATGCGCGGCGGCGGGTGTGACCACCGTGCTGGACGCGCTCTGCCTCGGCGATCTCGGCTTCGACCAGGGGCGCGACCAGACCTTCCATGATGGCGTGCGCGACCTGACGGCGCTGCACGACCAGCCCTTCATGAAGGCCGAGCACCTTCTGCATCTGCGCTGCGAACTCCCCGCGCGCGACATGCCGGGCCTGTTGGACCAGGTGGCCGAGCATCCCCTCGTCGCCATGGTCAGCCTGATGGATCATTCGCCCGGCGTCGGCCAATACCGCGACCTCGCGCGCTACCGCGCCATGCGCATCAAGCAGACGCGCATGACCGATGCGGAGGTGGAGGTGCGCATCCTCAAGCTCCAGGCCCAGCGCGCGGAGCTGCGCGAACGCCAGCGCCGCCTGGTGATCGACCGCTTCGCCGGGCGCAACATCCCGCTGGCCAGCCATGATGACGAGGACGCCAGCGAAGTCCGCCGCAATGCCGAGGATGGCATTCGCGTCAGCGAGTTTCCCGTGACGATGGAAGCCGCCATCGAGGCCGCGCGCATCGGCGTGGGCGTCATCGCGGGCTCGCCCAATATCGTCCGCGGCGGCAGCCATTCCGGCAATGTGGCCGCGATGGACCTGGTGCGCGCCGATGCCGTCCATGTGCTGGCCAGTGATTATGTGCCGCCCGCGCTGATCGAGGCCGCCTTCCTCATCGCCGCCGAAATCGGCCTGCCCCGCGCCATCGCCACCATCACCAGCGCGCCGGCGGCCATGTGCAACCTCGCCGATCGCGGGCGCCTGGAAGCGGGGCTGCGGGCCGATTTGGTGCGCATCAGCCACTATGGCGCCATGCCGGTGGTGCGGCAGGTGTGGCGCTCGGGGGAGCGGGTGATTTGAAGAAGAAAAAGGCCTCCGGCGGCTGGGGCCATTGGCCCCAGACCCCATTCCGATGATGCGCGTTGCTGTCTATTGGGCGCCGGAGCTGGATGATCCGCTGCATGCGGCGGGCAGCGCCTGGCTGGGGCGGGATGCCGAGACGGCGGCGCGGGTGGCGCAGCCGGCCATCCCAGGGCTCGCCGACATCACCTCGGACCCGCGCGGCTATGGGCTGCACGCGACGCTCAAGCCGCCCTTCCGGCTGGCCACCAGCTACCAGGCCTTCATCGCCGATGCCGCGCGCTGGGCCGAAAGCCAGGCGCCCTTCACCCTGCCGCCGCTCTCCGTGCAGGACCTCAAGGGCTTCCTCGCGCTGCGCGAAACCACGCCCTGCCCCGCCCTTCACGCGCTGGCCGATTCGGCGGTCTCAGCGCTGGATCACCACCGCGCGCCGCCCACCGAGGAGGAACTCGCCCGCCGCCGCAAGGCGCCGCTCAGCGCCACGCATGAGGCGCTGCTGGAACGCTGGGGCTACCCCTATGTGATGGGCGAGTGGCAATTCCACATCACGCTGACGCACCGCCTCCCGCCCGAGGAAGCGGCGCGCATCCGCCCCCTGGCGGAGGCGCATTTCGCGGGGCTGGTGGAACAGCCCCGCAAGGTCGGGACGGTCTGCGTCTTCACGCAGGCGGCCCCGGGTCAGCCCTTCCTGATCGCGGAACGGCTGGCCTTCAGCGGGCCGGCGGCGTAGCCGGCGCCTCGCCGCGCGGGCCATTCCCGTGGTGACCGCCGCCGTGGTGGCCGCCGCGATGATGCCCGCGCTGCGGCATCTCCTCCCGCACCACCGCGCCATCGCCATTCGCGTCCATGGCCCGGAAGCGCGCTTCCGCCATGGGGCGGATCTCCACCAGCGTGACCTGGCCGTTGCGGTCCGCATCCAGGCCGCGGAACATCGCACCCCGCATCTGCTCGGCGCGCGCCGCGTATTCCGGGCGGGGCGTGGCCGCATCGGCGCCGCGCAGGCGCATGGTGGCGAATTCCTCGAGGCTCAGGCCGCCGCTGCGGTCGGCGTCGGCCGTGGCGAAGCGCGTGGTGACGAAGGTCCAGGATTCCTCCCAGGTGATGCGGCCGTCGCGATTGGCGTCCAGCATCTCGAACATGCGCGCGCCGCGCTCGCCACGCGGGCCACGGTCGGGCCGGGCATCGGTGGCAGCGGGCGGGGAAGCGGGCGGTGTGGCGGTCTGCGCGAAGGCAAGGCCGGTGCTCATCAGGGCCAGGCCGAGGCCCAAGGTGGTGGCGAATTTCATCGGTGTTCTCCGGTTCCGGGAGACGGCGTGTGTGTCGCTCCGTTGAGAGGAAGATGCGCCCCCAATGTAACGGGCGCATGCCGGACTGCGCTTCGGGCCGTGAGGAAATGTGACGTCCTTCCCCCAGGGGGAAGCCGCGCGGAGCAAGGCATGCCGGGTGAGGGGATCGAACCCCCGACCTTCGGTTTACAAAACCGCTGCACTACCGCTGTGCTAACCCGGCGCGCTCTTGCTCCATAGGACAGGCTGGCGCCGCTTGCCAGCGGGCGCGGCGCGGGCTTGATGGAGAAATGCGCCAGCAACGACACCGCCCCCGCCCCCAGGATTCCGCCCCCGCGGCCGAGGGCGGCGCCGTCTGGCTCTATGGCCTGCACGCCGTCTCCGCCGCCCTGGCCAATCCCGCCCGCCGCCTGCGCCGCCTTCTGGTGACGCGCGGCGCCGAGCAGGAGCTGGCCGAGCGCTTCTCCCCCCCCTGGCGCATCGCGCCCGAGCCGGTGGAGCGCAACCGCCTGGACGCGCTGCTGCCGCCCGACGCCATCCACCAGGGCGCGGCACTCCTGGCGGATCCCCTGAACCCGCCGCCCATGGAAAAGCTCCTGGAGGGCACGACCGGCCCCGTGCTGGTGCTGGACCAGGTGACGGACCCGCGCAATGTCGGCGCCATCCTGCGCTCGGCCGCCGCCTTCGGCGCCGCCGCCATGGTGGTGCAGGACCGCCACGCCCCGCAGGAGACGGGCACGCTGGCCCGCGCCGCCTCCGGCGCGCTCGAAGTCGTGCCCATCCTGCGCGAGGTGAACCTCTCCCGCGCGCTGGAGCAGCTGAAGAAATCCGGCCTTTGGGTGGTGGGGCTGGAGGCGGATGGCCCGGTCACCCTCGCCCAATCCGGCCTGACCGGCCGCCGCGTGGCCCTGGTGCTGGGCGCCGAGGGCGAGGGCCTGCGCCGCCTGACGCGCGAAACCTGCGATGAGCTGGTGCGCCTGCCGATCAACGCCGCCATGGAAAGCCTGAATGTCTCGGCCGCCGCCGCGGTCGCGCTTTATGAACTGGCCAGGGAGTGAAGACATGAGCCAAGCCGCCCAGATGATCCTCGATGCCCGCCGGGCGAAGCGCATCCTCGCGCCGCTCGGCGCCGCCGCGCCCCAGGACGTGGCCGCGGGCTATGCCGCGCAGCATGCCATCGCCACCGCTTTGGGCGCCCTGCCGCCGGCCGGCTTCAAGATCGGCGCCACGACGAAGCAGATGCAGGCCTATCTCGGCCTCGCGCACCCCGCCGCCGGCTTTGTGCCGGCCGGCAGCCTGAACGCCGATGGCTTCACCGCGCCCTATGCCGGCTTCCTGGGCCTCGGCGTGGAATGCGAGGTGGGCGTGCGCCTGGGCCGGGACCTGCCCTTCGCCCCCACCACCCGCGCCGAGGCCGAGGCCGCCGTGGCCGAGGTCTTCCCCGCCATCGAGATCGTGGAAAAGCGCTATGGCGACCTCGCCGAACTCGGCACGCCCACGCTGATCGCGGACCAGGTCTTCCACGCCTCGGGCGTGCTGGGCCGGCCGGCCGCGGATTGGCAGGCACTCGATCTCGGCGCCATGCGGGGCGAATTGTTCGTCGATGGCGCCTCGCGCGGGGGGGGCCATGGGCGTGACCTGCTGGGCCATCCGATGGAGGCGCTGGCCTGGCTCGCCGGTTCCGGCGCGGCCGAGGTGTTTGGCGGGCTCAAGGCCGGCCAGGTGGTCTGGCTCGGCTCCGTCACGCCGCCCATCTGGCTGGATGGCCCTTGCGAGGTGCGCGTGGCCTTTGAAGGCCTGGGCGAGGTCCGGACAAAATTCACCTGAGCCGGGCGGCCCGGGCAAGGCTCTGTTAACGCCAATCCATCTAGAACAGCCCGGCCGGAGTTGAGCCGGAGACAAACCTACCGCCAGAAGGGCGGGCAAGCGGATGAATTCGCCCATGCCCCCGCCCTCCGACTGGAAGGACATGCCGGATGAGCTGCAGCTCGTCCTGGCGCGCGAGGCCCTGCGCCGCGCGGCCGAAACCCTGGCCGAGCATGCGGAATTGCTGGCCCTGGAAATGGAGGATGGCGCGCTGCGGGATCGCGGCGGCCCGGACGCGCTGCGGCTTTTCGCCTCGGTGGTGCGCGCCACCAGCCTCGATTCGATGGGACCGGTCGGCCATGCCTGAGCGCCCTGGCTGACAAGGCGCCCCCCGGGCGCTATGTGAGTTGGGCATGACAGCCTGTCCCGGTTTCGGTGGGCTGCCGGCCGCCAAACCACAAGAACCCGGGGAAACACTCGCCATGCTCCGCCTGCTTCTGGCCACCACCCTTCTCAACGCGGCCGCCTTCGCCCTGCTGCCCGAATCGGCCAGCGCGCAGCCCGCCGCCTGCTCGCATCGTGGCGCGCTGGATGACGCCTATTGCGACGAGAACCGGGACCTCGTGGCCGATGCGCCGACCGATCCGGCCCGCCTGCGCAACCCCAGCACGCTGGTCTTCGCCTATACGCCGGTGGAAGACCCCGCCCTCTATGCCAGCCAGTTCCGCCCGCTGCTGGAATACCTCACGCAATGCACCGGCAAGCGCGTGGTGTATTTCCAGGTGACCAGCAACGCCGCCCAGGTCGAGGCCATGCGCTCGGGCCGGCTGCACATCGCGGGCTTCTCCACCGGCCCCACCGCCTTCGCGGTGAACCTGGCCGGCGCCGTGCCCTTCGCCATCAAGGGCAATGAGCGGGAATTCGAGAGCTATCGCGTCGTCGTCATCACCCGCGCCAATTCCGACATCCGCACCCTGGCCGACCTGCGCGGCCGCCGCGTGGCGCACACTTCGGCCACCTCCAATTCCGGCAATCTCGCCCCGCGCGCGCTTTTCCCGGCCAATGGCGTGACGCCGGAGACGGATTACCGCGTGCTCTTCTCGGGCGGGCATGACCGCTCCGTCATGGGCGTGAATGCGGGCGATTTCGACGCGGCGCCGGTGGCGAGCGACGTGTTCAACCGGATGGTCGGCCGCGGCCAGGTGCAGGCGGCGAATTTCCGCACCATCTGGCAGAGCGACCCCTTCCCCACCAGCAGCTTCGCGCATGCGCATGACCTGCAGCCCGAGCTCGCCGCGCGCATCCGGCAATGCTTCTACGACTACCGCTTCCCGCCCGCGATGGTGCGGGACCTCGGCGGCAATGACCGCTTCTGGCCCGCCACCTACCAGGCGCAATGGGCGCCCGTCCGCGCCGTGGCCGATGCGGTGAACGCGCCCTATACCCGCGCCGCCTTCGACCAGGAGAGCCGCCGCGAATTGGAGGCCGAGGCACGCCGCCGTGCGGCCCAGCAGCAGGCGGCGCCGCCGGCCGCAGCCACGCCCGCCCCCGCGCCCCGCCCCCAGTGACGCCGATTCTGCGCATCCAGGGGCTGGAGAAATCCTATACCCCTGGAAAGCCTGTCCTGCGCGGGATCAATCTGGAGATCGGCGCGCAGGGAATCACCGCGGTGATCGGCCCTTCGGGGACCGGGAAATCCACCCTGCTGCGCTGCATCAACCGCCTGGTCGAGCCAAGTGCCGGCGCCATCTGGATGGGCGATGAGGATCTGGCGAAGCTGCGCGGGGGGGCCTTGCGCCAGGCCCGCCGCCGGATCGGCATGGTCTTCCAGGAATACAACCTCGTCGAACGCCTGACGGTGATGGAAAATGTCCTCACCGGGCGGCTGGGCTATGTGCCGCTCTGGCGCGCCTGGCTGCGGAAATACCCGGCCAGCGATATCGAGCGCGCTTTCGCCCTGTTGGATGCCGTCGGCCTGCCCGACCAGGCGACGCGCCGGGCCGATGCGCTCTCCGGCGGGCAGCGCCAGCGCGTGGGCATCGCCCGCGCCCTGATGCAATCCCCCGCCCTGCTGCTGGCCGATGAGCCCACCTCCTCGCTCGACCCCAAGACGGCGGTCGAGGTGATGGAGCTGATGGCCCGCCTGACCGGCGAGGCCGGCGTGCCGGTCATCGTGAACATCCACAATGTCGAACTGGCCCGTCGCTTCGCCATCCGCGTCATCGGCATGACGGGCGGCGAGGTGGTCTTCGACGGCCCGCCCGAGGCGCTGGAAAGCCACCATCTGCGCCAGATCTATGGCGGCGAAGACTGGCTGTGAGCGCCACACGTAACCCCTTCCCGCCCAATTGGCCGGCCCGGATCGGCGGCGCCCTGGCGCTGGCCTATGTCGTCTATGCCAGCTCCCAGCTCGGCATCACGGGCGAGCGGCTGCTGCTCGGCTTTGGCGAGGCGCAGCGCTTCCTGGCCCGGATGTTCCCGCCCAATTTCGAGCGCTGGGAATTGCTGCTGGAAGGCTTGCTGGAAAGCCTGCAGATCGCGGTGCTTTCCACCGCGCTGGGCATCCTGCTCTCCCTGCCGCTCGGCCTGATGGCGGCGCGCAACCTTTCGCCGGCCTGGCTGGCGGCGCCGACGCGCGGCTTCGTGGCGCTCTGCCGTTCGCTGCATTACGTCATCGTTGCCATCATCTTCGTGAAGGCGCTGGGCTTTGGCGCGCTGGCCGGCGTGGCGGCACTGACCATCGCCTCCATGGGCTTCATCGCGAAGCTCTTCGCCGAAGCCATCGAGGAAATCAGCATGAAGCAGGTGGAGGCGGTGCGCGCCTCCGGCGCCTCGCCCGCGGGCGTGCTGATCTATGGCGTGGTGCCGCAGGTGGCGTCGCGCTTCATCGGCTTTGGCATCTACCAACTCGATTCCAACCTGCGGAATTCCACGCTGGTCGGCATTGTCGGCGCGGGCGGGATCGGCGGCACGCTCTTCGCCGCCTTCAAGCGCTTCGATTATGATTTCGTCTGCGCCATCCTGCTCAGCATCATCGCGCTGATCTTCATCACCGAGATCGTCTCGGGCCGCATCCGGGCGGCGTTGCGATGAGCACCACCTCTGTCCCGCGCGAATGGGTCCGCCATTCCTTCGGCGAGCGCCTGCTGCGCTATGCGCTGTGGCTGGCCTTCGTGGCGGCGCTGGTCTGGTCCATCCGCTCCATCGAGATCATCCCCGAATTCCTGGCCGATGCGCCGGAGCAGATGGCGGACCTGCTGATCCGCATGTGGCCGCCAGACCTCGCGCATTACTACCCCTCGGTGCATGCGGCGATGATCGAGACGCTGCATATCGCGACGCTGGGGACGCTGATGGGGATCCTCCTCGCAATCCCCGTGGCGCTGCTGGCGGCGCGCAACATCACCCGCAACGCGGGCCTGAACGCGCTGGCGCAGTTCATCCTGGTCTCCTCGCGCTCGGTGAACAGCCTGGTCTGGGCGCTGATCTTCGTGGCCGTCTTCGGCCCCGGCCCGGCAGCGGGGACCTTCGCCATCGCCTTCCGCTCCATCGGCTTCGTCGGCAAGCTGCTGGCCGAGGCCATCGAGGAATCCGCCCCCGGCCCGGTCGAGGCGCTGGAGGCCAGCGGCGCGCCCTGGGGCCACCGCATGCTCAAGGGCATCTGGCCGCAGGTGCAGCCGGCCTTCTGGGGCATCGCGCTCTTCCGCTGGGACATCAATGTGCGCGAATCCGCCGTGCTCGGCCTGGTGGGTGCGGGCGGCATCGGCGTGGTGCTGGATGACGCGATCAACTTCTTCCAATGGGAGCGGGTCGCCACCATCTTGCTGGCGATCCTGGCCGTCGTCGTCGTGGCGGAAATCCTGGTGACCCGCATCCGCGCGAAGCTGATCTGACCGGACAAAAATGCAGGCTTTTGACATTCTGGTGGTGGGGGGCGGCGTCAATGGCGCCGGCATCGCGCGCGATCTGAGCGGGCGCGGCTATTCCATCATCCTGGCCGAGCAGGGCGACCTGGCGCAGGCCACCTCCTCCTCCTCCTCCAAGCTCATCCATGGCGGGCTGCGCTACCTGGAACACTACGAGTTCCGCCTGGTGCGCGAGGCGCTGGGCGAGCGCGAGGTGCTGCTGAAGATGGCGCCGCACATCATCTGGCCGCTGCGCTTTGTGCTGCCGCACCGGCCGGAGATGCGGCCGCGCTGGATGATCCGCGCGGGGCTGTTTCTCTATGACCACCTCGCGCGCCGCGTCTCGCTGCCCGGGGCGGAATCCTTCCTCACCGCGCGCAACCCGATGGGCGCGCCGCTCAAGCCCGAGATCACCCACGCCTTCGCCTATTCGGATGCCTGGGTGGAAGACAGCCGCCTGGTCCTGCTCAACGCGCTGGATGCGAAGCGCCGTGGCGCCGATATCCGCACCCGCACCCGCTTCGAGGAAGCCACGCGCCACCCCGGCCATTGGGATGTGACGCTGCGCGGCCCCGATGCCCAGGGCCAGAGGATCCGCGTGCGCGGCATCGTGAACGCCGCCGGCCCCTGGGTGCAGCGCGCACTGGACTCCGCGCACACCGAGAAGCCCGGCGCCGTGCGGCTGATCCGCGGCAGCCACATCGTCCTGCCGCGCCTTTACGAGGGCGAGCACGCCTTCATCCTGCAGAATGACGACCGCCGCGTGGTCTTCGTCATTCCCTATGAGGATAATTTCAGCCTCATCGGCACCACCGACGTGCCGCATGAGGGCGATGCCGCCACCGCGCATTGCACGCCCGAGGAGGCCGCCTACCTCTGCGCCGCCGTCTCCCGCCAGTTTCGCCGCTGGATTTCCCCGGAGGACATCGTCTGGTCCTATTCCGGCGTGCGGCCTTTGTTTGACGATGGCGCGGATGATCCTTCCGCCATCACGCGCGATTACGTGCTGAAGCTGGACGCCGCCGCCGCCCCCCTGCTCAGCATCTATGGCGGCAAGATCACCACCTTCCGCCGCCTGGCCGAGGAAGCCAGCGGGCAGATCGCCAAGGCGCTGGGGCGCGAGGGCACGCCCTGGACGTCCGGCGCCACCCTGCCGGGCGGTGACCTGGGTGGCAAATCCGTGGCCAGCTTCACCGCCGAGATGACGCGCGCCCTGCCTTTCCTCGATCCTGGCTCGCTGCCCCGGCTGGTGCGCACGCATGGCGGCGAATTGCCGCGGGTCTTTGCCGGCGGCGGCGCTGGGGCGGCGCTCGGCGCCGGGCTGACCGAGGCGGAGCTGGACTGGATGCGACGCGAGGAATGGGCGCGTTCGGCTGAGGATGTGCTCTGGCGGCGCACCAAGCTCGGGCTGCACATGAGCGCGGCCGAGCGGGACGCCGTGGCGGCGCGCTTCGCGGCTTAAGGGAAAGGCCTCCGGCGGCTGGGGCCGAGAGGCCCCAGACCCCATGACCGCGCAGCCTTGCAAGGTCAGCGCCAAGGATTGGGGTCTGGGGCCTCTCGGCCCCAGCCGCCGGAGGCCATTTTATATCAATATCTTACCGCTCCATCTCCGGCTCCAGATCCACGCTGACCGAAAGCCGGTGATCCCCCCCGCCCAGCAGCACGCCGCGCAGCGGTGAGATGTCCGAGAAGTCCCGCCCCCAGGCCAGGATCACATGCTCGTCCCGCACCACGATGCCATTGGTCGGGTCCAGCTGCACCCAGCCCTGATCCGGCCCCAGCCAGGCGGAGACCCAGGCATGCGACTGGTCGGCCCCGCGCCGCCGCACCTGGCCCGGCGGCGGGCGGGTGCGCACATAGCCCGAGACATAGCGCGCCGGCAGGCCGAGGCCGCGCAGCCCGGCCAGCATCACCTGGGTGAAATCCTGACAGACGCCGCGCCGGTCCCGCAGCACCTCGCTGATCGGCGTGGTGATGCTGGTCACACCCGCCTGGAAGACGAAATCCTGCCGCATGCGGCGGTTGAGTTCGAGCAGCCCTTCCAGCACCGGACGGCCGGGCGGGAAGGAGGTGCGGGCATAGGCGGTGGCCTCGGCCAATAGCGGGATATGCGGGGTGGCGTGCAGGAAATCCGCCGTCTCGACGCCCTGCGCCTGGGCGGCCACCTCCTCCCAGGGCAGGGTCAGCCCGGCCTCGGGCGGCGGGGCGAAATCCACCTCGACCAGGCTTTCGGCCGTCACCTCGAAGCCGGTGTGCGGCGCCACGAGGAAAAGCCGGGTGGCCGCATTGCCGAAATGGTCATGCGTCTCGGTGTGATGGTCGGGCTTGGGGACGCAGGTCAGGCGGGCCGAGAGCACGCGCTGCCCGGGCAGGGCGCGCGGCTTCAGGTGCAGCAGATGGGCGGCCAAATCCACGGTCTGGGCATAACCATAGGCGGTGCGGTGTCGAAGCCAGTAGATCATCCGCCCCATTGTGCCGGATGGGGGGCGGCGCGCCTACCGGGGGAAGAAAAAGGGCCTCCGGCGGCTGGGGCCACGGGCCCCAGACCCCATTCCTTGGCGAATCGCCGGCCGTCGAAGGGCGGACCAGACAAAATGAAAGGGGTCTGGGGCCTCCCTTATTATGGCGGGGGGCCCCAGCCGCCGGAGGCCCTTAGACTTCAATCACCGCCGGCTCGCCCACATCCACCCCCACCGCCCTGGCCGCCGGCAGCAGCGCGAAATAACGCCGCGACACCTGGTCCGAGAGGGTGGCGATCTCCCCCGCCATGCCGCGCAGCAGGGGCGGCAGCATTGCCGCCGCGGCCTCCGCCTGGTCGGGCGCGGCGAGAAGTTGCGCGGTGATGCCCTCGGCCTGGGCCAGCAGGCGGCGGATATCCTGCGCCATGCCCGCATCGCCCTCCGCCGCCACCTCCCGCAGCCCGGCGCCGATGGCCTGGAGCTGGAAGGCGAGGCCGCGCGGATTGGCCGTATCGGCCAGCACGAGATCCAGCGCGGGGGCGGGCTGCAGCACGGCCAAATAGCGGCTGCGATAGGTGATCACGCTGTCGCACAGCTCCAGCGCCAGGCGCAGCCCGGCCTCGATCCGCGCGGGCGGCGCGTCCAGCGCCACGGCCACCTCGCTCGCCACCGCATGGGCGCGCTCCATGCGGCGGCCGAGTTCGAGGAAGAGCCGCGCGCCGCCGCGCACCATGTTCTCCGAGGCGATGCCCGCCACCGCATTGGCGAAGCGCAGTGAGGGCAGCAGCGCACGCGCCAGGTCCGGCAGCTCGGCCGCCGCATTGTCCAGCGCTTCCTCGGCCGCGCGCAGGGTTTGCGTGAGCGTGGCGTGCATGTCGGCGGTCAGCCGGTCGCGCACGGACTCGACCAGCGCGCCGATGGTGCCCTGCAATTGCCGCACGGCCGGGCGCCCCACCCGCTCCAGCGCGCTGGCGAGCGCCGAAAGGCTGCCGGCGCTTGGGCGCGATTCCTCATCCAGCAGCTGCGCCTCGCGCAGGCAGATGGCGAGCGTGCCGAGTTCGGCCAATTCGCGCGGCAGGGGCGCGCCGCGCCGCAGCCGGGTGATGGTGGCGCGCATCAGGCGGGCGGCGCGGTCCAGCCGCTCCACATAGCGGCCGAGCCAGAAGAGGTTGTCCGCGACGCGCGAGGGGATGGCGCCGGCCGTGCGGCGGATGGCGATGGGCGGGCCGCTTTGCGCGGCGGGCCCGATGATCGCCTCGGAAGGGTCGGCCGGCACCCAGACATCCTTGCACCAGCCGCCGCCCGGAAGCCGGCCCGTCAGCTTGGCGCCCGCCGTCACCAGCCGCGCGATCCCGCCCGGCAGCACATGCCAGGCACTGCCATCCGAAACGGCGAACATGCGCAGGACGAAGGGGGCGGGGGTGAGCGCGCCATTCTCCAGAGCGGGCGCCACCGGCAAAGGCGGCAGGGCGATGGCCGCGACACCGCCCTGGGCCGGGCGCTCCAGCCATTCCGACGAGGCCCCCTGCCCTTCCGGCCGGAACATCCAGCGCAGATGGCCCGCGGGCAAGGGCGGCGTGGGCGTGGCGGCGTCGCGCAGCCAATGCGTGGGCAGGCCGGGCAGAAGCAGCTCCTCACCCAGGATCAGCGGCGCCAGGGCGGGCAGGAAGGCGCTCAGCGCCGGCGCCTCGCCCAGCGCCGCGCCGGGGGCGTTCAGCAGGGTCAGCGCGCCATGGCGCACCGCATCCAGCAGGCCGGGCACGCCGCTGCCGGCCGGCGCCTCGGGCTGGTCCAGCGGATCGAGCGCCGCGGCATCCACACGGGAGAGCACGACATCCACCGGCTGCAAGCCGCTCAGCGTCTTCAGGAAGAGCGCGCCGCCGCGCATGGTGAGATCCCCGGTCTCCACCAGGGCGCAGCCCAGCTCGCGCGAGAGGACCACATGCTCGAACCAATGCGGATCACGCGTGCCGGGCGAGAGCAGCGCCGTCGCCGGGTCGCTCATGCCATGCGGGCCCAGGCGGCTGAGCGATTCCTGCCAGCGGTCGAAGAAGGGGGAGATGCTGCGCGGCAGGCTGGCGCGGGCGACCTCCGGCATGGCCGTGCCGATCAGCCGGCGATTCTCGCGCAGCTGGCCAAGGCCGGAGGCCAGGCCCGTGCGGTCCTGCAGCACGGTCCAGGCGCCATCCGCGCCGCGGATCAGGTCGACCGCGTAGAGATGCAGCAGCGGCCGGCGCGGCGGGCCCTTGCTGCGGCGCGCGGTGCGCTGGAAGGCCGGGCTGCCGAAGACGAGGGGCGGCGGGATATGCCCCGAGGCCAGCAATTCCTGCGCGCCGTAGAGATCGGCCAGCACCGCATCCAGCAGCCGCGCGCGCTGCGCGATGCCGGCGGCCAGCGCCTCGAACTCCTCGATCGGGATGGGCAGCGGCAGCGGGTCCAGCCGCCAAAGCGCGGCGCCCGAGGCACCAGGCAGCAGCGAGGCCACGCCATCATCCGCCATGGCCCGGGCCAGGCGCTCCCCGCGCTCGGCCAGGCCCTGGCGGCCCAGGCTGCCCACCACCCCCATCACGCCGCGCCAATGCGGGCGGATGCGCCCCTCGCCGGAGACCATTTCATCAGGTCCGCCGGCGAGCAGGTCAGTCACGTGCGAAGGCTCTCAGATCGAGGGTGCAGGGGTGTTCCAGGCTGGGCCGCGGCTCGGCCAGCTGGACGGCGCCGGGCGTGTGCCCATGCGCGAAGAAGCGCGAGCGCCGCCGCGCCTCGGCCGAATTGGCGTTGACCGGGAAATCCTCATAGGCCCGGCCGCCGGGATGGGCGATGTGGTGCGACAGCCCGCCCAGCGAGCGCCCCGTCCAGCGGTCATGCACATCCAGGATCAACGGCGCCTGGGCGCGCACCGAAGGATGCAGCGCCGAGGGCGGGTCCCAGGCCTTGAAGCGGATGCCGCCGACGAACTCGCCGGCGCGGCCGGTGGGCTGCATGGGCACCGCCACGCCATTGGCGGCGAGGAGGAAGCGCTCCGGCACCCAATTCGTCACGCGCGCCTGCACGCGCTCGGCGCTGCTGTCCACGTAGCGGACGGTGCCGCCGGCGGCCTGCTCCTCGCCCAGCACATGCCAGGGCTCCAGGGCCGCGCGCAATTCCAGGCCCATGCCCGAGACGTTGACCTCGCCGATCTTGGGGAAGCGGAATTCCACATGCGGCGCGAACCAGGCGGGGTCGAGCCCGAAGCCCATCTGGCTGAGTTCCTCCAGCGCGCCGTGCAGGTCTTCCCGCGCGTAATGCGGCAGCATGAAGCGGTCATGCAGCGAGGTGCCCCAGCGCACCAGCGAGCGGCGATAGGGCTGGTCCCAGAAGGCCGCCAGGGCCGAGCGCATCAGCAGCATCTGCGCCGCACTCATCTGCGCATGGGGCGGCATCTCGAAGGCGCGGAATTCCACCAGGCCGCGCCGGCCGGAGGACGAGTTCGGGTCATACATCTTGTCGATGCAGAATTCCGTCCGGTGGGTGTTGCCGGTCATGTCGGCCAGGATGTTGCGGAACAGGCGGTCCGTCATCCAGGGCGGCGGGTTGCCCCCCATGCGGTCCAGCTCGCCAAAGGCGATCTCCAGCTCGCGCAGCGCATCCATCCGCGCCTCATCCACGCGCGGATGCTGGCTGGTGGGGCCGATGAAGAGCCCGCTGAACATGAAGCTCAGCGAGGGGTGGTTGTGCCAGAAGGAGACGAGGCTGCGCAGCAGGTCCGGCCGGCGCAGGAAGGGTGAATCCTCCGCGCGGGCCGCGCCCATCACCACATGATTGCCGCCGCCGGTGCCGACATGCCGCCCATCCTGCATGAACTTCTCGGTGGAAAGGCCGATCTGGCGGGCTTCCTCATAGAGCTGCTCGGTGCGCTCCACCATTTCGGGCCAGGATTCGGCCGGGTGGATATTGGCCTCGATCACGCCCGGATCAGGCGTGACGGAGAAATGCTGGAGGCGCGAATCCTCGGGCGGCAGATAGCCCTCGATGAAGACCTTGCGGCCGGTTTCCTGGGCCGTGTCCTCGATGGCGGCGATCAGCTCCAGCCAATCCTCCACCGCGTAAAGCGGCGGAAGAAACACGTGGATCATGCCGCCGCGCGGCTCGACGCAGAGTGCGGTGCGGACCTGCGCGGGATCGTCCATGCCCACTTCCGGCGCCGGCTGCGGCGTGGGGCGCTGGTCGGCCGGCAGGGCATAGGGGTCGTTGCCGGTGCCGGGCGTGCGGAAGCTGGCGCGGATCTGCTCCAGCAGGGGCAGTTCCGTCTCGGGCGCGAAGGGATCGGCGGGGCTGTCCAGCTCCTTCGCCAGTTCGGCCGGATCAATCCAGGGCAGCGAGGTGAGCGGCAGGCGCAGCCCCATCGGCGCATCGCCCGGCGTCAGGAAGAGCGTGTCATCGCGGAAGAACCAGCGGCCCGATTGCCAGCGCCGCTGCCCGCCCTGCACCACGCGGCGCAGCGGCAGAACCGTGCCGGTCGGCGTGGCCAGCCCGCCACGGAACAGGCGGGCGAAGCGCTTGCGTTCCAGCGGGTCGGCCAGCTTGCTGTCCTCGGCGACGACATTCGCCGGCAGGCGGCTTTCGCGCCAGAGGTAGTAGTGGATGTCCTCATGCGCCTCCTTGGCCAATTCGGGCGGCACCTGCAGCCGCTCGGCCAGGCTCGCCGCGAAATGGGCGGCGGTCACATGGTTGGCATCATCCGTATCGTCATCCGAGGCCAGCAGCGCCGGGTTGCGCCAGACCGGCTCGCCATCGCGCCGCCAATGCGCCGAGAGCGCGAAGCGCGGCAGCGGCTCGCCCGGATATTGCTTGCCCTGGCCGGTGTGGATGACGGCCCCCTTGGACCAGAGCGGGATCAGCCGGCGCAGCAGCCGGTTGGCATAGGCGCGCTTGGTGGGGCCCAGCGCATCCGTGTTCCATTCCGGCGCCTCGCGGTCGCTGGCCGCCACGAAGGTGGGCTCGCCGCCCATGGTCAGGCGCATGTTCTGCCGCTTGAGCGCCTCATCCACGCGGTCGCCGGCGGCGCGGATCGCGGCCCAGACCTCATCCGTATAGGGCTTGGTGACGCGCGGCGTCTCGACGATGCGCGTGACATGCATCTCGAACTCGAATTCGGTGTCCGCCTTCTCGACCAGGCCCGAGATGGGCGCGGCGGAGGCGGGCTCCGGCGTGGCCGCCAGCGGGATATGCCCCTCGCCCGCCATCAGGCCGGAGGTGGCGTCCATGCCGACCCAGCCGGCGCCGGGCAGATAGACCTCGGCCCAGGCGTGCAGGTCGGTGAAATCGGCCGTCGGGCCTTCCGGGCCGTCCAGCGGCTTCTGGTCCGCCACCAGCTGGATCAGGTAGCCCGAGACGAAGCGCGCGGCGAAGCCCAGATGCCGCAGCGCCTGCACCAGCAACCAGGCGGAGTCGCGGCAGGAGCCCCGCCCCTCGCCCAGCGTGCGCTCGGGGTCCCAGACGCCGGGCTCCATGCGCACGATGTAGGAGATGCGCGACTGGACCAGCTGGTTGATGGAGACCAGGAAATCCACCATCCGCGCCTTCTCGCGCGGGATTTCCGCGAGCAGCGACTTCAGCAGCGGCCCCGGGGCGGCGAGCTTGCGGAAGGGCGCCAGCTCCTCGTCCAGCACATGGTCATAGGCGAAGGGGTAGTGCTCGGCCTCGGGCTCCAGGAAGAAGTCGAAGGGGTTGATGGTCGCCATGTCGGCGACGAGGTCCACCGTCACGTCGAAATGCGTGACGCGCTCGGGGAAGACCACGCGGGCCTGGAAATTGCCCTGCGGGTCCTGCTGCCAGTTCAGGAAATGCGGCTGCGGCTCGATCTTCAGCGAATAGGAGAGGATGGGCGTGCGCGCATGCGGCGCCGGGCGCAGCCGGATGGTCTGCGGCCCGAGCGTGACCGGCCGGTCATAGCGGTAGCTGGTGCGATGGGTGAGGGCTGCGTGGATGGACATGCGCGCGGGTGATCCCAAGCCGAAATGTTGCGCCGCTTATAGGCGGGTTTCGCGGCGGTGGCAGCCAAGGGATTTGCTGATTTTGCCGGGGCCGCCCTAGCGGGACGCATGGCGGAAGTCAGAAAGGCCTCCGGCGGCTGGGGCCACGGGCCCCAGACCCCTTTCCTTTAGCGCCCCTTGAAGACGGGGGCCCGCTTCTCTCGGAACGCCTTGAGGCCTTCCTGCAGGTCCTCGCTCGCCTGGCTCGCCTTGGCGCGGTCCAGCGCGCCCTGCACGTCGAATTCCTGCCGCGCGATCTCGTTCAGGCTGCGCTTCACCCCCTGCACGGCCAAGGGCGCCATGGCCGCCAGCCGCTCGGCCAGCGCATCCACCCGGGCATCCAGCTCGGCCGCCGGCAGCATCTCGGTCAGGTAGCCGATGGCGAGCATCTCGGGCGCCTGGATCTTCTCCGCCGTCAGGAACAGCTTCTTCGCCGCATTCAGGCCGAGCCGGCTGACATAGCGCACCATCCCCGAGGGGTAGTAATGCAGGCCGAGCCGCGCGGCGGGCATGAACATCTCCGCCGTGTCCACGCCGATGCGGAAATCGCAGCAGAGCGCGAGATCGGTCGAGCCGCCATAGACGCCGCCATTCAGCCGGCAGATGGTCGGCACGCGCAGCCGCTCCAGCTGGTCCGCGACGCCCTCGAAGGAGGGCGCATCGGCGCGCGCCGTCACCTCGGCCTGCGGCCGCTCGGCCATGTCACCCAGGTGATAGCCGGAGGAAAAGGACTTGCCGGTGCCGGTCAGCACCAGCACACGGATTTCGGGATTGGCCTCGACCGCCGCGAAATGCTGGCCGAGCATGAGAAGATCGGCCGGCTCGATCCGGTTGTGCACGGCCGGGCGGTTCAGCCGGATGGTGGCGCGGGCGCCCTCGATGGTGAGCAGGGGCGTGGTCGCCTCGGCCGCCTGGATGTTCATGCCCGCTCTCCCTGATGCGCGGCGCGCAAGATACAAGGAAGCGGGGCCGGCGAAAGGGCCGCCCCCCTCAGGCCGCGCGGCGCAGCGGCGCCTCGGCCTCGGTCACGGCTTCCTGCGCGGCAGCCGGCAGGGCCTCGGGCGCGGCGGCCCCGCCCTCGGTGGCCCACCAGGCCAGGCGCATCATCAGCACGAAGGCCACGGGCACCAGCCCGCCCAGCGCCCAGAACAGCACCTGCGGCGTGACGTAATAGGCGATCAGCGCCAGGGCCATGGCGATATTCGCCAGGAAGACCAGGATGCCCCGCCCCAGCTCATCCTCGGCGCGGTGATCCGTCGCGGCGGGCATGGGGGTGAAGCCCGGCTCGACCGAATCCTCCGCCGCCAGCCGGCCCAGGACCGAGAGCGTCAGCGTGGCCAGCAGCGCGATCACCGCCAGCGCCACCCCCTCCCCGCGCAGCCAGAGCCAGGCCGAGCCCGCGACGCCGATCCCCAGCATGGCGAAGGGCAGGATCCGGGCCAGGCGCGCGGCAAGGCTGAGGCGCGAGGCCTCGCCCATGGAATCGCCCATCTGGCGCAGATTCTGAATCCAGAAGAGGCCGGCCAGCGGCAGGGAGGTCGCCAGCAGGACCCAGCCCACCGGGGATTGCCAGGCCTCCACCCCGCTGCGCATCCCGCCGGCGAAGAAGCCCGCCCAGAGCAGGAAGGGCGTCAGCATGAAAAGGGCGATGGCAAAGGGCAGCAGGCGCGGCATCGGCATGATCCGTGGGTGGGGGTGGGGCACAGCGGAATGCCGCCTTGCGGGCCAGGGAGCGGCCCGCGGGAGACTCGCCGAAGGTGGATGAAAATTTATCTAACGGCGCGCCCGGGGCTGGGCAAGGGCCCGGCCCCGGCCGCCTCCGCTCAATGCCGATGCGCCGGCTGCCGCGCGCCCGCCGCCTGCACGGCGAGCTGGATCGTCACCTCGCCCGCCCGCTCGAAGCGCAGCGTGACGGGGATGGTCTGGCCCGCATTCATCGGCTGGGTCAGGCCGATCAGCATCAGGTGCAGCCCGCCCGGCTGGAGCGTCACCTCGCCATTCGCCGGCACGGGGATGTCGTTCACCGGGCGCATGCGCATCACATCGCCATCGCGGATATGGGTGTGCAGCTCCATCCGGCCCGCGGCGGGGGAGCTGGCGGAAACCAGCCGGTCCGGCGCGGCGCCGGTGTTGCGGATGACGAGGAAGCCGCCGCCCTGCATCCCCTGCCCCGCCGCGCGGGTCCAGGGGTTCACGATGCGCAGCGGGCCCAGTTCGGTGATGCGGTCATGCCCCTGGGCGGCGGCCGCGACGGGCAGCAGGGGCGTGGCAAGAAGCAGAAGACGGCGTGAGGTCATGGGGATGGTCCTGGGTTGAGGGTCAGAAGGAAGCGGGGCGGGCGAGGCAGCGGCGCCCCGCCCGGCGGCTGTCCTGGTCAGGCATCGGCCGAGACCAGGATATGAAGCTGCCGCGTGCGATTGCCATTGATCGCGAGGATGAAGCGCCCCCCGGCGGGCACGGCGAAAACCACCGTCTTGAACAGGCTCTGGCAGCCGGTCTGCATCTCGAACCAGGGGTCCGCCTGGGGCGTGCCGCTCGCATCGAGCAAGTCGTACCAGGAGCCACCCGGCCCGGCGGAAATGCGCCAGCGCCCGGCACGCGGCAGCAGGATCGGCAGATGCCCGCCGAAGCGGCCCTCGGCGCTGCGGGACTGCGCCGGCGGGGAGAGAGGCCGATACCCGCCAAAGGGCAGCAGCGCCGCATCGGCCAACTCGTCCGGGCGCAGCGGCTCGGCCGCCGGATCGGGCGCGCCGGGCGTGGCTGCAAATGGACGGGCCGCGCCGGCGAAACGGGCCAATTCCGCCCGCAGGTCCAGGCCGAAATTCTCGCAGCCGCCGCGCATCTCCGACATGGGCCGGCTGCGCGCCGGAGCCTGCGCGCGGGCCGCCAGCGGCGCCAGGGCCAGTCCGGCCAGGAGGCAACGCCGGCGCATCACAACGTCCCCCGCAGGCCGAAGCGGAAGGATCGGCCCGGATTGGGGAAGCCGTCATCATAGGCGAAGCGCGTGTCGGTGATGTTGGAGATGATCCCCTCCACGCTCAGATTGTCGTTGAGCCGATAGGCGGCGCGCAGATTGGGAATGGCGAAGCCATTGACCGGCCGGCGCGTCCCGAGGTCGGTCGTGAACATGTCCGACTGGCCGAAGACGCTCGGCACCAGCTGGAAGCGGGGCGTCACATCCCAGGTGGCGCTGACAAACACCCGCTGCCGCGGCGTGCCGAAGAAGGGGGTGGTGCGCGTATCCTCCCGCTCCCGCACGAGATAGGTGTAGTTGGCGGTGAGCCGAAGATCGGGGCGCAGCCGGGCTTCGAGGCTCAGCTCCACGCCGTAGAAATTCGCCTCGCCGATATTCTGCGACTGGGTGATGACGTTGAAGGGCGCCACCCGGCTGCGGCCGACCGAGACGGCCTGGATGAAGTCGCTGACCATCGAATAGAAGCCCGCGACGCGGAAGGTGGTGTTGGCCAGCGCCCGGGTTTCCCAGCCGATTTCCATGTTGGTCGCCCGCTCCGGCGCCAGGTTCGGGTTGGGGATGCCATTGCCGAGGCGATAGGAATAGCGCTCGAACATGGAGGCGAAGCGCGAACGGCGGGCGATATTGGCGAAGAGGTCATTCTCCGCATTCACCTGGGCCAGCAGGCCGAATTGCCCGTTCAGCGCGTATTGGCTCTCGGTCGGGAAGCGGGCCACGCCCCCTGTGGCCGGGTCCTGCGCCGAGATGGCGTCGCGGATGTCGTAACTGAGGCCGGCGGTGGCCGTCAGCCAGGGCGTCAGCCGCTGCGTCACATCCGTGCCGAAGGAGTGGATGATGTCGCGCATCTCGCTCTGCGGCGTGCGTGGGCCGAATTCGCGGTGCACATCGTATTTGGTGTTGTAGGCGATGCGGATATTGCCGCCAGGCAGCGTGTTGGTGCCGAACTCGATGCCGCCGCCCAGCGTGTGGTCGTCATAGGAGCTGTCAAAGGCGAAGGGCCGTCGCTGCGTGGTGTAGGTCTGGTCGTCATAGCGCATCAGGCGGTTGCGGAAGCTGTCGTAATAGGCGCGCATTCGCAGGAAGCTGCCTTCGCCAAAGGGCAGCGCGGTGCGGGTGAGCAGATAGAGGCTGTCCTTGTCGTAGCGCGGCCAGTCGAAGAAGATCGCCCGCGTGGGGTCGAGCCCGGCATAGGGCGGCGCGCCGCGCTCGCCGCGCTGGATGGCGAAGCCGATGGCATATTCATCCGTGTCGTTCGGCGTGATGCCGAGCTTGCCCGTCAGTCGCACATCCTGCGTGTTGCTGCGCAGCCGGTCGCCTTGCGGCTGGAACAGGCCGGGGTTGAAGCTCTGGGGCAGTTGCGTCGAATCCTGCGAGAGGACGGAGACGCTGCCCTGCGCGTAGAAACGCTCCTGCGCGGTGCCGAAGGCGGCGCTGGCGCGCACGCCGCTGTAATCGCCGCTGTTCTGCAGGTCGAAGGCGATGCGGGCATCCAGCTCCACCGCGCGCGTCGGCCGGCGGGAGATGATGTTGACCGCGCCGCCCAGCGCATTGGGGCCGAAGACCATGGGCGCGAAGCCCTTGGTGACCTCGACGCGCTCCGCCCCGCCCAGCAGCAGGCGGTTGATGTCCAGATAGCCGTCATAGGGCACATAGATCGGGATGCCATCGATCAGCACGGGAACCCGCAGCTGGTCAAAGCCGCGCAACGAGAAGGCGGTCTCGTTGCGGCTGCCGCCCCGGTTGCCCGGGTTCAGCGTGACGCCGGGCACGGCGAGCAGCGCATCGGGCAGGCGCGTCGCATCCAGGTCATCAAGCAATTGCCGATCCACCCGGCTGACCGTGGCGGGCCATTGCGGGCGGTTGCGGGGGGCGGGCACCACCAGCTCGCCCAGGTCAAACACCGGCGAGGGCAGCCGGACCGTCGGCTCGGCCGCGGGTTGCTGGGCCCAGGCGGGAATGGCGAGGGAAAGGCAGAAAGGCGCGCTGAGCAGGGCGCGGCGCAACAGGGACATGGCGAGGATCCGTCAGGGCAGGAACGGGCGCGGCGCCCGGGCAGCCGGGCCGCGCGGGCGGGTGTGTTCAGGCCGTGACGGGAGGGGCGCGGGTCGCGTAGGGCGGGGCGCGGGCGGGGGGGCGCAGGCGGGGCTCGGCCGTATCCTGCCAGGTGACGGTGGTGCCGAGCCAGGCCGGCGTGGCGAGGCGGAGAGGTTCGGGCAGGGCAACGCCCGGCAGGCCGTGGCAAACGGGGCAGAAGCCGCCCTCGGCCTCGGGTGCGTGTTCCGGCGCAGGCTCGCCATTCGCATCCAGGCGGATGGTCCGCAGCCCGTCGGTCGAGCAGATCTCGACCAGCAGGCCCTCGGCGCCGCTCATCCCGCGCAGGCAATGGGCCACCGCCACGCCCGACTGCAACAGCAGGACGGCCGCGAGCAGGCGGATCAGGAAGGGACGAAACCTTGCCACGCGGCAGGGTTTAGGCCCGCTGGCGAAAACCCTCAAGCGGCCCGGGGCTAGATGGTCGCGTCAAAGAGGGTCATCCGGCCGAGGGGCAGCACGTATTGCCGGCTCGGCGCCAGATCGGCGACCTGGGCCGTGACGCCGTCAAAGCCCGTGACCAGCCCGGCACGGGCTGCCCGCGTGCCCTTTCCGCCGAGGTCGCAATGCAGGTAGAGCCCGCCCACGCGGGGCGATGCGCTCACCGCCCCATAGGCATTGGTCCCGCTGATATGGATGTGAATATCCGGCAGCGGCAATCCATGGGCCGCGATATAGGCCTTCATCCGCTCCCGGTTGTAGTCCATGCAAATATCCACGCCGATGGAGACCCCTTGCAATTGCACGAGAGGGACGCCCTTTCCTTGATCGGTCTTGGTGCGGAAGGTGCCATTGATCTGATAGACGCCGTCATCATGCGCCTTGTAGAGTTTCTTCATGATCTGCCCGCCGAGCAGAATGGGCGAGACGCTCCGCACATCGGTGCTGAAGATCCCCTTGGAATAGGCAATGGTCCCCGCGACGAGGATCACGTCGGGGATGCTCGCGCTGATCCCTTCCAACCGCCGGTAGATGGCGTGCTTGTCGCTGCGTGAGACCAGGCCCCCGCCGGCATTGAAGAAATACTCGGGGACCACGAAGAGCCGCACGCCCGGCGCCGCCCCCTGCCGACCAAGGAGGCGAAGCTGCGTCTCCGCCTCCCGAGCCACCTGATCCAGGGCCAAGGTGCGCCCCCCCACATCCGCACCGCCCAGGGCGATGTCGGTCATGGTCCAGCAGGCGGCGATCACGCGGGGCATGGCGAAACTCCGTCCTTCAGGGCACGCCACCCGCCCGGCTAGGCGGCCAGCGCATACTCGACCTCGGGCGTATAGACCGCCGCCTCCTTCCCGAGTTGGGAGGAGTAGAGGACGAAGCGTTCCACCATCACCGGCTCGGTGCGAAACAGGTTATGCGCCTGGATGAAGCCAGCGAGCTTGGGCAGCGCCGCGCCCTCCGTCCGGGCCAAGGTCACATGCGGCGCGAAGCGCTTGCGTTCCGCTGGCATTCCAGCACGTTGCAGGGCGGTCTCAATCTTGGATTGCAAGTGCGCCAAGGCCGGCGTCCGCTCCGCCACCACATGCAGCGACTGCACCCGCCCCGCCCGCTCGCAAGTGCCGAGGCCCGAAAGGCTGAGCGCGAAGGGCTTGGCGCGGATATTGGCCAAGGCCAGGTCCAGTTCCTCGGCCAAATAGCCTGGAACCTCGCCGATGAACCGCAGAGTGAGGTGGTAATTCTCCGGGCGGACCCAGCGCACCCCCGGCAAGCCGCCGGTGAGCGATGCGAGGCGATCCTTCACTTCCTCTGGAAGTTCGAGAGCGACGAAGAGACGCATGGGCCAAGCCCCCTTCCCGGATTCGCGAACCTATCCTGCCGGGGGAGGCCCCACCCGGTCCAGCAATTGTTCCGTGGCCGGCAGCATGTGGCGGATCATCACCGCCACGCCGCGCGGATTGGGATGGATGCCATCGGCCTGGTTCAGCGCCCGATCGCCCGCCACGCCTTCCAGGAAGAAGGGGACAAAAATCAATTGCGGTCGTTGCTTGGCGGCCTCAGTGAAGACGGCATGGAAAGACGCGCCGTAATCGGCCCCGAGGTTCGGCGGCGCATGCATGCCGGCCAGCAGCGTCGGGATGCGCCGCGCCTCCAGCCGGTTGAGGATGCTCTCGAGCGCCTCGGCCATGCGGGTGGGCGGCAGGCCGCGCAGCCCGTCATTGCCGCCCAGCGCCACGATCGCCGCCTGGGGCTGATCCGCCAGGGCCCAGTCCAGCCGGGCCGCGCCGCCCGACATGGTGTCGCCCGAGACCCCGCCATCCAGCACCCGCACCGCGCGCCCGCGCGCCACCAGCGCGGCCTGAAGCTGCGGCACGAAGCCCTCGCCACGCGGCAGGCCATAGCCGGCGGTCAGGGAATCCCCGAGCGCCAGAAGGCGGGTCGGCGCGGCCGTTGGGTTCCCCCCTTGGGCCGAAGCGCCTGTGGCAAAAAGCAACAAGGCCTTTTGCAGCGCAGCGCGCCGCCCATATGCGCTCATCATGGACAAAGCCCCAAACTCCCCCGTAGCCCTCATCGCGGCGCATGACCTCACCTTCGAAGTGGGGGGCTCGGCCGGCCGGGTCAACATCCTGAAGGGGGTCAGCCTCGACATTGGCGAGGGCGAGGCGGTGGGGATCATTGGCCCCTCGGGCTCGGGCAAGACCTCGCTGCTCATGCTGCTGGCGGGGCTGGAGCGCGCCTCGGGCGGGCAGCTCACCGTCGCCGGGCGGGACCTGGCGCGCATGAGCGAGGATGATCTCGCCCGCTTCCGGCGCGAGGAGGTGGGCATCGTCTTCCAGTCCTTCCACCTGGTGCCGACCATGACGGCGCTGGAAAACGTCGCCATGCCGCTGGAATTCGCCGGCGACGAACACGCCTTCACCCGCGCCGAGGCCGCGCTGAAATCGGTCGGGCTCGGGCACCGCCTGACGCATTACCCGGGCCAGCTTTCGGGCGGCGAGCAGCAGCGCGTGGCTGTTGCCAGGGCCTTCGTCGCCCTGCCCCGGCTGATCCTCGCCGATGAGCCCACCGGCAATCTGGACCGCGCCACCGGCCTCGCCGTCATGGACCTGCTCTTCGACCTGCGGGCCAAATACGGCACCACCCTGATCCTCATCACCCATGACCCCGCACTCGCCGCCCGCTGCGAGCGGCAGATCCGCATCGAGGATGGGCGGATCACCAGCGACACCAACGCCCTGCCCCTGGCCGCCGAATGAGGAACCTTCTCCTCGGCCTCACCCTCGCCCGGCGTGAGCTGCGCGGGGGCGTGAAGGGGCTGCGCATCGTGCTGGCCTGCCTTGCCCTGGGCGTGGCCGCCATCGCCGCCGTCGGCACGCTGCGCGCCGGCATCAATGCCGGGCTGCAGGCCGACGGCGCGCGCATCCTGGGCGGCGACCTGGAAATCCGCGCCGGCTATGAGCCGGCCAGCGCCGAGACGCTGGATTGGGTGCGCGCCCGCGGCGGCGTGATCAGCGAGGTCGCGCTGCTGCGCGCCATGCTGATCGCCCCCAATGGCGAGCGCAGTTTGGTGGAGCTCAAGGCCGCCGACCGGCTCTACCCCCTCTATGGCACGCTGACGCTGGACCCGCCCCAGCCGCTGGCCGGCGCCATGCTGGTGGCCGAGCCCGCCGTCGCCGAGCGCCTCGGGCTCTCGCCGGGCGATGAGGTCCGCCTGGGCGAGGCACGCATCCGCTTCGCCGGCCGGATCGCGGAGGAGCCGGACCGCGTCGCCACCCCCACCGTCTTCGGCCCGCGCGCCATCATCCCGCTCGATCTGCTGCCCAGCACCGGCCTCGCCCAGCCCGGCAGCATGATCACCCATGAATACCGCATCCGCCTGCCGGAGGGCGTCTCCGCCCGGGTCTTCGGAGCGGAGCTGCGCGCGGCCTTCCCCACCGCGCCCTGGCGCGTCCGCCGCGCCGACCAGGCCGAGCCGGGGGTGAACCGCTTCCTCGACCGCGCGGCCTCCTTCCTGACCCTCGCCGGCCTCACCGCGCTGCTGGTGGGCGGCATCGGCGTGGCGACGGGCGTGCGCGCCTGGCTGGAGGCGCGCAGCCGCACCATCGCCACCCTGCGCTGCATGGGGGCACCCACGGCCGCGATCTTCTCGGCCTATCTCTTCCAGGTGCTGGCGCTTTCGGCCTTCGGCATCCTGATCGGGCTGGTGGCGGGTTGGGGGCTGACGGCGCTGGCCGCCTCGGCACTCAGCGGCGCCCTGCCCGTCCCTGCGCGGATCGGCCTTTATCCGGCGCCGCTGGCCCTGGCCGCGCTCTACGGCATCCTGACGGCGCTGACCTTCGCCCTCTGGCCGCTCGGCCGGGCCGGGCGCATCCCCGGCGCCGCTCTGTTCCGCGATGTGCTGGGGGCCGGCGGCTTCTGGCCGGGCTGGGGGGTGGGGCTGGCCAATGCCGTGGCGGCGGCGGCGCTGGTCACGCTGGTCATCGCGACCGCCGAGCAGCGCTTCTTCGCCATCGCCTTCTGTGGCGGCGCGGCGGCGGCCATGTTGCTGTTCCGGCTCGGCGCCTGGGGGTTGATGGCCGCCGCGCGGGCGCTCAAGGGCATCCGCCGCCCGGCCTGGCGGCTGGGCCTGGCCAATTTGCACCGGCCGGGGGCGCCCACGCCCATCATGCTGGTGGCGCTCGGCCTCGGCCTCACCACGCTCGCCGCCATCGCCCAGATCCAGGGCAACCTCGCCTCGGCCATCGGCAGCGAAATGCCGGCCCGGGCGCCCAATTTCTTCTTCATTGACATCCAGCCCGACCAGGTTTCGCGCTTCGACAGCATCGCGCGCGACACGCCTGGGGTGGGTGAAATCCGCCGCGTGCCGAGCCTGCGCGCCCGCATCAGCGCCGTGAACGGCGTGCCGGCCGAGCAGGTGCAGGCCACGCCCGAGACCGCCTGGGCCCTGCGCGGCGATCGCGGCCTGACCTATAGCGCCCGCATGCCCGAGGGCACGCGCCTCACCGAAGGCGCCTGGTGGGCCGCCGATCATGACGGCCCGACGCTGGTCTCCTTCGACGCCAATCTCGCGCGCGGCTGGGGCATTGGCCTCGGCGACACCATCACGGTGAATGTGCTGGGCCGCGAGATGGACCTGAAGATCGCCAATCTCCGCAATGTGGAGTGGCGCTCGCTGGGGATGAATTTCACCCTGATCGCCTCGCCCGGGCTGCTCTCCTCGGCGCCGCACACCCATATCGCGACGGTGCGGGGCGATCCCGCACAGGACCAGAACCTGCTGCGCCGCATCACCGATGCCCTGCCCAATGTCTCGGGCATCCGCGTGCGGGAGGCGCTGGAGCAGGTGGGCGTGCTGCTGGGCCGCATCGGCACCGCACTCACCGCCGTGGGGTCCATCACCCTGATGGCTGGCGCCCTGGTGCTGGCCGGTGCTGTGGCCGCGGGCCAGCAGCGCCGCATCCGCGAGGCGGTGCTGCTGAAGACGGTCGGCGCCACGCGCGGGCAGATCCTGCGCGCCTTCCTGGTGGAGTTCGGCGTGCTCGGCATCTTCGCGGGGCTGCTGGCGGCGCTGGCCGGCACGGCGGCGGCCTGGGGCGTGGTGGTGGGCATCATGCGGCAGGAATGGGTCTTCCTGCCCGGCACCTTGGCGCTGACGGTCGCCGGGTGCATGCTCCTGGTACTGGCCTTCGGCTATGCCGGAACGGCCATGGCATTGCGTGTTCGGCCTGCGCCCCTCTTGCGCAACGAATGAAGATACCGCGTCGGGGCTTCCGAATTGGATTGAATCCGATTACAGAAGTTCCATATCCTGTCCATCCGGGGCGCTGACCCCGAGTCTCGTCCTTCTGGAGGAATTGATCTTATGGCACTGCAACCCGAATCGCGCTGGACCCAGCCGCTGGGCGGCCAGCAAGGCTGGGGCCGCACCGCGAGCGTGGACGCCGCGGCGATCGACGCCGGTCTGCGCGCCTATATGCTCCGCGTCTACAACTGGATGGCGTCCGGCCTGCTGCTGACGGGCATCGTCGCCTATCTGGTGGCGCATACCCCGGGCATCTCCGAGCTCTTCTACACCGTGGTGCGCACGCCGCGTGGCCTCGCCACCGCGCCGACCATCCTCGGCTATGTGGCGATGTTCGCGCCGCTCGTCTTCGTGCTGGTGCTGTCCTTCGGCATCAACCGGCTGAGCAAGACCGCGACGCAGGCCCTGTTCTGGACCTTCTGCGCGGTGATGGGCGCCAGCATGGCGAACATCTTCGTGGTCTACACCGGCGCCTCGATCGCCAGCACCTTCTTCATCACGGCCGCCACCTTCGCCTCGATGAGCCTGATCGGCTACACGACGAAGCGCGACCTGACGAAGATGGGCAGCTTCATGCTGATGGGCCTGATCGGCATCATCCTCGCCTCGCTGGTCAACATCTTCCTGGCCTCGCCGGCGCTGGCCTTCGCCATCTCGATCCTCGGCGTGATCATCTTCTGCGGTCTGACCGCCTATGACACGCAGCGGATCAAGAATGACTACATCGAGTATTCCTACGCCGAGGGCACGGATGAAGCCGGCAAGCGCAGCGTGATGGACGCGCTGGGCCTCTACCTGAACTTCATCAACCTGTTCCAGATGCTGCTCTCGCTGCTGGGCAACCGCAACCAGGGCTGAGCCATCCGGCCAGAACCAAGGAAACCCGGCGGAGCGATCCGCCGGGTTTTTTTATGTCCTGAATGCTCAACCTGGGGGCCTCCGGCGGCTGCGGCCGAGGCCCCTTTCCTTGGCGCTGGACGGGAATGGCTGCGCGGTCTTGGGGTCTGGGGCCTCTCGGCCCCAGCCGCCGGAGGCCTCGTTTTTTCTTTTTGAGGCGTTTTGGCATCAGGCCCGGCTGCAGGGCTGCACCTTGTAGCCCGCCGCCTCGATGGCCTGCACCGCGCCGGCCCGGTCCAGCAGCGTCTCGGCGCTCACCAGCCCCTGGGCCAGGTCCACCTGCACCTTGGCCTGGGCATCGGCGGTCTGCAGCGCCTTCGTGATGCTTTGCACGCAATGGCCGCAGCTCATGCCGTCCACATGCATCTCAAGGATGGGCATCGGCTTTTCCTTCCATATGATCCAGGATCGGACATTCCGGCCTGGCATTGCCCTGGCAGGATTGGGCCAGATGCCGCAGGGAATCCGCAACCGCCTTGAGCGAGCGCGCCTTCTCTTCCAGTGCATCAACGTGGCTGAGGGCGATGCGTCGCACCTCGGCGCTCTGCCGCCCGTCATTTTTCCACAGCGCCAGCAGCCGCTTCACCTCGGAGAGCGGAAAGGCCAGATCCCGCGCGTGGCGGATGAAGCGCAGCACCGCCACATTCTGCTCGGTGTAGGAGCGGTAATTGTTGGTCCGCCTGAGCGGCGTGATGAGGCCCAAAGTCTCGTAATGACGGATCATCTTGGCACTGACCCCGCTGGCCGCGGCCGCTTCGCCGATATTCATGTGGCTTTCTCCCTTCCAGATCCTGCCGGGCGCCAGCGCGCCAGCAGCAGGGCGTTCCCGAGGACCGAGACCGAGGAGGCCGCCATGGCCGCCCCCGCCAGGGCTGGTGACAAGCCGCCGAAGGCCGCCAAAGGCAGGCCCGCGGCGTTATAGGCAAAGGCCCAGAAGAGGTTCTGGCGGATCTTCCCCCGCGTGCGGCGCATCAGCTCCAGCGCCTGGGGCACCAGGGCCGGGTCGCCGCGCAGCAGGGTCACGCCGGCCGCCGCGATGGCGGCATCCGTGCCGGTGCCCATGGCAATGCCGAGATCAGCCGCCGCCAGGGCCGGCGCGTCATTCACGCCATCGCCCACCATGGCCACGCGCTCGCCCGCCGCCTGCCAGGCGGCGATGCGGGCGGATTTGTCGGCCGGCAGCAGCCCGGCCTCGATCTCGGCCAAGCCCAGCCGCGCGCCCAGCGCGCCCGCCGCCGCTGGGCTGTCGCCCGAGAGGACCACCACGCGCAGCCCCATCGCCTTCAGCGCCGCCACGGCGGCGGCGGAATGGGGCTTCACCGCATCCTCGAAGGCGAAAAGGGCCAGGACGCGCCCATTCTCGATCAGCCAGGCGAGCGTCCGCCCCTGGGCGGATTCCGCCGCCGCAGCGGCCACCAGCTCGGGCCCGGGCGCCGCGCCGGATTCGATCAGCAGGCGGGGGGAACCGAGGCTGAGCCGCCGTCCCTCCACCTCGCCCTGCACGCCACGCCCTGGCAGGGCGCGGAAATTGGCCACGGGCGGCGGCGGCGCGCCATGGGCGGTCAGCACGGCGCGGGCCAGCGGATGCTCGCTGCCCGCCTGCAAGGCCGCGGCCAGGCGCAGCGCAGCAGGCTCGACCTCGTGCAGCCCGGCCAGCACGGGCTTGCCCTCGGTCAGCGTCCCGGTCTTGTCGAAGGCGACCAGCGTGACACCGGCCGCGCGCTCGATCGCCTCGGCATCGCGCAGCAGGATGCCGGCCCGCGCCGCCGCCCCCGTGCCTGCCATGATGGCGGCGGGCGTGGCCAACCCCAGCGCACAGGGGCAGGCGATGACCAGAACGGCCACCGCATGCATCAGCGCCGCCTCCCCTCCCGCCCCGGCCGAGAGCCAGCCGAAGAAGGCGAAGACGGCGATGCCGATCACCACCGGCACGAAGACGGCCGAAATCCGGTCCACCAGCTTCTGGATCGGCGCGCGGCTGGCCTGGGCGGCGGAGACCAGCGCCGCCACCCGGGCCAGCACCGTCTCCTCGCCCACGGCGGTGACGCGCATCAGGAGGCGCCCATCCAGCACCACCGTGCCGGTGGAGAGCGGATCGCCCGGCCGCTTGGCGACGGCGGCGCTCTCGCCGGTCAGGGCGCTTTCATCCAGCCCGGCCTCACCCTCCGTCACCAGCCCATCGGCCGGCACGCGCTCGCCGGGCCGGATCACCACGATGTCGTCCCGCTTCAGCAGCGCCGCCGGCACCTCCCGCTCGCCCGCCGCATCGAGGCGCGTGGCGCTGCGGGGCTTGAGGTCCAGCAGGGCCTGGATGGCGCCGGCCGTGGCGTGCTTGGCCCGCGATTCCAGATGCTTGCCCAGCAGCACGAAGAAGATGACGAGGGCCGAGCCCTCGAAATAGAGATGGTGGTGCCCGCCCAGCAACTGCCAGAGCGAGAGCGCATAAGCGGCGCTCGTGCCGAGGGCCACCAGCAGGTCCATATTGCCGGTGCGCGCCCTGAGCGCGCCCAGCGCCCCGCGATAGAAGCGGGCGCCCAGCACGAATTGCAGCGGGGTCGCGAGCGCCAGCTGCCACCAGCCGCCGGGCATCCAATCCTGCCCCAGCCCCATGCCGACCATGCCCAGCAGGAAGGGCGCGGCCAGCAGGCCGGCCGCCGCCAGCTCCATCGCCTGGCGCGGGAAGCGCGCCTCGGTGGCGCCGGAGGCCAGGCCATAGCCCGCGCGGTCCAGCGCCACTTCCAGCGCTTCGAGCTTGGTGCCGGCCAGCACCTGCAAGGTCGCGCGCTCGGAGGCGAGGTTCACCGCCACCCCCAGCACGCCGGGCACCGAATCCAGCGCGCGCTCGACGCGCCCCACGCAGGAGGCGCAACTCATCCCCGTGACCTGGAGTTCCATCACCTGTTCGCGCAGCCCATAGCCCGCCTGGCGCAGCGCGGCCTCCAGCGCCGGCAGCAGGGCCGTTCCGGTCACCTCGGCCGTCTCGCTGGCGAGGTTCACCGTCACGCCGACGACGCCCGGCACCGCCTCCAGCGCGCGGGCGACGCGGCCGGTGCAGGAGGCGCAACTCATGCCCGAGACGGGCAGGGTCTGGCGCGGCAGGGGGGTGTGGCGATCCATCATGATTCCCAGGTGGCGCCTGCCACTGTGGCAGGGTCAAGGCGGGCGCACCTTGCGCTGACGCAAAGTGATGCGCACATCGCGGCCCATGCGGATGATTCTCACCCTCCTCGCCCTCTCCTCCGCCCTTCATGGGCCCCTCCCCGCCCTGGCGCAGAGCGCCGCCGAGCCCTCCGGGTTTCGGGTCGTGAACCGCACGGGAAGCGAGGCCACGCAGCTTTTCGCCGTGCGCAGCCCGCGCGGCGGCCAGGGCGATTGGGGGGGCAACCTGCTTCGGCCCGACCGCCCCTTGAACGAGGGCGGCGGGTTTCGCGTGAATCCGGCCGCCGATGCCGGCTGCCGCTTCGACCTGCGCCTGGTGCTGGGCGATGGGCGCGAATCCGTGCTGCGCGACCAGGATATCTGCGTGAACCGCAACATTGATTTCGCCCAAGCCGCGCGCCCGGCCGCCCCGCAGGCGGCGCGCCCCCTGCCCATGGCGGGCCCGGCCAGCCGCGAGACGCCGCTCGCCCAGCCCAACCAGCAGGCGCGCCAGGTTTCGACCGGCACGGGCTTCCTCATCGCGCCCGAGCGGGTGATGACGAACCATCACGTCATCGACAATTGCAACCGCGTGATCCTGCGCAGCCCCTCGGGCCATTGGCTGGCGGCCGCGCCGCCCGCACGGATGGATGCGCAACTCGACATCGCGGTGCTGAACGTGCCGGGCCTGGTGGGGCCGACGCTCGCCTTCCGGAACGCGCCGGCGGTGCGCCGGGGCGAGGGCGTGGTGGCCTATGGCTTCCCGCTGGCCGGGCTGCTCAGCTCCGACCCCAAGCTGACGCGGGGCGAGGTGAACGGGCTGCGCGGCATCGGCGACAATCCCAACCAGTATCAGATCAGCGCCGAGGTGCAGCCGGGCAATTCCGGTGGGCCGCTGGTGGACATGCAGGGCAATATCGTCGGCGTCGTCGTCTCCAAGCTGAATGCCCAGGCGGTGAGCCGCCGCACGGGCGACATCGCGCAGAATGTGAATTTCGCCATCCAGGGCCAGGCGGCGCTGGCCTTCGCCCGCCGCGCCGGCGTGGAGCCGCGCGTGCTGGAATCCACCGGCCCCGAGCGCAGCACGGCCGATGTGGGCGAGATCGCGCATCGCAGCACGCTCTTCATCCGCTGCGAGAAGTGACGGCCGGCCCGTCCCGGGTCTAGGCTTGCGCGACGCCCAGCAGGGAGCCACGCGATGGGTGCGGGTTCGCGCCGCCAGATGGAAGAGATCTTCGCCCATGAGGCGCGGGACGGCCGCGCCGAGGATTTCGACTTCTACCTGGCCGAACGCCCGGAGATGTGGGAGCAGCAGGTCTCCTTCCTCGGCAATGGGCATTGCGTGCCGCTGGTGCAGGCGGCGGCGGGCGCGCCCGTCACCTTCCTCTGGCGCAAGGGGCCCTGGGTGCGGGCCAATGCCGCCATTCCGCGCGGCACGGCCATCGCCACCTTCACCCCCGATGGGCGCTACGCGAACCTCGATACCGGCAACCACGCCGCCATCTACCTGGGCGAGACCAGCGAGGGGCTGGTGGTGGTGGACCAATGGCAGACCCGCACCCCCGCCCGCCCCGGCCGCCGCCTTCTGGCCTTTCGCGGCGGCGAGGGCAGCCCGAGCAATGATGGCGATGCCTATTTCGTCATCCTCACCTCGCGCCGCTTCACCACCGATGATCTGCGCCGCGCCTGGCTGGCGCTGCTGAGTTGAACGCCCCCTCGCGGAGTTGCGCGGGCTTGGGTAGTCTCAGCCCAACCCCGAGGGAGAATTCCGCATGCAACGCCGTGTCCTGCTTGCCGCGCCAGCCCTGGCCGCGCCGCTGTTGACGGTCCAGGCCGATGCGCAGGCGCCGCGCATCATCACCGAGGAATTCATGGTGCCGGCGAGCGATGCCGGGATCGAGCTTTTCGTGCGCAACAAGCGGCTGGAAAGCATGACGAGCTTCACCCCCGGCCGCACCATCATCATGGTCCATGGCGCGACCTATCCCGCGCATACGGCCTTCGACCTGCCCTTGGGCGGCCTCTCCTGGATGGACTATATCGCCGGGCGCGGCTTCGACGTGTGGTGCATGGATATCCGCGGCTATGGCCGCTCCACCCGCCCGCCCGAAATGTCCCAGCCGCCCGAGGCCAATCCGCCGCTGGTGCGCGGCGTGACGGCGGTGGCCGATATCCTCAGCGTGTCCAACTTCGTGCGCGGCCGGCGCTCCATCGCGAAATGCGTGCATTTCGGCTATTCCTGGGGCACGGCGCTGATGGGCCGCTTCGCCGCCGACAACCCGTCCCTGGTGGAGCGCCTGGTGCTCTACGCGCCGATCTGGAACCGGCAGACGCCCTCGCTGGTGGATCAGGGCGGGACCATCGGCGCCTATCGCTTCGTGACGCAGGAGCAGGCGCGCGCGCGGCGCGGTGCCGGCGTGCCGGAGGCGCATCGCGCGACCCTCGTGCCGCCCGGCTGGTTCGAGCATTGGGCTGGCGTCACCTGGGCGACCGACCCCGAGGGGCTGCGCCGCAACCCGCCCGCGCTGCGCGCGCCCAATGGCGTGGTGGCGGATGGGCGCGAATACTGGGCGGCCGGCCGCCCCTATTACGACCCCGCGAAGATCACCGCCCCCACCCTGCTGGTGCTGGGCGAATGGGACCAGGACACGCCGCCCTATATGGCGCAGACCCTCTTCCCGCTGCTCACCGCCTCGCCCGGCAAGCGCCTGGTGCTGCTGGGGGAGGGCACGCATGGGATGTGGATGGAACGCAACCGCGGCGCGCTCTTCCAGGCCGTCCAAGTCTTTCTTGAGGAGGCCGCAGCATGAGCCAGTTTCCGAGCAACCCCACCATCTGCTTCGCCCATGTGGCCTATCGCTGCGCCGACCGCTTCGTGGCGCGCGGCGCGCCCTTCCCGCATTTCGAGGTGCGCAGCCTGGACGAACTCCAGGCCCGCATCCCCGAGGCCGATGTGCTGGTGGTCAGCGGCTTCTGGCGCAACACCCTGCCCACGCTCACCTCGCGGCTGAAATTCGTGCAGTCGCTCTCCGCCGGCACGGATCAGTATGACCGGCCGACCTTCAAGGAACATGGCATCGCGCTGGCCTCCGCGGCCGGCGGCAATGCGGCCGCCGTCAGCGAGCATGCGGTGAGCCTCATGCTCGGCATCACGCGGAAACTGTTCATCGCCCGTGATGACCAGCACAAGAAATTCTGGTCTGGGATGAAGGGCGATTTCACCCAGCGCGAGGATGAGCTGAACGGCAAGACCGCCGTGGTCATCGGCATGGGCGCCATCGGCAAGCGGGTGATCCGCGTGCTCAAGGCGCTGGAGATGACCGTCATCGGCGTGCGCGCCAACCCGGCCTCGGGCGCCGAGGGTGCGGATGAGGTGCATTCTACCGCCGCTCTGCCGCAGATCCTGCCGCGCGCGGATTTCGTCGTGCTGGTCTGCCCGCTGACGGCGGAGACGACGGGGCTGATCAATGGCGCCGCACTCGCCGCCATGAAGCCCACCGCCTATCTGATCAATTGCGCGCGCGGGAAGGTGGCCGATGAGGAGGCGCTGATCGCGGCCCTGCGCGATGGCACCATCCGCGGCGCCGGCCTCGATGTGATGGCGACGGAACCGCTGCCGCCGGAATCCCCGCTCTGGACGCTGCCCAACGCCTTCCTCACGCCGCACACGGCGGGCGAGACCTGCTCCTACGAGGATAATGTGCTCGACCTGATGATGGAGAACATCCAGCGCCTGCAGGCTGGCCGCAGCGACCTCGTGAACCGGATCGTCTGAATGATCGTCCTCTCCCCCCGCTGGCTCTGGTGCGCCGAGACCGGATTGCGGGAGGGGGCGCATCTGATCATTGAGGGCGACCGCATCGCGGATATCGTGAGCGAGCGCCCGAGCCTGGATGCCGAGCGCATCGAGGTGCCGGAGGGCCTGCTCACGCCCGGCCTGATCAATTTGCACAATCACGCCTTCTCGGCCCCGCTGTTCCGGGGCCTGGCGGATGACATCCAGCCGGGCGACCTGCCCGGGCATATCCTGTTTTCGCTGCTGATGCCGCTGGGCGATCTGGTGGCGGAGATGATGTCGGCCGAGGCCATCGGCGATGCGGTGGAAATGTCGCTGCTGGAAAGCCTGATGACCGGCACCACGGCGATGCTCGACATCTGGCGCCCGCAGCAGCATGAATTCATCCCGCGTGCGACGGCGCTCGGCCTGCGCACATGGTCCTGCCCTTATTTGTTTACCCAGCCGAACCTGACGATGGATGAGGCGGGCAACCCCGCCTGGCGCGGCGCCGATGCCAGCGATGCCAGCTTCGACTTCGTCATGCGCCTGCATGCCGAACGACACCAGGGGCCGGATGGCCTGGCCTCAGTGGGCTTTGGTCCACATGGGCCGGACAGCAACTCCCCGGACCTGCTGCGCCGCATTGACCGGGCCGCGCGCGAGCTTGGCGCCATCGTCTCCATCCATTGCGCGCAGAACCCGATGGAGGTGGCCGCCGTGAAGGCCGCCCATGGCAAGGGCAGCGTCGCGCATATCGCCGATTGCGGGCTGCTGCGGCCGGGCGTGATCCTGGGCCATGCGATGTTCGCCACCGATGAGGAAATCGCGATGGTGCGCGATGCCGGCTCCACCATCGCCTCCTGCCCGCTCGGCTTCGCGCGTTCGGGGCGGGGCGTGCCGCTGGCGCGCTTCCTGGAGTCCGGCGTGCGGCTCGGCATCGGCACGGATGGCGTCACGCTCGACATGGTGGATGAGCTGCGCGCCGCCGCCATGCTGGCCAAGACCCAGGCGGGCCGCGCCGGTGCCGGCAGCGCCGAACGCCTGCTGACAGCGGCCACGCGCGATGCGGCGGATGCGCTGCAACGGCCCGATCTCGGCCGCCTCACGCCCGGGGCACGCGCGGATGTCGTGATCTTCGATCTGGCGCGGCCACGCTACCAGCCGGTCTGGAATCCGCTGCGCGCGCTGCTGACCAATGGCCAGGGGAGTGACGCGCAGACCGTCATCACCGCAGGCCAAATCCGCGTGCGGGACCGCCAGTTGGCGCGCGGCGATGCGGCGGCGGTCACGCGGCGCGGGCGGGCCGCCATCGAAGCCGTCTGGGCCGAAGCCGCCCGGCGCGGCGCCATTCCGGCCCGCCTTGCCAGCCAGAGGGAATTCGCATGAAGCGCCGCAGCCTCATCATCGCCGGCCTTGCGGCGCCCGGCCTCGCGCAGGCCCAGCGCCGGCCCTTGCGCATCATCGTCCCCTTCCCGCCCGGCGGCGCGGTGGACAGCCTGGGCCGCATCCTGGCCGACCGCCTGACGCCCGTGCTGGAGCAGAATGTCATCGTCGAGAACCGCGTGGGCGCGGGCGGCGTGGTGGCGGCCGATGTGGTGGCGAAATCGGCGCCGGATGGCACCACGCTTGGCATCATCGGTGCCGCCAGCATCCTGGCGGCGCCCTTGCTGCAAGCCGCCATGCCCTTCGACCCGATGCGGGACCTGGCGCCGGTCACGCAGATCACCGATGCCGCCGTGCTCTGCGTGGTGAATGCCGAGACGGCGCGGCGGGAGAATTGGCGCAACCTCTCGGACATGCTGGCCACCGCCCGCGCGCGGCCGGGCGCGATCCGCATGGGCACCACGGGGGTCGCCACCGTCTCGCATCTGGCGCTTGCGGCCATCGCCTCGGGCGCCGGCGTCGAATTCCTGCATGTGCCCTATCGCGGCGGGGCCGAGGCGGTGCAGGCCGTCCTGGCGGGCGAGGTGGATGGGCTCTGCGACCTGCCGCCCTTGCTCTCGCCGCAGGTTGCGGCGGGGCGGCTGCTGGCGCTGACCGTCTCCTCCCGCGCGCGGCTGCAATTCCTGCCCGATGTGCCATCGCTGGGCGAGGTTCCCGCGCTGGCCGGCTTCGACATCCGCAGCTGGAACATGCTCATGCTGGCCGCCGGCACGCCCGAGGCCGAGCGCGCGCGGCTCTTCGCCGCCCTCACCCGCATCGGCCGTGACGAGGGCTTCCGCGCGGCACTCCGTCCGCTTTCCTATGACGCCGTGGTCTCGGAGAGCCCCGAGGCCGCGCAACGCTTCATCACCGAGGAAGCGCCCCGCTGGCGCGAATTGGTCCGACTTTCCGGGGCACGGGTGCAATGACGACCGACCAGACCATCGCCGCCATCCGCGCCCATGCTGGCTATCTCCAGGCCTGCGAGGTGATGCGCGCGGAACACGAACGCACCATCGCCGACATCATCACCCTGACCGAAATCCCCGCCCCGCCCTTCGCGGAGGAAAAGCGCGCGGCGGCCTATCTCGACATGCTGCGCGCGCACGGCCTTGAAGAATGCGCGCAGGATGAGGTCGGCAATGTGATGGGGCTGCGCCGCGGCTTCGGCAATGGCGATATCCTCGTCGTCGCCGCCCATCTGGACACGGTCTTTCCTGCCGGCACCGATGTGCGCGTGCGGCGCGAGGGCACGAAGCTCTTTGCCCCCGGCGTCGGCGATGACACGCGCAGCCTCGCCGTGAATCTCGCCTTCCTGCGCGCCATGGATGCGGCGGGGCTGCGCACGCGGCATGACATCCTCTTCGTCGGCGATGTGGGCGAGGAGGGGCTGGGCGATCTGCGCGGCATCCGGCACCTGTTCGCCCATCACCCGAAGCGCGAGCGCATCCGCGCCTTCCTGACGGTGGACAGCCCCGATGTGGACCGCATCGTGACGGGCGGCATCGGCTCGCGCCGCTTCCGCGTCACCTTTCGCGGCCCGGGCGGGCACAGCTACGCCGCCTTCGGCCTGGTGAACCCGATGTATGCGATGGCCCAGGCGGCACAGACGCTGGCTGCCATCAAGGTCCCGCGCGAGCCGGTGACGACGCATTGCGTCAGCGTGGTCTCGGGCGGCACCTCGATCAACGCCATCCCCGAGACGGTGACGATGGAGGTGGATCTCCGCTCCGCCAGCGCCGATCAATTGGCCCGGCTGGAGAAGCAGTTCCTGGAGGGCGTCAACGCCGCCGTCGCCGCCGAGAATGCGGCCCGCAAGGGCGAGATCACGGTGGAGCTGGTCCCCGTGGGGGATCGCCCGGCGGGGCATACCCCCAATGGCTCGCCCATCGCGCGGCTGGCTTCGGCGGCCGTCGCGGCCGAGGGCTATGCGCCCAGCTTCGAATGGTCCTCCACCGACGCCAATATCCCGATGAGCCTCGGCATTCCCGCGCTGCGCATCGGCTCGGGCGGCACGGGCGGGCGGGCGCATTCGCTGGAAGAATGGATTGATGTGGAGATCGAAAGCTCGCTGCGCGGCATGCGCGCGAGCCTCGCCACCATCCTCGCCATCGCGGAAATGGAAACAGCGGGATAACCCGCGGATCCTGGGAGAGAAACATGAGCATCCAACGCCGAAGCCTGATCGCCGCCGGCCTGGCGGTCCCCTCGCTTGCCAGCGCGCAGATCGAATGGCGCCCCACGCGCCCCATCACCTTCATCCTGCCCTTCGCGGCGGGTTCCGGCACGGATGCCGTGGCGCGGGTGCTGGCGCAGATGCTGGGTGCGGAGCTTGGCGTGAACATCACGGTGGACAATCGCGCCGGCGCCAATGGCACCATCGCGGCGGCCGCGGCGATGCGCGCGGCCCCGGATGGGCACACGCTCTTCGTCACCACCAACACCACCCATGGTGCGAACACCTGGCTGCTGCGGCGGCTGGATTATGACCCCATCTCCGATTTCACGCCCATCTCGCGCCTCGGCCAATATGTCTTCTGGCTGACGGTCGGCGCGGATGTGCCGGCGCGGAATTTCCAGGAATTCATCGCCCTGGCCCGCTCCCGGCCCGGGCAGATCAGCTATGCCAGCGGGAATGGCACGGGCATCGTGGCGGGTGCGACCATCGCGCGCCTGGCCGGCGTCGAGATGCTGCACGTCCCCTACCGCTCCACGCCGCCGGCGCTGACCGATGTGCTGGCCGGCCGCGTCACCTCCATCGTGGTGGACCTGACACCCACGCTGGCCCATGTGCGCGAGGGCCGGCTGCGCGCGCTGGGCCAGACGAACAAGCGCCGCTCCGCCCTGATCCCCGATGTGCCGACGCTGGATGAGGTGGGGCTGACCGGGTTTGACCTGCAGAGCTTCGCGGCCTTGTTTGGCCCGGCGCGCATGCCGCCCGAGGTGGTGGGCACACTCTCCGCCGCCATGCAGCGCATCGGCGCGCGGCCCGAATACCGCACCCGCATGGCCGAGCTGGGCTTTGACGGCTTCACCTCCACGCCCGAGGAACTGAACCGCTTCGT
>JAIYDS010000300.1 GCA_027487385.1 Acetobacteraceae bacterium | reverse complement strand
GGGTCGGCCGGCGTGGTGGGGGTTTTCCAGGCGACGACCCGGCCCCCCTGTGCCCCTGGGCGCGCGTCGAGGATCTGCAGGTCGGTGAAGGTCCCGCCGATATCGACGGCGATGCGAACGGGCCGGGTTTCCATCTCAGCGCTGCCGCTCGATGCCGACCTGACGCGCGACGCGGCCCAGCGCCTCGCTCTCGCCGTTGATCAGCGCAGCCGAGGCGGCGCTGTCGCGGAACACGGGGGTGACGCCGGAGCGCGCCAGCTGCGTCTGGAAGCGCTCGCTGCGCCAGGCGGCTTCGAAGGCCGTCATCAGCGCCGCGCGCCGGTCGGCGGGCAGGCCGCGCGGGGCCAGCATGCCCCACCAGATCAGCGTCTCCTCATTCGGGATGCCGAGCGCATCAAGGCCGGAGCCGGTCGGCACCTCCGGGTGCTGGGCGCGCTGCGTGAGGATCAGGCAGCGGGCGCGGCCGTCGCGGATGGCGGGCATGGCGACGGCGATGGAGCCGCCATAGAGATCAATATGCCCGCCGGAAAAGGAGGCGAGCGTCTGCGCCGCCCCCTGGAAGGGCACCATGGTGGCCTCGATTCCCAGCGCCTTGAAGGCGCGCTCGGCGGCGAGATGCATGTTCCCGCCCACACCGTCGGTGCCATAGGTGAAGCGGCCGGGGGCGGCGCGCATGGCGGCGATGAGCTGCTGCGCCGTCATGATCGGGCTGTCCTGCCGCACGCAGAGGGTGAAGCCGGTGTGGCCCACGATGAACATCGGGTCCAGTTGGTCCAGCGTGTAGCGGACGTTCATGACGTGCGGAGCGGCCGTGATCGGCGCATTGGCGGTGAAGAGCAGCGTGGTGCCATCCGGCCGCTGCTCGGCCACGAATTGCGTGCCGATGGTGGAGGAGGCGCCGGGCCGGTTCTCCACCACGATGGGCTGGCCGAGGGAGGTGCCGACGATCTCGCCCAGCAGGCGTGCAAACACGTCCGTGCCACCACCCGGTGCGATGGGCACGATGATACGGATGGGCCGCTCGAAACCCTGGGCAAAGGCGGGCGGCGCCAAAAGCACGGCGGCGAGGAGAAACAGGCGTTTGAACATGGGAAAGCTCCGAAGGATCAGGCGAGGATTCGCGGCAGCCACAGCGCGATTTCGGGAAAGACCAATAGCAGGCCGACGGCCGCCAGATAGGCCAGGAGGAAGGGCATGACGCCGACAAACACATCCGTGATCGGCCCCGGTTTGGGCCGCATCCCCTGCAGCACATACATCACGGTGCCATCCGGCGGGCTGATCTGCGCGATCTCGACCAGCATGGTGACGATGACGCCGAACCAGATGGGGTCGTAGCCCAGCGCGATCACCACGGGGAAGATCACCGGCACGGTGGTGATGATCATGGAGAAGCCCTCCATGAAGGTGCCGAGCGCGAAATAGAGCCCGATGATGCAGAGCATGATGGCCCAGGGCGGCAGCGGCAAATCCGCGATCAGCCCGGCCAGGGCCTGCGGCACGTTGATGGTGGTGAGGATGTAGTTCAGCAGATAGGCGCCGAAGATGATCAGGCCGAGCAGCGCCGTGTTGCGCGCCGTGGCCTCGGCCGAGGCATGCAGCATGCGGAAGGAGAGCCGCCCCTCCAGCGCCGCGAAGAACATGGCGCCGGTGACGCCGAGCGCCGCGGCTTCGGTCGGCGTGGCCCATCCGGCATAGATGGAGCCCAGCACCAGGAAGATCAGCAGCATGGTGGGCACAAGGTCGCGCAGCGCCGCAAGCTTCATCGCGAGCGGCAGCTTGGGCGGCTTTTCCATCGGGTGGCGCAGGCCATGCGCCGCGATCAGCAGAAGAAACAGCCCCGTGACCAGGATGGAGGGCAACAGCGCCGCGATGTAGAGCTGCCCCACCGAGGTCTCGGTGATGAGCCCATAGATGATGAAGGTGATGCCCGGCGGGATCAGATTGCCCAGCGCACCGCCCGCGGCGAGCGAGCCCAGCACCCAGCGCGGGTTGTAGGCGCTGCCCTGGAAATAGGGGAGCGCGACCGAGCCCATGGTGGCGGCGGTGGCGACACTCGATCCGCTGATGGCGCTGAACACCGCGCAGCTGACGATATTGGTGTGCAGCAAGCCCCCCGGCAGCCGGTTCAGCCAGACGTTCAGCGCGCGATAGAGCCGGTCACTCAGCCCGGCGCGCATCAGGATCTCGCCCATCAGCAGAAACAGCGGCACGGCGACGAGGACGAAGTTGGAGGACGGGCCCCAGAGCGTCTGGCCGGCGAAGTTCCACCAGGGGCGGTCGCTGAACAGGAAGCCCGTCAGGAAGGCCAGAACGCCCAGCACGGCGGCGATATAGACGCCCGAACTGAAGAAAATGACGAAGACGCCGATCAGCATCAGGATCTCGGCGATGGGCAGGGCCTGGGCCCCGGCCGCCGCCGAGACGATCAGGACGCCAAGCAGGCCCAGCAGGAAGACGATGGCGATCAAGTCTTCTGCCCCCGCGCCATGGCCACCGCCTCCAGCGCTTCCTGGGTTTCATCCTTCAGCGTGCGCGAGCCGAGCAAGGCGTCCAGCCGCTCGCCCTCGCCCAGCAGCAGCGCCAGCAGGGATTCCAGCAGCAGCACGGCGCACATCAGGACGAAGGCCGAAATCCCCACGGCCCAGATGCCCTGCGGGATGATCAGCGGGATGCGCAGCGCCGAATTGTCATGCGCGTCGAACAGCGCGCTTTCATCCACCAATTGCCACGCCGCCCAGGCGACGAAGACGGCGAAGCCCGCCAGCAGCACCAAGGAGAGAAGGTGCAGCGGCGCCCGCCAGCGGAGGGGCAGGCGTGTCACCAGCACATCCACCCGGATATGCGCCCGGCAGGCCAGCGTATGCGCCAAGCCCCAGGCGATGCCGCAGGCCAGCATATAGCCGGTGATCTCGACCGTGGCGGCCGAGGAGACGCCCAGCGCGTTGCGGCCGATGATATCCGCCGTGATGAACAGGGCGCAGGCGATGTAGTTCCACCCCGCCACCCAGGCCATTCCCGCCGCGAGGCCCGCAACCCCGCGGCGCAGCAGCGTTGCCGCCTTCAGCACCTAACCGCCAAACCGCACGCCGGTGAGCGGGGCCACGGTCTGGTTGTAGATCTCCCCGCAGCGCGCGCCGCAGCGGCGCACCCAGCCGGGCAGCACCACCTGCTCGAAGATGCGGCGCGTTTCGGCGCGGTCGGCGTCGCTCGACTTCACCTCGGTCATCGGACGGGTCGCCATGGTGTGGATGCGGCAGGCTTCGCGATTGCCGATGGCGCAATCAATACCGTCGCGCGTGGCGGCGGCGCCCAGGGCCCATTGCGCGTCGGCCACTTCCTTGAAGGTCTGCTCCAGCAGCGCGCGCACCGCCGGATCCTGGCGGTTCCACCAGGCGACATTGACGATATAGGCCGCGACCGCCCAGCTCACCGGCATGTCGCTGATATGGGTGGCCACTTCCGGCCAGCGGGCGGAAACGCCCGAGCCCGTGCCGGTGATGGCGCAATCCACCACGCCGCGTTCCAGCGCCGAATAGACCTCGGGGAAGCCGATGGAGGTGGGCTGCGCGCCCACCGCGTTGAAGAAATCCACGAGGCTGTTGCCGAAGGTGCGCATCCGCCGCCCGCGCAGATCGGCGAGCGAGGTGAAGGGCGCGCGGCAGAAGACCACCTGCGCCGGGAAGGGATACATGGCGAGGATGCGCGTGCCAAAGCGCTCCAGATCGCGGTTGGCGACGGGCGTCATCGCATCGGCGATGCGGCGCGCCAGCGCGATGTCGGGCGCCAGGCCCGAGAGGTCCACGCCATCCAGGATGGGGACATCGCCCGAGAGGGTGGAGAGCGTGCCGGCGCCGATCTCGGCCTGGCCCGCGCGCACCAGGCGGACGATCTCGGCGCCGCCCAGGTTGCGTTCCGCGTGGCTGGCCAGCGTCACCTCGATGCGGCCGCCGCTGCGCTCCCGCAGGCCGTCTCGGATCAGGCGCTGGTCCACCAGGATGTATTGCGGCTGCGTCGGCAAGGGCTGCGTGACCGCGGTGATGGCGATGCGCGGCCCGGGCGGGATGGCGGGCGTCGCCGGTTGCGCCATGGCGCCGGGGCCGAGCAGGCCGGCCCCCAGAAATGCCAACAAAGCCTTGCGGAACATATCGCCTCCCGTCCATGGATCGGAGCGGCAGCATGCCACGCGGGGCCGGGCCCGCCAGCGGCGGATGCGTTACGTCCTTGTCATGCGCGGAAGCCCTGCCGCCGCAGGCGGCAAAAGCCTCACCTCATGCCCAAGGGTTGCGCTTGGCGGGCGCCGACCAGGGGGAAGCCCCGCGCGGCGCGGCGGGGCGCGCCCGCGGCGGCATGCCGCCCATCGCCATCAGCCGCGCGATCCGCTCCTCGGTGGGCGGGTGGGTGGCGAAGAGGCGGTCCATCCGGAGGCCCGAAAGCGGGTTGATGATGAACATATGCGCGCTGGCCGGATTGGCCTCGGCCGTCTGGTTCACATGGCCGATCTTGCCGCGCTCCAGCCTGGCCAGGCCATTGGCGAGCCAGGAGGGATCGCCGCAGATGCGCGCGCCTTCGGCATCGGCCTCGAATTCACGGGCGCGGCTGATGGCCATCTGCACCAGCATGGCGGCGAGCGGGGCGAGGATCACCATCAGGATCATGGCGATGGGGTTGGGCCGGCTGTCGCGCCCGCGGCCCAGCAGCATGCCGAACTGCGCAAGGAAGCTGATGGCGCCGGCCAGGGTGGCCGTGACCGCCATGATCAGTGTGTCCCGATTCTTGATATGCGCCAGTTCATGCGCCACCACGCCGGCCACTTCCTCCTGCGTCATCAGGTCCAGCAGGCCGGTGTTCACGGCGACGGCGCCGCGCTCCGGGCTGCGGCCGGTGGCGAAGGCGTTGGGCTGGGCCTCATGGATGATGTAGAGCGCCGGCATGGGCATGTCGGCGCGGGCGGCGAGTTCTTGCGTCATCCGGTAGAGTTGTGGCGCCTCGGCCTCGGTCACGGGTTGGGCGTTGTGCATGCGCAGCACCATCCGGTCGCTGCCCCACCAGGCGAAGAGGTTCATGCCGCCGGCCATGAGCAGCGCCATCATGGCCCCCGCCTCACCGCCCAGCGCGAAGCCGACGACGACGAAGAGCGCGGTGAGGCCGCCCAGGAGAATGAGGGTCTTGATCATCTTCCACGAATCCCTTGCGGCCCCCACATCGGGAGGATGAGCGAAGAAGAAAAGCCCCCCCTGCCCTCTGGCAAGCCCCGCAGCGCGCCGCCTTTGACGCCAATCAACCGGCCGAAGCACCCGCCTGCCCCCGTCGCTGGGGAAGACGGCGGGCCGACGGGGCCGGAGCCGACACGCTACAATGACTGGGAGCGAAAGGGGCGTGTGAGCGACTTCTGAGGCCCCTTGCCCGGAGGCGCAGGTGGCCCTAAGGAGAGGCGCGCTGGATGGGTGGCCGAGTGGTCGATGGCGCGCGCCTGGAAAGTGCGTATAGGTCAAAAGCCTATCGTGGGTTCGAATCCCACCTCATCCGCCAGTTCCCATACGAACCGTGCTCTCCGCCAGACCGACCGCCGCGCTGAGTGGCAGGTTTCCTGGGGTTTTCGGAGCAGACCTGTTGACTGGCCCGGCGCGGAGACGGCGGAAAATCGCTCTCCGGAGGCCAATTCTCTCCGGACCTCCTGACTTGGCCGTTTTAGTACGGAACTCAAAAACCTAGGTCAAAGGCCGGTTTCGGCGCGGTCGTCACTCGCCTTGGTTCGAACCCTACTTGCCCGAAATCCGTACTTCGAGAGCGAATACGTCAGTACGCTTCCGCTGAAATTCGGCACGTTCCCGGCAATTCAGATTCCACGGTCACTACCCCGGAATTGAACGGTGCATCTGCCTGGTGCCACGACGCGCATGCCGGTCGGTCGAATAGCACGAGCAAGCGCCAGAGTTCCGGGAAGGCCGCAGCCGTCAGCCCACGCTTACGATACTGGAGCTGGAGCAATCACTGATGTCCAGATTTGTTCGCTTTTTGTCATCATCATCGATGTTGGCGACTGCATGCCGCTATCGCCGACTGAGCAGCCAAGCCGTTAGCTGGCGCAGCCAACCGAGGTCAGAACCCACCAAGGCGGCGAAGGTCCGCAGAGCGTCGACGTGGCCTACTAGGAAGGTCCAAGCGGCTTCGCCTAAGGCCGTGACGGCCGCCATCGCTTGCGCCCCTGCCCCGGTCGCCGCCAAGCCGTCGCCTACGACGGTCAGGAGGCCCGCACCCACTGCAAATTTAACGACCTTACCGGCCCCAGCCAGCATGCGCTTAAGCAGCACGGATGCAGCGTGGTTCGACCGCGCGGGCCGCTCGCCCTTGCCGACGTTGGAAGCTGCCTGTTCCGCCAGTTGCCGCGCGACCGGACCAAAGACGACTGGGGTGTCGCGGATGGCCTGCGCCACTTCTTTGATCGACTGGCTCAGGCGATCCTGATCTTTGGGCGTCGCACGATACCGCTCCGCCGCCTCGACCATGGCTGAGCCGGTGGGCGTCGACATGATTAGTGTCCCGTGCAAATGGTGCAAGGACGCCAAGCCGCTCGGGACACTGCCGGGCAGGGGTGGGCGGTCGCCGGCCACGATCTCCCGATCGCCCTGGGCGGCCGCGTTCTCAAGGAAGACACCCTCGATATAGAGGCGCGGGATCGGCGCCGGCACGGCGTTGACCGCGTCGGAGTATCGAACCAGGGCGTGAAGAAGGGCCTGATGTCCATTGGTGCCCTCCAGTTGCAAGATCAGCTCGGCCGTCTGGTCGCGCAGCGCCGATAGCAGAGCGCCGTCAGGGGCCGCAGCGCCGTCCCAATCAACCAGATCGATCCGCCCCTGATCCGTACGGTCGAAGATCGGACCTGACGGTTCGGGGGCAATTGTGGCGAGGATGTCCTCAAAGCTAGAGACGCGTCCGTCGGGTTCTTCCTCGTTTTCCACGGGAGGCTGCCCGTCACCGGGTTCGTCCTCCGCGTCGTCCCGTTCAGGCTCATAGTCGCCGGGCTTCTCGGTCGGCGCCCAGTCGAATATTCCGTCGTGCTGCACGCGCTCGACGGCCTCATCGATAAGCTCCTGATCCTCTTCTGAGAAGTTGCTGCCGATCTCGTCGGCGGCGTCATATGGCCCGCCCCAAATCCAGATGTAGCCGCCCTCGGCAGTTTCGTAGGGTGTGCGGTGGGCGGGGTCTTCAAAATTCTCGAAGAACCAGTCGACCATCGCCTGGATGCGAGCCTCCCGGTCTGAGGCGGCAACGTCCGGGTCCAACGCCCCGAACTGGAAATTTTCCAGCAGCGTATGTCGACCGACATCCGTCTCCTGATGATTGTAAGCGCCGACTGGGTATTCCCAGACGGTCCAGTTCAGGTTCCCCAGCTCCGAATGCTCGACTACCGCCACATGGGTGACCTCGGCACCCATGCCGCGCTCCTCGTTGCGAACCTCGTCCCAGTCCAACTCGTCGGGATCGACTGTGTAAACGGTGCCATTTTCCGCATGACGGATGCGGGCGACCCCGCTGACATCAATCGACATGCTACCTCCCGCCCACGGGTACATGCGGCATCATTGGTAATGCGCTCCGAAAGCGGGCGCGACGGGACTACCTTTGACGGTCATCACCACCCCTGCCGCATCCACTCGTCGATATCGCGCGAGGAGAGGACCTTTTCTGCGTACTCCCAGTCGAGGCCCTGATCGTCGGCGATGTCCAGAGAGTAGCGCAGCTCCATCGGTGGCTTCGCCGTCTCGACGCGCTGTGAGAAGTTCTGCAGTGCCGTGCGATCCTTGAGCACGGCCGAGATCCAGTCGTCCTCGAAGGCATCAGGAAGCTGGCCAAGGACCGAGAAGATGTCGCCGAAGCGCTGGGACAACGCCGCGTAGACCTGATCCTCCACGGTGCCGGCATAGCGCAGGCTCAGCACGTGAATGTCGTCTCGCGCCTGGCCAATGCGCTGCACACGCCCCTTCCGCTGCTCCAGCCGCGAGGGGTTCCACGGCAAGTCGATGTTCACCTGGGCACCGAGGCGCTGAAGGTTCAGCCCCTCGCAAGCAGCGTCCGTGGCGCAGACCAGCCTGATTTCCCCATCCTGGATCCGTCGCTTGATCTGCTCGCGGGCAGCCGTGCGGCGATCCTGGCCGCGTTGCACGAAGGACGCGGCGCCGCCGGCGTAGAGGGCCACCGGCTCGTCCGGAAACGCAGCACATAGAGCCTCCAGGACCCACTCCGCCGTCGTCCGGTACTGGCTGAAGATGATGGCGCCGTTCGTCTCAAGCCAGCGCCGCTCCCGCAGATAGTGCAGCACCACCTGAACCTTCGGATCTGTGTCACTGCCCGCCACGACGGCGGCCAGGTTCCGCTCCACATCGCGTAGGTATTGGATCTCCTGGGAATCGGGCGGCGGGGCATTGTCGGGGACGCCTTCATCGCTCGTCTCGTCTTCGGGCACGAGCGGACCGTCCAGCCGACCGAGCAGATGCCGTGCTGTCTCCAGCCCTGCGCGCGCCGAAGAACCGATGCGGCGCAGAAGGATGGTCTTTAGAAAGCCAGCGCCGGGAAAGCGTTGCGCGTACAGGCGGCTGAAGGCCTCCGCGGCCTCATAGGCGGCCCTGAAGGCGATGCTCATCTCCAGGCCTTCACCGCTGAACAGTGAGGTTGGCAGGCCGTCCTCAGGCTTCGGATGCGTCAACACGCCAATGCGCTTCAACAGCCCACGCGCTTCGAGCATCGGTCTGGTGCGCCGAACAACCCGACGCACGATCGGGTTGTGCCGCTCGGCGAGCGCCTGGAAGTCGTTCAGGAAATCGGTACGGATATCTGAGCCAAGATCGTCGAACCGCGGCCCCAGTACGTCGCGCGAGAGGAGGCCCGCATCATTGCGGATGTCGCGGAACACCGAGTGTTCAGCGGCAGGTGGCAGAGGGTTGCGGAACAGGCCCCAGCGGTTCGTGTCGTTCATCGGCCAGGCCTTGGCGCCGGTCAGGTAGCGGATCGACTCCTCGCGCACCCACTCACCGCCGTCGAAGGGCGTGCCAAGGACGTGCGGCGCACCCTGCCCAAGCGCATTCAGCAGATCCCAGAGTTCTACCGCGTCGAGCTGGATCGGCGTTGCTGTGCCGATGATCACGTTGGTCGCCTTGCCTGCGGCGCCACGCAGGAATCGCAGCAACTGGTTGGGCTCCGCCGCACCGCGTCCGTTCTGGCCGCGGGAGGCGCGCGCCTTGTGCGCCTCATCCAGGATGACCACGCCGAAGGATTTTTTCGCCAGGGCCCCACGCTCACCGGCGTCATCGCCGTTCACGATCAGCCCTGTGGACATGATCCCGATCCGCCAGGGGCACTTTGCCACCAGCGTCGGATCACCCTTTTGCGTCAGCGGGCGCCGCTCGCCATCGAGCCAGCACTTTTTCTGCGTTGACCACACCGCCGCCGGTACGCCGAGCTTGTCTTCCAACTCCTCCTGCCACTGCCAGATCAGCGTTGCGGGGGCCAGGATCAGCACCGGCTTGTCGTCCAGCATCGACAGCACCAAGGCCGCGGCCGCCATGGAGAGCGTCTTGCCGAGGCCGACATCGTCCGCGATCAGGTAGCGCGCCCGGCCATGTAGCCGGCGATCCTCGACGCAGCTCTGCACGAAGCGCTTCTGCCAGGACCGCAGGATCTGCCCGCCCTTGTAGATCGGGCGCTCGGCCAGGATGGCATCGGTCGCGACGTCACCTCCCGCGTCCCGCGCCGCCTCGATCGAGCGGTATTCGATCCGGCCCGCCATGGCGGCGACGTGCTTCACCACCGCATCAGGCAGGTCCACGCCCTGCTGCCAGAAATGCTCGAACTCCTCGCGCACCCAGGTTGCGGCAATCGGATCTTCGTCGCCCCAAAGAATCTCGTAGGCATGCCGGAAGCCGGAGGCGGAATCATTCACGCTGCCGACGAAGGAGTAGACCCGGCCGTCGCCATGCTCGATCACGCCGGCCTTGCCGTGCACGAAGACATTGTCGGCGTCCCGCGGCACCACGCGCACCTTCATGCGGCCCGAGGCCAGCAGGTCGTGCAGCCGCCGGTAACGTTCGCGGGCCAGCAACACGTCCAGCCCGTCCTCCGTCGCCTGCCAGGACGAGACCAGCGTGCGCGCCAGCGCAGCCTGGCCGTCGCGGGCGGCCTTCGCCACCTTCACATCATGCGGGTCGAGGTCGCCGTTGCAGATCACCCTGATCTCACCGACCGTCTCCAGCGCCTCGCCCACCACTTCGAGCAGGGAGGAGCGGAAATAGCCGGCGATGCGAAGGTACCGCTTGGCGCCCGCGAGCCGTGCGGTCAGGACAGGGCCCAGCGCTTCGCGGCGGGAGGAGAAGCGCTCGATCGCCATGCGCTAAACCCTGTCGAGCGTCAGCGCCTCGGCCAGCTCATGCGCGGCCGCGCTTTCGTCGGGGCGGGTACGCGCCGTCTTGCCGGCGACATAGCGGGCCAGGGCGATCAGCTTCTGCCGGCGCTGCCAGTAGTCTGTGTTATATTCTGATTTCAGCAGAATGACGCCGCGCTTGGGGTCGAGCTCCTTCCCTTCCATCGTCTTCCAGATGGCGAAGAGCACCTGGCGGAGCTGGGTGCCACCGAAGCCTTCGCCTTCCAGCATGCGGCCCTTGAGATCGGCGGCGCCAGAGAGCGACGCGGCGTTCGCGGTGGTGGAGGCCATCAGGTCGGCGTAGCCGCCGAAAGCGAAGCTCTTCGCGAAGTTCTGGAAGTCAGCGACCTTCGCGGAGCCCTTCGCCTCCATGTCGAGCATGCGGACGTAGAAGCGCTCGGCGGCCAGCAGGTCCCGCCACATGTCGCGGGGAAAGCCTTCCGGCACCAGCAGGCTGTTCGCCACCTGCGCCGCGTAGTCCACCAGATCACGCAGCATGGTCGTCTCGCCCTTGGCGAGCTTGCGATAGAGGTCGCGGTCGAGCGGCTGTCGGTCGATGCTGGAATACGCAGTGACGACCTGCAGCGCGGCGGCATAGGCGGCGAGGGTCAGGTCGCCATCGGTGTAGAGTGTTTCGGCATTGGTGCGCTCATGCCAAGCGTCATCCAGGGCGTTGAGGCGGGCGAGTTGCGCCGCCACGGCCTCCTCGATCTCCGCCTCGATCTCCATGCGCCGCGCGTTCGCAGCGCCGAGGCGTTTGCGCAGTACGAGGCAAACGGTGCCCTGGACGTAGTTGCCTTCTTTCAGTGCGCTCTCGGTCTCGGTGACGATGTTCCAAGCGGCCGTGACGCGCAGCCCGGCAGCCCAAAGAATGCTGCCGAGATCAGCCCAGACGCCAGCATTTTGGTGAGTAAACATCACCACCTGCTGGCCATTGTCGGGCATGTGACGGGCCATGTTGCCGTAGGCCGCGACCATATCGCGGCGGAATTGCTCGTCCTTGCCTTTGATGGCTAGGTCACGCTGCGAATCCCATGTCCACTTGTTGAACGGTGGATGAGGGTTTTTCTGGAGCCAAGCGATGAAGAACTCGGTGATCTCGTGGTAGTTCACAGCGTCAGCGTAAGGGGGGTCTGTGACCACAAGGCCAGCCGACCAATCGGCTGACGTCGCAGGCACGGCTGCGACACTTGTGGCGACCGATAGAGGCCACGCGCGCTCAATCTGCCCGACGGTGGCGGCAATATGAGAAACCGATCGGCAAGCATAGTTCAAATGGGTGTTGAATGCTTGGTTGTTGAAGACATTCGTGGCGAATTCGCCGGAGCCGGGATGCCCCTTGTTCCATCCGCAAAGCCGAGAGGCGTTATCTAGGCTGATGGGCAGCATCGAAGCCAGAAGCTCCGGGCATTGCCGCTCGATGGCCTCGCGCAGCGTGACATGCCCGAGGAGGTTACGGGCGTTGAACAGGTGGTGCCAATGAGTCCAACCACGCTCACGGATTGGCTGCGTAGTGTTTTCGCCTGGCAATATCGACATGTCAGGGACCAATCCAGCCTCCTGCCATCTTATAATATTTTTCTGCACGATGATCTCGACCTGCCGTTCGCGAGCAAGATCGTCTTGGCCGATCGACCGGAAGAAGATTACCTGACGGCCCTTGTGAATGCTTCCGCGCGTAATCCATTGAATGCAGTACAGACGCTCTTGGAAGAGGTCGTCCGGGCGCGGAGCGAAGTCGGATTTCTCCCAGAGACGTAACCGGTTACGGTTGATCCCCTCTGCGTCTCGATAGTCTCCGCGAATTGTCCTGACCTCGACGCCGGAGCGTTCAGGATTCATCGGATGCACCAAACGGCCACCTTGCACAGTGCCCTGCTCCGCCTCCTCCATCTCCTCCTTCGAGACCCCGCTGTGAACCTCGATTTCGTATCGCTGTTTAGCGTGATCTGGAATCAGCTTCGCCACGACGTTGCGCGTCTTCGAGATCACCCAGGACGGAGCCATCGGCACCATCCAGCCTGTTCGCGGGCAACGCGTCTCTAGACAGTAGAGATGGACCTTGGCTCTGTTTCCGTCGGCATCATGCTCGATGCCAAGCCGCGTAATCTCTTCATCAACAGCCACAGCGACGCGCTTTTGCGCGGCATCGATTTCGGCCCGCCGATTCTTGCTCGCACCCAAGATGTTGAAGGCGCCCCAGGTCAGCATGCAGGCAATCGGATTCAGATCCGATGCGTAGACATCACAGCCCATTCGCGCAGCTTCGAAGGGAATGGAGCCGCCGCCGCAGAAGGTATCCGCCAGCTTCGGGCGCCCTCCGAAGCGCGCCATGCCTAACTGTTCGACCAGCGCTGCCAGACTGCGCGCCTGGGTGCCCAACTGTTGGTTCACGTCTTCCCAAACTGAGTCCAGCAGGTGTGCCTCATCGCACTCCTCGGGCCGAAGCACGTGCTTAAGCCTCGCGGCGTAGGGTAGCGTTGCGAAGGCCGCGCTGACGGCCGCCTCGCGTTCCAGTCGAGACAGATCGCGTCGCCAATACCAGCGTCCATTGACTAGCTCAGTCAGGTCATCAGCGGCACTTGGGAAGATCGCCGCGAACTCATCCGGATCAGCATCCGGTTCCTTGCCGCGCTTGGCTGTGGCGAAAGTCGCTATAGCCTCTGCCATTGCCAGTCGCGCCGACGCGTCACTGTCAGACAGACCCACGACAAGTGCCGGTCGGAACTGATCTGCGAGACTGCGCAGCTCGTCGGGCGTAACATCCTGCCGCCAGATGCGATGAAGGTTGCTGGCGGCGGTCTCAGCATCATCCGGAAACAAGCGCGCGAAGTCTGCCGCACTACCGTCGAAACGCCGTCCGAAGGCCCCATCATCCATCGCCATCAACTTCAGGAAGATGTCGAGGTCCGCCGCCGGATCATCGGTGGCCGGCAGCAGGCACCCAAGTACGACCGCCCGCACCAGGATCAGCGGCTTCCGGCCCTTCCAATAGGAGCCCAGCGCGGTCAGGGTTTGGCCGGCGCCAGCCTTGCGTTCCTTGTAGGCCTCGGCCGAAAGCCGTCCGACCGGAAACTGCCTCTCGATGAACGCCGGTGCATCCTTCAGGGAGAGCGGGGCAAGGCCTGGGACCGTCTCAGCACGCGCAGCAGCACTCACAGAACTCTCCGTCATTCAGCTGGCAGCGCCGGGGCAAAGAAGAATCCGGGGTCGTCCTTCTTCTTGCGCCCCGGCTTGCGCTTCGGCTGCACGTATTGGGCATTCACCCGCGGCTCCAAGGTGCCGCGGCCGGTCACCGCCCCCAGGTGGAAAGCGTCGTGGCGGGTGCCGAAGCACAGCGCCTGCCGCAGGGCGCCGCGCCACCCCATGCCCGCCTGGTGCGCCAGCCCGGTGCCGGCCGCGGTCATGGTAAAGAGCCACCAGCGCTCCTCCGGCTTCAGCCCCAGCCAGTTGCGGATCGCAACGCCGACCTCCTCCGGCTTCACGTCAGGCAGCTCGATGGCCCAGAGCAGCACCAGCAATTCCTTGCCGAACAGGCGCTGCACAGCCGTCTCATCCGCACCCCAGCGCCCCGCCGGACGGTTCTCTGCCTTGAGGCGCCGGTTGAACTCGGCGCGCGCTTCGGGCGAGACGACGTCCCACACCTCGCGCGCGGCCTCGCAGCGCAGAATGGTCTCGGGCGCCCATTGCGGTTCGCGTTCCGTCGGCGGGCGGCCGAAAACCTCGAACACCTGCACCTTCGCGTCGCGGCCTTTGGTCAGTCGCACGAGAAAGCCGTGCTCCTGATAGATGTCGGCGCAGTCGAAGCTGGCGGGTGCGGGTGTCGCGGGTGCGTGGGCCATGGTCGTCAGTCCTGCTTCCAGGCGACGCGGTCGAAATCCTCGCCTGCCGCGTCGCAGAAGGCCATGAGGTCCCGTCCGGACGGAAAGGCAATACCGTCCAGCCGAAGCTTGACCGTGGGCGCCTCGGCAGAGAGCAAGGCCAGCAACTCCTTCACTTTCTGATCAAGGGCAGAAGCGGAAACAGGCACGTCACGCCCCAGACGGAGCGTGAGGAAATCTGCCTCCGACCGCATGCCGTTCAGATCGATCGTGCCGCCAAGCACCTTTGCTTCCGGCAGCTTCGCCAAGCGGTCGAGCGCGGAGAAAGCCGCCGCGGTGTCCTTCGGCTCGAACTTGGAGATCATGGTGACAGGGGCGTCGGGCTTCAGCTTCGGCTTGCTTGGGTTGAAGGGGCCTTCATCCATGCCGGTCGCCAGCGGAGCCGTTTCCTCCTGGCTGAACTGTCCATGCAGCTCCGCGACCACGCGCAGCTTGCGGGCGTTGGGCGGCGCATCGATCTCGGCGTGCGGCACCTCCGGCCCGGTCCGGGGGTCGGTGTCGTCAAAGGTCGCGCGAATCGTGGCGGCGCGCGGGATCGCCAGGAGGGCCACGCGATAGCCGGTGGCCAGGCGCCGCACGTCGGGCTTCACGCGCAGGGTCGCGCGCCACTCGCAGGCAGCGCCGGTCTTCGCCGCGCCCTTGGAATCGACGCCGAGGAACCAGACCGCCGGCGCCGCTGTCTCATAGACGCGGCCATCGAGCCTGGTGGCCTTCGTCGGGTCAGGAGGGCCGCTCTCCGACACATAGACGATGTCGGCATCCTCGGGCGTCACGTTGATCTGAAAGCGGCCAGTGACCATCGGATCCTGGGCAAAGTCATCTTGACGGGCGGTGACCTTGGTCAGGCGCTCCCACTTCCTGGCGACCAAGCCTTCCTTCTCGCGCCAGAAGCCTCGCTGCACGGCGGTGCGGACCAACTGCTCCAGCCCGCCCTTCGGCAGCCAGAACCAACCGGACCGCACGGCAGCATTGCGGCGCAGTGAGGATGCCTGCACTGCGTCGGCGTCGAACAGCATGTCCTCGGCATCGAGGCGGATGTTCTCGAACTTGCCGTCGAACTGATCGCTCGGGATGAACTTGCCGCGCTTCGTCAGCGTGTCGATGATCTGCTGCTCGCCGGAGTAGTCGTTGCGGTCGAACTCCATGCGGAAGTCGTCCACGCGGCGGAGCGCCTTCGTCATCGGGAACACGATGGTCTTGAAGGTCTCGCGCAGGGCGCTGGTGAAGTTGGCCGCTTCACGGTCGCGCACGCCATCGAGCTCGGCCATCTGCGGTGAGCCCTGGCCGTGCTGTGCCTTGATACGCTCCTCCACCTTACCAATCGCCCTTATGCGCCGCGCACTGAGCCGAAGCGTGGTGACGGCGTTAGGATCGGCGGTGAGGACGAGAACGCGGTTCTGCAGGTCCTGCTTGTTCCACCAGTCGACGAAGTCCTGCGGCAGCTTGTCGGCGGGGCGTTCCAGGATCACCAGCGTGGGGCGTTCGTCGTCGAGCTGGATTTCATCCAGCGCCGGCAGGATTGCCATCTTGTCCGAGTACAGCGCACCGGCCCGCGGCTTGAAGACCTCGCGCAGCTTCTCGCGCAGGGTCTGGTCGACCTGTTCCTCGGCGATGTTGGCCGCGATCTCGGTGATCTCCGCCGTGACGTTGGCCGTCTGTCCGAAGAACACGCGCTGGTCGATGCCCTGGAAGAGGTACCAGGCCTGGCCCTGAATGCGGCTGAGCGCGGTCTTGATCTCGGACACTTCGAGCAGGGGATCAACCAGGGTCTCGATCAGCTCGCCGTCTGTGAGGCCGCGCAGGGGCGACTCAGCGTTGGAGAGCGAGGACATCAGCAGCTGCTTCGCGACACCAGATGCGGTCGTGTTGCCGTCGATCGCGTCGATCTTCTCGGCGAGGGCGTTGCCGCGGTCGGAGACGTCGCGCGAGATTGCGTTGCTGTAGGCCGGGTTGATCTTCCGGATTTCCTCGATCGTGGCCTGATCGTTGAAATCGAGGTGCTGGAGGCCGACCAGGAATGCGTTGCCATTGCTCGCCATCGCGCCCCGGACGGCGAGGCGAAGCAGACGGATCAGGGCGCGCGTCTTCTGGTAGCCGCGATTCTCGGCGAAACGGGCGACGATGTCGCGGATCGACGGATGGAACGGGTAGGTTTCCCGGATGCGCTCGACAAAGGTCTCCGGCGTGGTGGGGATCGTGTCGACCCGCTTGGCCTTCTGGAGAGCGGCGACGTAGGCCTGCGCGATCTCGTCGATCCGGTCCGCGCTGGGCAAGCCGTCGAAGAGGCGCTTGCGGACAATGGCGAAGACCTCGCCGGAGTTTTGCTGGACGGGCGTGATGGCCTGGGCGTTGCGGTCGTAGTGCTTGGTCAGGCTCTCAATCAGCGTGCGGAGCTGGCCTGAGCCCTCCAGGTAAACGTCGTCCTTCAGATTGGTGACGACGACGCAGGCACGCGGGCATCGCGGCAGCGCGTTGAACAGCCGCTCCAAGGCGCCGATCGTCAGGTCGCCGAGGGTTGTGGCGCCCACCGGCTCGCCCTGGGCCATCTGGAGGTAACTGGGGAGCTCGTCCAGGAGGATGAGAACGGGTTCGGTGCCGAGTGCCTGCACCCACTCATCAACGCCGGGTGTCTTCGCACCGCTACGCCAGAACGGCGCCATCACATCAGGCCGGCCCAGCTGCTCGGCGATGTAGCCCCAAAGGAGAGTCTCCGGGTTCTGGTGGCCGTTGAAGATGACCACCTTGGCCGCGCCGAATTCCGAGCCCGTGGCGATGCGCGGCACAATCTCCCGCCTAAGGGCGGGGTCGGAGGCTAAAAGCCCGAAGGCGATGAGGCTGTGCGTCTTACCCCCACCCATGGCTTGGGTGAGGTAGAAGGCGCCATCCTCTGATTTTCCGGCTAGCCGATCGAATCCGCGCTTTACGAGCAAGTCTAGACCAGAGGTAAAGTGGTTCCGGCGAAAGAATTCACGGCCATCAACTTTGCCTTTCGCAAGATCGTCAATCTGCGCAACTTGCTCTACGAGGCTGTCGCCGGTGACGACTGCATTGGGTGTGCAGAGTTGCTTGATTGTTGCGATGGCCATGAATTTCTATTTGCCCGGATTTTTCACACGGTGCCAGGTTAGACGGATTCTCGCCTGCCTGCACCTGCCCGGTGGCCAATTCGGTCGGTTTAGGAAAAGGATCTGCGGATCGACGGATCGTCGCCACTCACTGACCGCCGCTGCCCCTCCCACTCCACCGGAAACGGCTCCATCAGCCCGGGCAGCGTCATCCCCTCCGGCTGCCGCCCATCGAGAATCGCGTCCACGATATCTGGCGCCAGCAGCGTGAGCCGCAGCAGGCGCGAGACATAGGACGAGTTGATGTTCTCCGCCGCCGCCAGCTCGTTGATCGTGTCGTAGCGGCCCGCCTCCATCATCCGCCGCCACCGGAATGCCCGGGCCAGTGCCTTCACCAACGTGGTGTCGGCAGCCGAGGAGCCCCTGCTTGTGGCGCTGCAGGGCGCGATCATCAGCTTCCGCCCGCCCCGCTGCTTCCGGACCGCCAGCGGCACCCGCACGGTCAGCATCTGCGCGGCGCCGGTCATGCTGCGGCCCTCGCCGATTCTCCGCGGGGCGTCGCGAGGTCTCGCGCCAGACTGGCCAGCCCCTCCAGCTTCAGCCGCACGTCGGCGCCGCCCTCCCCGACATCCACCCGGTCAACCAGCAGGCGGATGATCCGCGCCTGCTCGGCCGGGAACAGCTCCTCCCACAGCGGGTCCAGCCGCTCCAGCGCCAGCCGCGCCTCGTCCTCCGTCATGTCCGGCGCCGAGGCCCGTGCCGCGCGCCAGGCACCCAGCACCACTTCAGGCTGACGCAGCAGCCCCCGGACCTGGGCGATGACCGCGCCCTCGATCTCCGCGGCGGAAATACGCGAGATGGCCGGCCCGTCCGCGGCGCTGCCCTTCAACACCGACTGGCTGACATAGTATCGGTACTGCTGACCGCGCCGGCCCCGCGCGTGGGTGGGCGACATGGCGCGCCCGTCGCTGCCGAAGATCAGCCCGCGCAGCAGCGAAGGCGTCTGGCAGCGGGTGCGGTTGGCGCGTGTCTTTGGGCTGATCGCCAGCAGGGCGTGCGCCGCATCCCAAATCGCCTGGGGCACGATGGCAGCATGCTCGCCGGGATGCGACTTCCCCTTGTGCATCGCCTCGCCGAGATAGGTGCGGTTGCTCAGCACCCGATACACGTCGCTCTTGGTGAAAGCGCGGCCGCGCTTCGTGGTGGCGCCCTCGGCACGCAGTGCCTGGACCAGCTTCGTGCCGGATTCCGTCTCGACGAACCCCTCGAAGATGCGCCGCACCAGCGCCGCCTCGGCGTCGTTCACCAGCAGCTTGCGATCCCTGGCGTCGTAGCCGAGCGGCACGAAGCCGCCCATCCAGATCCCGCGCGCCCGCGACGCCGCCACCTTGTCCCGGATGCGCTCACCAATGACCTCCCGCTCGAATTGGGCGAAGCTGAGCAGGATGTTCAGCGTCAGCCGCCCCATGCTGGTGGTCGTGTTGAAGGACTGCGTGACGGAGACGAAGGTCACGTTGTTCGCGTCGAACACCTCCACCAGCTTGGCGAAGTCCATCAGCGCGCGCGACAGCCGGTCGATCTTGTAGACCACCACCACATCGATCAGCCCGCGCTCGATGTCCGCCAGCAGGCGGCGCAGCGAAGGCCGCTCCAGTGTCCCGCCAGAAACGCCGCCGTCGTCGTAGCGCTCGCGGACCAGCACCCAGCCCTCCGACCGCTGGCTGGTGATGAAGGCCTCGCAGGCCTCGCGCTGCGCGTCGAGGGAGTTGAATTCCATGTCGAGCCCTTCCTCGCTCGACTTCCGCGTGTAGATGGCGGCGCGGATCTTCCGCACCGTGGCCGGCATCGCGGCGTCGGCGGGCGGCTTCCGCTTCATGCCGTGCCCCTCCGGTTCTTCAGGCCGAAGAACAGCCAGCCGTTCCAGCGCGTGCCGGTGATGGCGCGCGCGATGGAGGAGAGCGACTGGTAGGGGCGTCCCTGATACTCGTAGCCGTCGTGCAGCACGGTGACGCTGTGCTCGACGCCCTGGTACTCGCGAATCAGCCGTGTGCCGGTGATCGGCTTGTCGTCGCCGCGGATGCGCCGCAGGACGGGGTTCCCGCCATCCAGCTGTTCACCCAGGGCCTCGAGGCGCTGGATGGTCTCGGGCTTCAGGCCGCCATAGGCCAGTTCCTGGATCCGGTAGGCCAGGCGGCTCTCCAGGAAACGCCGATTGTAGGGCGGCGGCTCGGCGGCGAAGAGCTCCCGCCATTGCTGCTTCAGGTCCGACGTCGCGGTGGTCTTCAGCGCCGCCAGCCGACCGAGCACGTCGGCCGGCGGGATGGCGGGGATGGTGGGCGCCGGCGGGGTGCCGGCTTTGGATTTGGTGGCGCGTGTCATGCGGGTCTCCGGTTGGTCCGGTTCGCATGCAGGCGCTGGGGTGCGAGCAAGTGTAGGCCACGCTCTCCCTGGTCAGCGGCCTTGCGCGCAGCTTCCTCGGCAGCGCGGCTCCGCAGCCGCAGGAGGCCGGCGGCCAGGATGCTGCAGACCTCGCGGAGGTGCGGAGGCAGGTGTGCGTTGCCGGGGAGGTGCGATGGGGGCGCCATCCCCATGATTACCGGGGCCGCGGTCGGAGTGTTTCACCGCCAAGCCGCAGATTAGATTCGACAGCGGCATGCCGAATCATGTACCTGATACGTTCCACATTACAGGACGGTCACGTGCAGAAGGACTTCACCAAGTTCGCCAACCAGCGGTTCCTGAAGACCGTGAACTGGGAAGTCCTGGGCAAGCTGCTCACGAAGCATCGGGCAGGCCTCAAGGGTCTCGATCTGGACGCCCTGCTCGCCGACGAAAGCGAGGGCCGGAAGCGGATCACCGAGTACCTCCTCGGATCGAAGGACTCCTACCCGGATGGTCTGATCCAGGACCTGCACCGCATCGTCCGCCTCGACAGCCCGACCGGGATGCGGCTGCTCCAGGAGGAAGCGGAGCGCCAGGAGGTCGTCATCATCGACCCGGCCGAGTCCCCAACCGCAACGCCACGCGATTATGCCCTGGTCGCCTTCGTCGAGTTCCCGGAGGTGTTCAAAGAGGCAGAGCACACCTCCGTCTTCATCGCGCCACCGAGCGTGACCGAGTTCGACGCCGGCGAGGATAGAATTGCGGCCAGCGTGACCAAGGAGGCGCTCGAGGCGCTGCGCATCCGTGCATCCGGGATCTTCGCCGCCGATCTGCGCGGGAAGTTCTGCCGCGTCCGCGACTACGTCGATGATGGCGAGCTTTGCATCGCCGTCCGCCATGGCGCGCCGCCGGTCTCCACCGAGGTCATCCGCGGAGAGCAGGATGAGGTCATCGGCTTCCAGGAAGTCGACACCGCGGTGATCTCCTTCGTCGAGGCAACAGGGCGGCTCACGGTGTGGGGCTGCGCGAAGAAGCGCCGAGGCGACCTGGCGGAAGCATTTGCCACCGAGATTCTCGGACGCCCCGGGATCTTCAAGGCGGCTAGCTCGCAGGACCTCTACACGCTGGTACCGGTCGAGAACTCGAATGGCGGCTTCGGCTTCCGCATCGGTGACCTGGACCAGATCGAGCGGGTCGAGATCACGGAGGCGCAGGCCAACCGCATTGCCACCAACGTCCGAACGCGCCGCGAGAAGACCCTCTTCTCGGTGCAGGTGAAGGATTCCGAGGGTAGCGCCCTGCGCCGTCTCCATGAGAGCCGGACCGACATCAGCTATGGAGACGACTCGTGGCGCCTCGACCACATCATCGCGCGCATCGTGCTGAAGACGCCGGGTGGCCGCGCGCCCACGATCAGCGTCACGCTCAAGCCGCCCGGGACGGCCAGCTTCTCCCGGGTCCGACACAAGAAGCTGGTCATGGCTCTGCTCAAGCTGAATGCGCTGACGAATGACCGGCGGTCTGTCCCAACGGCTCTGGCGGCTGAGTGAGGCTGGCGAGCCGGTCGTCATGCTCGGGCGGCAGCATGCCCCGGCAGAAGATGCTGCCTTCGAGCGCCTCCTCCAGCTCGGCATCCTGCTGCATCGCGGGCGCGAGACATCCTGGGATATCTGCCACGACTGCGATTGCGGCGCGGATGAGCGCGAAGTCCTGTGGGACGGCGATGTCGCCACCGCCAAATGCGCCGCCGATCGCCGACGGGATGAGCGTCTGGACGCGGATGATGTGCGCAGCTTCAGCGTCGTCCTGCATGCCTTCATGGACGGCGTGGCCGCGGCCATGGGCCTGGGCCGCCCGGAGCTGGTGGCGCCAGGGTTGTGGAGCCTTGGCATGCTGCCGGACGGTCGGATCATCGTGGCGGCCCCCACCCGAGCCGGCATTCGGCAGCCCGGGTTGGTCGGGGCGCTTCGCCTCGCGCACAAGGAAGGCACGATCGTCCTGGTCGGGCCAGAACTGCCCGCGCTGATGCGCGGCAATCTGGCCGAACAGAACATCCACCACGTTCAGCCGGCCCACGCCCTTCTGCCTTCGGCAGGCGACCTCTTCTTGGCTTTGGACATCCACCGCCTGCCAGACGGGCGCGCTGGCCGGTACGACTTGATGTTGACGGCCGCCACGCACACCGTTCGGCTTGATGATCAAGAAGCTGCCATCCGTGCGAAGCCGTTTCAGCTTCTGAAGGTACTCGCGGATGCGCATCGGGATGGTCGGCCAGTTGTGCACTCATCGGTGCTGCACGCCATGCTTTTTTCGGCGAACACCTCGCCCGACGCGGTGCGCAAACTGGCGAACGAGCTTCGCGGCCAACTCAGGGAGCACTTCGGCGACACACACCGCGTGGCCAGCCTCATCACGACGAACAACACGCTGGGCTACTCCATCGCTTGCCCGCCACTATCCGTCCTCGTGAAGTAGCAGCTCCGCTCCGACATCTTGCAGACGTCCGTCCGACGCCTGTCGGAAAGCATCCGCGGCACCTTCCGCTGGCCATCACCGCCAGCCGGAGCCGCCGATGCCCTCGCTTACCTTTGCCGAATTCGAACCACTGCACCGCATGGCCGAGCGCATGTCGCACGGCCTGTGCCGCCGCCTCGGGCTTCTCTCGCATGACGCCGAGGACTTCGCCCAGGACCTTTTGACCGATCTCCTCGCCCGCCTGCCCGGCTTCAATCCGGACCAGGGCGAGCTGGGCGCCTTCGCGCTCACCTGCTTCCGGCACCACGTCGCGCTGCTGGCGCACCGCGCCCAACGGCACCGGGCACTCCACCACTCCACCTCCCTCGATGATCCGCTGCCGGACGGCGCCACGGTCGGCGCCGTGCTGTCGGAGGCGGACGGCTACGGCGCGTGGATGGGCCAGCAGACCGACGCTTTCGCGGACGTGAACCGCCGCCTGGACCTCGAGCGGATCGCGGACGTGCTCACGGAGGAAGATGTGCCCCTCTGCGCCGCTCTCGCGCGTGGCGACGTCGATCCCGCCCGTCACGCCGGCCTGTCCCGCACCACGGCGTTCCGGCGCGTGCGCGAGATGCGGCTGCGTCTCTGCGCCGCCGGCATCACCCCGGCGCCCTGAAACAGAATGACCGCAGCCTCGGTAATCATGGTCATGGACACCAACATCACCGACATCCGCGCAGTGGTGCCGCCTCTCACCGAGGCTTCCCTCTGCACCTGGCTGGGCGCCGCGGCTCCGGGCGACAGCATCACCTATCACCGCGGCGCGCTCGCGCGGCAGGTCTGCCCGCAGTTGCAGTGCCTGCCCGAGCAGGAGCGCACCGCGCTGCAGCGCCTGGCAGCCCGCGCCTGGAAGATGGCCGAACTCGGCCTGGCCGACATCGTGCAGCGCCGTCATGGGCACGAGGACTACGCCTACATCCTCGTCGCCCGCCGGCGCCCGCGCCGCTACGCCTCGTCCATCCTGCCGCTGCTGCTTGCGGAGGCTGCGTGATGGACGCGCTCCGCAGCAACCGCCCCACCCTCGACGCGCTGCGGCACATGCCGGTGAGCCACGTCATCGCGCTTCCCGCCGAGCATCTGGCGCTGCTGCAGACCGATGCCCGCGAGGCGCTGGACGCCGCCAAACGCATGCAGGACTGGATCGAGGCTGCGATCGCGCTCCGCTACGAGCAGCGCGCCATCGGCGCCCGTGCCGCGGCCGGCAAGGACACCGGCACGGTCCGCTTCCAGGACGGCGCCGTGGAGATCGCGGTCGATCTGCCGAAGAAGGTAGAATGGGATCAGGCGCGTCTCGCCACGCTGTCAGAGCAGATCCGCGCCGGCGGCGAGGATCCCGGCCAGTATGTCGAGGTCAGCTTCAAGGTCTCCGAGCGCGCCTACAACGCCTGGCCCGAGCGCATCCGCGCAGCCTTCGAGCCCGCCCGCACGGTCCGCACCGGCCGCGCGACCTATCGCCTGGCCATCATGTCCGAGACGGCGCTGCGCGACAGCCCGCACGCTGTCGGCACCATCCCGATGCGGGGAGGCCGCTGATGGCGCTGCGCATCGTCACGGCCGATGAGCGCCTCTCGCGCGCGGCCAACAAGACCACCATGGCGCTGTTCGGGCCCAGCGGCGTCGGCAAAACCACGCAGCTCAAGACGCTGCCGGCGGCAGAGACCATCTGCATCGACCTCGAGGCCGGCCTCAAGTCGGTGCAGGACTGGCGCGGCGACAGCATCCCGATCCGCTGCTTCGACGACGCCATCGACATCGCCTGCCTGATTGGCGGTGTGAACCCGGCCGCGGATCCGAACGGGTTCTTCTCGGAGGCCCACCATCAGCACCTGACCGCGGCGCATCCCGATCTCGTGCGGCTGATCGCCAGCAAGTCGATCGTGTTCCTGGACAGCATCACCGACCTCACGCGGCAGGCGATGGCCTGGGCCAAGACGCGGCCCGAGGCCTTCTCGGAGAAGACCGGCAAGCCAGACACCCGGGGCGCCTACGGCTTGCTCGCCCGCGAGGTTATCGGCCTCCTGAAGCATCTGCAGCATGCGCCGGGCAAGACCACGATCATGGTCGGCATCCTGGAGAAGGTGACCGACGAGTTCGGCAAGGTCACCTGGCAGCCGCAGATGGAAGGCGGCAAAGCGGCCCGCGAACTGCCGGGCATCGTCGATCAGGTCGTCTCGATGGGGCTGTTCAGCCGCGAGGGCGAAGCCTGGCGCCACGACCCCGAGCGCGGGACCGAGCGCCGCCTCGTCTGCCGCGCCGGCAACAGCTTTGCCCTGCCCGCGAAGGATCGCTCCGGCCGTCTCGACGAGACCGAGCCCGCGGACCTCGCCGCCCTTCTCCGCAAGATCAACGCCATCAGCGCCAACACCAACGCCGCCAAGGGGGTGATGCCATGACCTATGACATGAACGATGCCGAACTGCCGCGCGGCTCCGACCTCATCCCGGACGGCAGCTTCGTGAAGGTCATCATGCACCTCCGCAAGGGCGGGCTGGATGGCCAGGGCGAGGCCGATCGCGGCTTGCTCAAGGCGACCAAGACGCCGGGCAGCGACGTGAAGATGCTGGACTGCGAGTTCACCGTCACGGCGGGCCCGCACATCCGTCGCAAGTTCTGGCAGACCTTCACCGTCGTCGGCGGCAAGGTGGACGAGCAGGGCGTGTCGATCGGCTGGAAGATCTCGAAGGGGGTCTTCCGGGCCATGATCGACAGCGCGCTCGGGCTGGACTCGCAGGATATGAGCGAGGCGGCGAAGGCCAAGCGCATGCTGCGCGGTCTGTCCGACCTGCACGGGATCACCTTCGCGGCCAAGGTGCGCGTCGAGCCTGCCAGCGACCCTCGGTATTCGGACAGCAACCGGCTGGACCGGGTCGTGCTGCCGGGCGAGCCGGAATACGCCAAGGTCATGGCCGGAGAAGCCGTCGCCGCGGCGCCCAGCAACCGGCCGGCCCGTCCGCCCGCTGCCGCGGCCGCCACGCCCCCGGCCTGGTCGGGCCAGGCTGCCACCGCGCCCGCGGCTCCGGCGCCCCGCATGTGGGAACGCCCGGCCGCCACCAGCCCCACACCCCAGCCCTCGGCGCCCGCTCCTGCCGCCAGCGGCCCGTCCTGGCTGAACGGGTGATGCGCCGATGGTTCGTCGCCGCTGGACGCGGCCGGCGCAGCCGCGTGCTGCGGCCCAGTCCCTGCCACCGCCGCGCGGCTGCTCGCCAGAGGATCAGGTGCGTCGCCTCACCTGCGCGCTCTGCGGGCGGGAGGCGAAGGGCTTCGGCTACATCCACCAGCTTCGTTGGGGCGAATTCCCGCATCACCGCTTCTGCTCGATGCGGTGCTGCGAGGCCGGTGGTGCGCTGGGCCGGAGGTCCAACGGCGTGATCGACAAAACCCAGATGGAGGAGCGCGCGGTGAAGGACGCGCGCCGGCCGCTCGCGGAAGTGCTGGTCGAGCTGAACCTCATGGCGCCTTTCCACGACCGCAGCGCGGCGGAAATCGATCGGATCATCGAGGCCTGCGTCGACGGCTTTCAGGCATCGATGCAGCGCCAGGCCGCCGAGCGGGATCCGCTTGACGACCCGATCCCATTTTAGGGGGTGGCCGTGATCCTCGACCTCAACCACCAATCCGGCCTGGTCTATGGACGATCCGCGCACGGCGTGGCCGACACCACCGCGCTCATCAACGCGCATGTCGATGCTGCGCTGGTGGCGCGCAACCAACGGCAGCGCCCGCGGGACTATCTCGGCGGCAGCCGCGTCGGCGAAGCTTGTGCCCGCAAGCTGGTCTATGAGGTGGCGCACACGCCGAAGGATGCGGGCCGGGACTTCGACGGCGGCATCCTTCGCGTCTTCGATGCCGGACACCAGTTCGAGACGCTGTCCATCCGGTGGCTCCGCCAGGCGGGCTTCGATCTGCGGGACCGCGGCGCCGACGGCGAGCAATTCGGCTTTGCCGCAGCGGGCGGAAAGCTGCGCGGCCATGCCGATGGCGTCATCGTCGCGGGGCCCGATGTCGGCATCCGCTGGCCTTCCCTGTGGGAGCACAAGGCGCTCGGTCAGAAGTCGTGGAACGACCTGGTCAAGCACGGTCTGCGGCAATCCAAACCGATCTACTTCGCCCAGGTGCAGCTCTACATGGCCTATCTCGAGCTCGAGGTGGCGCTGCTCACCGCCCTGAATCGCGACACGCTGGCGCTGCACCACGAGGCGGTGCCCTTCGACGCAGCCGAGGCGCAGCGCCTGTCCGATCGCGCCGTCGACATCCTCCGCGCTGCTGACGCCGGCGAATTGCCGCCGCGGATAGCAGCCCACGCCGATTTCTACCTCTGCCGCTTTTGCCCCTACGCGGCGCGCTGCTGGGAGACGCATGCATGAGCCACTCCGCACCTCCCCATCCCGTTCCCTACGCTCACTCCCTGAAGCGGCATGTGCTGCAGCATGCGCCACGGCTGTGGTGTGCACCGCAGCTCGCACGGATGCTCGCCGCGCCGATCTACTTCTTCCCGGATGCGGAGAAGTTCGACTCCGACGCCCTCGGCCAGCTGTCTCTCGCGCTGCTGAACACGCCATTCCAGTTGCCGCACGCCTCGGTCGTCTTCGAGGTGATCGTGGCAGGGACCGCGAATGATCGCTGTGTGACCTATTGCGAAGCGCATGACGGGCACATCGATGTCTTCCTGTTCCGCTACATCGCGCGCGAGGCGGGCTGGACGGACACCTTGCTGCTCACCCGCTTCCCGCGAGGTGACAAGCCCGAGATCGCCGTCAACACCCGCGCCATCGTGGATGCCGAGGCGCCGATCTACGTCGAGGCCCTGGCCGCGGTCCTGGGACGATCGCTCGCGCTGCTGTCCCTGAGCTGCCCGATGCAGCCCCGCATCCTTGACCATGCCCATCGGACCAAGGCTGCGCGCGGGAGCAAGGAAGGCTGGAGCTATCGGCTGGCAGACATCGACCCCAGCCAGGTCTCCGCCGCAGCAGCGCGGCTGGGCGGCACCCATGCCTCGCCTCGGTGGCATATCCGTCGCGGCCATTTTCGGCAGCTTCCTGATGGGCGCCGCATCTTCGTGCGCGAATGCGAGGTCGGCGACATCGCGCGTGGCGGCGTCATCAAGGATTACCGCGTGGCAGCGGGGAGGGTTGCATGAGCGGCGACATCACCCCCTCCGACACCCAGCACCGCGCCATCGCTGCGATCCGGGCATGGTTCGAGCACGGCACCGAAAAGCAGCAGGTGTTCCGGCTGTTCGGCTTCGCCGGCACGGGCAAATCGACCGTGCTGAAGTTTGCGCTCAGCGAGATCGGCCTCGAGCCGCATCGCGCCGGTGGTGATGGTGAAGGCTGCGCGCCCGGGGTCGTCACCGCCACCTTCACCGGCAAGGCCGCGCTGGTCCTGCGCCGGAAAGGCACGCCAGCGCGCACCATCCATAGCCTGATCTACAGCGTCATCGAGGGGACCGAGGAGGAGGTAGAAGCCGCCGAGAAGAAGATCACCGAAGCGACGGCGAGCGCGCGTCAGCTCTCGGGCTTCGATCGCACCACCGCCGAGGCGACCATCGAGGCGATGCGCCAGGCCGTCTCCGAGATGAAGCGGCCACGCTTCGCGCTGAACCCGAAGAGCGACGCGGCGCATGCGAGGCTGATCGTGCTCGATGAGGTCTCGATGGTTGGCGAGGACATGGCGCGCGACCTGATGAGCTTCGGCAAGCCCATCCTGGTCCTCGGCGATCCTGGCCAGTTGCCGCCCATCCAGGGGGAAGGCGCGTTCACGAAAGACGCGCCCGACATCATGCTCACCGAGATCCACCGCCAGGCGGCGGAGAGCGCGATCATCCGCCTCGCCACCATGGCCCGCGAAGGCGTGGCGATCGGCTTCGGGCAGTACGACACCCACGTATGGAAGATGCGCAAATCCGATGTGACGCCGGAGCAGGCGCTGCGCGGTGGCCAGGTCATCTGCGGCATGAACGCGACGCGCCTGCAGCTGAACAACGCCATGCGCCAGGCCGCCGGCTTTGGGCCAGGCTGGCTGCCCACCGGCCCGGCCGAGAAGATCGTCTGCCTGAAGAACCAGAACGACCTCGGGCTGATCAACGGCATGTTCCTCTCGCTCGACGCCGTCGTCGACGAGGGGACCCATTATTTCTCGGCGGTGGTCACCGACGAGGACGGCAATCGCATCGGGCCGCCGCAGCAGGATGGCAGCCGCGGCCGCCTGCGCATCTACAAGGGGCACTTCGAGGATCACATCGCCTTCGACAAGCAGCGCCACGACCGCGACTGGAAGACCAAGCGCGCGCTGACCGAGGCGACCTATGGCTGGGCCATCACCGGCCACAAGAGCCAGGGTTCGCAGTGGGAGAACGTGGTGGTCTGGGACGATGGTCTCGGCCGCACGGAGCTCGATCGCCGCCGCTGGCTGTACACCACCATCACCCGCGCCGAGCAGGGCCTGGTGATCCTGGCATGAACGCTGAGCCCCATCCCGCCGTCACCGCATCGGCATGCATCGACCTCAACGATGTCGGGCCCATGCTGCACGTTCGGCACGACCTTGCCGAGGTGCGGCGAAGGCTGGCGGACACGGCGCGCGACTGGCTGCCCGCGCTGTTCCCACAGGCAGTCCGCGCGCCCGACCGCAAGACGCTGCGCTGCGCTGACCTGTCAGGCCGCCGCCCCCGTGGCGAGGGATCCTGTGTCCTGCACCTCGAGGGTCGCTTTGCGGGATGGGGCTTCGACCATGCGACCGGCGAAAGCGCCGGGCCGATCGACATGGTCTATCATGCGACGGGGCTGACAGAGGCGCGGCTCTTCGCCGAGGCCGCGCGGCTGGCCCATATGGAGCAGCCGGCGCCCAGCCCGCGGCCGCAGGAGCCGAGGCCGGACCATAGCCGGGAGGTGGCGCGCCTGCTGGAAGGCTGCCAGCCGATCGCCGGCACGGTGGCAGAGACCTATCTGCGCAGCCGCGGGCTGGTGGTACCGGACAGCCCCGACCTGATGTTCCACCCGGACCTTCCTGACTTCGAGACGAAGCGTGGCTGGGCTGGCATGGTGGCGCTCGCCCGCGACAGCACTGGCGAGCACACCGGCGGTATCCATCGGACCTACCTGCTGGACGACGGCTCGGCGAAGGCGCCGCCGGGGAAGAAGATGCTTGGGCCCATCGCCGGCGGCGCGGTGCGCCTGGCGCCGTTCCCTGATGACGGCCGGATCGGCGTCGCCGAGGGGATCGAGACCGCGCTCTCGGCCCAGGCCATCTTCGCGGTGCCGACCATGGCGGCGCTCTCCGCGGACGGGTTGCGGCGTTGGCGGTGGCCGGACGGCACCACCCACGTCACCATCTTCGCCGATGCCGGCCTGCCGGGCATGCAGGCCGCGGCCACACTCGCGGACCAGCTCAACCTCGCCGACATTCCCTCCCGCATCCTCGCGCCGCTGCACGGCGACGACTTCAACGACGATCTGCAGCATGGCGTGACGGCCGAAGACTATGCCACGCCGGCGCCAACTGGTGACCAGGCACCGCCGCCCACCACCGCCGAGGAGTTGCTGGCGGCTGCAGCCACGCTCACCAACCCGCCCGATATGGCGCCGCTGTCGCAGTTGCTGGGCCGCCTTGTCACCCTCCGCCTCGAGCCACTGCCCGAGCGCCAGGTGCTGGGTGCCATCAAATCCGCGACCGGCATCGCCGTGTCCATCCTGGAGAAACAGCTCGGCGAGCTCCGGCGCCGCTTCAACACCACCGGCGATGTGAACCAGGCGCCGATCCGACCGCGCTGGGCCGCTCTGCTCCGCCTCGAACCAAGCGGCACGCCGGAGCGAAACGAGGCCAACGTGATCACCGCGCTGTCGCTCGATGCTGCGTTCGCCGGCGCGTTGGTGTTCGACGAATTCGCCCAGGAGATCCTGGTCACCCAGGCCCTGCCATGGGAGGCCGCCGCCAGCACCCTGCCGCGGGCCTGGGGCGATGCGGACGACGTGCGCTGCGCCGAATGGCTGCAGCGGCACGAGATCAACGTCCCGCCCGTCGTGGTGGGGCGCAGCGTCGTGGCGGTCGCCCGCAACATCCGCATCCATCCGGTGCAGGACTACCTCCGCGCGCTCGCTTGGGATGGCACGCTGCGTCTCGACGCATGGGCCGTGACCTATCTCGGCGCGGCCGATACGCCGCTCAACCGGGCCATGGCCGCGCTGTGGATGATCTCCGCTGTCGCGCGGATCATGCGCCCCGGCTGCAAGGCAGACCACATGCTGATCCTGGAAGGCCCGCAGGGCATCCGGAAATCGACGGCGCTGAAGGTGCTCGCCTCCGATGCCTGGTTCACTGACGAGTTGGCCGAGATCGGCTCAAAGGATGCCGCGCAGCAGATGCGTGGCGTGTGGATTATCGAAATGGCCGAGCTCGACGCGATCGGCAGGGCCGAGGTGTCGCGGATCAAGGCCTTCCTCACCCGCACCTCCGATCGCTACCGGCCGCCCTATGAGCGCTACGTGGTCACGGTGCCGCGGCAGTGCGTCTTCGCCGGCAGCGTCAATCCCGACACCTATCTGCGCGACGAAACCGGCAATCGGCGCTTCTGGCCGCTGCGATGTGGGGAGATCGACCTCGACGGACTGCGCCGCGACCGCGACCAGCTTTGGGCCGAGGCAGTCGCGCGGTTCAACGCGGGTGCGCCCTGGTGGCTGGAGGACCGCGACCTCATCGCCTCCGCCACGGCCGAGCAGGAGGCCCGCTACGAGCCGGATGCCTGGGATGCGCTGATCGAGCGCTGGCTCGTCTCCGAACGGCGCAGCGTGAATGTCGGCTTCGGCGGGTACGACGACTGGCAGGACCGCCACGTGCCGCGCCCGACACCATTGACCGACGTTTCCGTCGGCGAGGTGCTGGAACAGGCGCTCAGCATCGAACCGGCGAAATGGACCCGTGCAGATCAGATGCGCGTCTCCAGCTTTCTCAAGGCGAGGAAGTGGGAGCGGTACAAATCCGGAGCCTCGGGCCGGAGTGCGCGGGAGTGGCGCTATCGGGCGCCGCGCCCGGAGGGCAGCTCGTGATGCCGGCCGCGCCGCTGCTGTCCCAACCTCGCCCCGCGGTCCCAACCCCCTCTTTGAGGTTGGGACAGCAAATCTCAATGCGAAATCAGGTGGTTGCGGCCGCTGGTCCCAACGTCCCAACCGTCCCAACGGGTCTGAAACCTAGATGCGGAAGGTCTGGGTCGGGCCGGACATACATTCTCCTTATAGGTTTAGGGGATGTCGGCCCAGGTTGGGACGTTGGGACACGCCCGCATAACGCGTTGATTTGGCGCAAAAGTTTTTCCTGCGAGGTCGGCGCAGGTTGGACCCGGTTGGGTCATGGGTTGGGTCGGCACCGGCCGCCAGCGATAGGACCGCCGGATACAGGCCCACCCGAAATGCCGGGCAGCGACGGCGAGCTCCGCCAAGAACCGCGCCGTCGCCGCCCTCACCAGGATCATCCCCTTCCGGAGACCACCATGGCAGCCACGACTCTCACCATGCCCGTCGCCCATGCAAGCGGCCCGCCCATCGCCCTCCCGCCCGCGATCAGGCTGGCGCACCACGCCGTGCTCGCCCTGGATCTCGGCACCACCACCGGCTGGGCGCTGCGTGGCCACGATGGCGGCATCACCTCGGGGACCATGACGTTCCGCCCCAGCCGGTTCGAGGGCGGCGGGATGCGCTTCCTGCGCTTCCGCGGATGGTTGGCTGAGGTCGCCGCCCTGTCTGGCGGTGTGGCGCGGATCGTCTTCGAGGAGGTCCGCGCGCACGCCGGCACCGACGCGGCGCACATCTACGGCGGCTTCCTCGCCCACCTCTCCGCCTGGTGCGAGGAGCGGAGCATCGCCTACCAGGGCGTGCCCGTCGCCACGATCAAGCGCTTCGCGACCGGCAAGGGCAACGCCGACAAGGCGAAGATGGTCGCCGCCATCCAGGCTCGCGGCTTCGCGCCGGCCGACGACAACGAGGCAGATGCCATCGCCCTTCTGCTCTGGGCGACCGACCCCACGGGAGGCCGCGCATGAGCATGCACGGCGCACCACTCCCGCCCCGATCCTGCCTCGACCGCGGCACGCGCAGCCCTACGAACGACAGCGAGGTGAACGCCATGCGCGCCGCCGCGTGGCATCGCCATGGCGTCGCCGCCCTTCCGATCGCCGAGATCACCGACGACTGGCTCCGCCAGGCCATCACCAACGAAGCCAATCGCCGCTGGGGGCGTCGCAACGGGGAGAATCACCATGGCCGGTAAGCGCAAGCCCAAGGTGGCGAAGCCGAAGCACGACGATCTGGCGAAGCCCTCGAAGTGGCGGCTGCAGCATGGCGCCTTCTCGGGACCGATCCGGGCTGCCGATCCCGAAACCGGCACGCCCGTGCAGCATCGCCGCGCCGTGGACACGCTCGGGTTGATGCTGGCGCACGGCAGCATCACGCCACAGATGCACGAAGCGGGTGAGATCTTCCGCGGGCTGTTCCGCGCCGCCTGCTTCGACAGCATGTCGACGTCGCAGATCATGCGCGTCCCAGGCACGCGCGTCGACACGCTCTCGACGATGCAGATGGAGGCACGGCGCCGCGTCGCTGCGGCGCTCG
>JAIYDS010000007.1 GCA_027487385.1 Acetobacteraceae bacterium | reverse complement strand
GTTCTCCTTGTCCCAGAAATCCTTGACGATATCGAGCGTCAGCGCCTGGACGCGGCTGCCCATGCCGCCGTCGCAAAGCAGGACGCGGTCACGCAGGGCATCGAGGAGGTGCGGGCGAGTGGCCATGGAGCGATGTTCTTCTTCAGGTCAGGCGTGGGAGAGGGCGTCGGCGCCGATTTTTTCGGCGCGCCAGACGCGAACGGGAAGCCGGCCGGGGATTTCCTGGGTGGCGGCCATGGCGCAACCGGCCTGGCCCAGCCAGCCGGTCAGTGCCGCATCGTCGAAACCAGGCCAGCGATGGGCGAAGCGGCTCAGCACCGCGCCCTCGTCATGCGGGGCAAGATCGGCCAGGAGGAGAATGCCGCCGGGGCGCAGCACACGGGCCGCCTCAGCCAGGGCGGCGGCGGGGTCCTCCGCGTAATGCAGCACCATCTGGAGGGTGACGGCGTCGAAGCTGCGATCCGCCAGGGGCAGGCGGTACATGTCGGCCTGACGGACCGTGCAGATCTCGGCCAGGCCGCGCTCGGAGAGCCGGGCGCGGGCCAGGGCCAGCATCTCGCGGCTGGCATCCACGCCGAGGGCGCGGCGGGTGCGGGGTGCCAATACCTCCAGCAGGCGGCCGGTGCCGGTGCCGATGTCCAGCAGCGCCTCGACCCGCTCCGGCAGGGCCCGGAGCAGCGCCGCCTCGATCGCCGCCGCATCGAGGTCGAGGGCGCGCAACTCGTCCCAATCCATCCCCTCGCGCTGGAAGACGTCGGAGGCGGCGCGGGCGCGCTCGGCGGCGATGCGCGCGGCCTGGCGGCGGTCGGATTGCAGGACCGGCTCCTCCTCGGGCAAACGGGCGAGGATCACGCGCACCAAATCAGCCTGGGCGGGCACCTGGAAATAGACGTTGGAGCCCTCGGGCAGGCGTTCCAGCAGCCCGGCCTCGGTCAGCAGCTTGAGGTGGCGCGAGAGGCGCGGCTGGGACTGGCCGAGCACGGCGCAAAGCTCGGTCACGCAAAAGGCTCCCCGCGCGCAGAGCGCGAGCAGGCGCAGCCGGGTGGGCTCGGCCGCGGCGCGCAATTGGGAGAGCAGGGCTTCCATGGCTTGCAAATGGCATAAAGATATCCTTATGTCTAGCCTATGTCCTGGTCCCTCGATGCCCGCATTCCGGTTTTCCTCCTGCCCAACCCGGCCGCGCTCGCCGGCGCCCTGGCCACCGGCAAGCCCGCTGCCGTGGTCAGCGCCGCGCCCCCCGCGCCCATGCCGCAAGGGGCGGCCTGTGCCGTTTCCTTCGAGGCGGGGGTGACGAGCCACGCCGTGGCCTGCGCCTGCTGCCAGGGCCGCAGCCCCGCCGCCCAGGCGCTGGATCGCCTCTTCCAGGCGCGGGTGCGCGGGCAGAGCGCCTGGTTCGACCGCGTGCTGGTGCTGGACGAGGAGGGCGCGGGGGCCGCCGTCACCGCTGCGCTGCGCGAGGACTCCCTGGCCCTGGCGCGCTTCCGCCTCGCCGGCTGAGACCTGGACCTCCGCCCCGCTTCGCCCTTAGCTCGCGCGGCCATGCAACCGCCTGTTCCGCCCCCCGATGCCGAGGCCTATGAGGCCCTGCTGGCCGAGCTGCGCCCGCAGCTTGTGCCGGCAGGCCCGACCGTGACCAGCTTCGAGGAGGTGCCGGCCGAGGCGCGCATCACCTGCCTGCTGCCCTATCGGGCGGTACCGGGGCGGGAGGATGGCGCCCTGCTGGCCCAACCCCGGCTCGATGGCCGGGTTCCGCCTGGCATCGCCTTCCTGCTGGTGGATGACGGGTCCCCGCCGGAAACCCAGGCCGCCACGCGCGCCGCCTGCCGCGCTTTGGGCTATTCCTACCTGCACCTGACGGATGATGGCGCACCCTTCTCCCGCAGCCGCGGCTGGGCGCAAGGGGCGCGGCATGCGCGCGGCGAGTTCCTCCTGCTGGCCGAATTGGCGCAACTGCCACATGACGGGTTCTTCGAGGCGCTGCTGGCGGCCCTTGCGGATGAGGGGATGGCCCAGGGCGCCGCGCAAAGCGTTGTGCTGCCCGGCCTCGCCCTTTCGGCGGAGGGGCTGGCGGATTTTCACGCCACGCCCTCTGGCTCGCGCGGCGCCCGTTTCCAGGCGGCGAGGGGCCCTTGGCTGAATGGCGACGCCCGGCTCTGCCATCGGCTCCGCTTCCTGGCCGCGGGCGGTTTCTGCGCCGGCGCGGCGGAGCCCGAAGCCGCGATGGCTCACCGGTTGCGGGCGCGTGGCCTCTTCCTGTGCCGGGACGGCGCCCCCCCGCCGCCGGAACGGACGCCCGCTGCGGCTGGGCCGCTGGGCTGCGCCCATGCGGGGCGCAGCCTGGTCTTCCGACCGAACGCCTATACCACCGGTGGGCTGGCGCGGCCGCTGCTCGGCCAGCTCGTGCATCTGCGCCACGGCATGATGATCCGGGACGGCGCCATGCTGGCGCGGCTGATGCGCGACCTGGCCCTGGACCGGATCCTCTTCTTCAACCCCTACCAGAGTCCGCATATGGAGAAGCTCTACCGCTGGGCGCGGGAGCGGCGGCTGCCCTATCTCTGCGCCGAGCGCGGGGCGCTGCCGGGCTCCAGCTTCTTCGATGCCGAGGGCTTCCTCTCCGACAGTGGCAGCTATGGTGCCACCCGCTGGGACCATCCGCTGGAGCCGGCCGGTGAGGCGCTGGTCCGGCGCTACATCGCGGCCAGCCTGCGGGCGCGCCCGGCGCTGGAGGCCCAGCCGCCGAGCCTGGGTGGCACAGCCCTGCGGGCCCGGCTGGGCCTGGCGCCGGGCGAAAGGCTGCTCTTCATCCCGCTGCAGCGCCCGGGAGATACGGTGACGCGCTTCCTCACCCGCGGGCTGCCGCATGATGCCTTCCTGCGGGAGGTGCGGGCCCTCTGCCACCAGCTGCCGCCCGGCTGGCGGGTGGCGGTGAAGACGCATCCGCTGGAGAGCGAGACGCTGACCGGCGCCCCCTGCCTCAACGCCGATGCGCATCACGTGCATGACCTGCTTGAGGCTTGCGACCTGGTCTGGACCTTCAACTCCGGTGTGGGCCTGCTGGCCATGCTGCATGAGCGGCCGGTGCTGCACAGCGGCGCGGCCTTCTATGCCGTGCCCGGCGTGAACCAGGCGGTGGCCAGCGCGGCCGAGGTGCGGGCCTGCCTCGCGCGCCCGCCCGGCTTCGACACCCTGCGCAGCCGGCGCTTCCTGCATCACCTGCTGACCCGCGTCTATTCTTTCGGAGAGCATGTGACGCGGCGCAAGCGCCTGACCACCGGGGGCGACATCACGGAGACGCTGGAGATCCACTACGAACAGCTGGTCTTCGGCGGGCAGGTCCATCGCTTCGGCCGGACGGTTTTCGCGCCGCCTGTCATCCCCTGAGTCCCGCCGGTCGATTTCTGCCGGCCTGGGGCGCGATTTGCCCCTCTCGCCTTCAAGCGCGGGCTGTCCTAGGGTTTCCCTCTTTGCCTTCTTTGGGAGTTCGCAGCCATGGCGCGTGACTGGCGCCCCTCTTCCTGGCGGCAGATGCCGATCCGGCAAGTGCCTGAATATCGTGATCCCGCGGCGCTGGCCGCGATGGAAGCCAAGGTTGCGAGCTTTCCGCCCCTCGTTTTTGCAGGCGAGTGCGAGCGACTGAAGGCCGCGCTCGCCGAAGCTGCCGAAGGCCGGGCCTTTGTCCTCCAGGGGGGCGACTGCGCCGAGAGCTTCGCGGATTTCCGCGCCGACAACATCCGCGACACCTTCAAGGTGCTGCTGCAGATGGCCGTGGTGCTGACCTTCGGCGCCGGCATGCCCGTGGTGAAGCTCGGCCGCATGGCCGGCCAATTCGCCAAGCCGCGCAGCAGCGATGTGGAGAAGGTCGGCGATGTCTCGCTGCCCTCCTATCGCGGCGACATCATCAACGGCGCGGAATTCACCCCCGAGGCCCGCACGCCCGATCCGGCGCGCATGGAATTCGCCTATCTGCAATCGGCCGCCACGCTGAACCTGCTGCGTGCCTTCGCCACCGGCGGCTTTGCCGATCTGCACCAGGTGCATCGCTGGAACCTGGATTTCGTCGCCCGCAGCCCGCTCTCCAAGCAATATGAGGGGCTGGCCGCGCGCATCGACGAGACGCTGAGCTTCATGGCCGCCTGCGGCATGAACAGCGACAACGCGCCGCAGATCCGCGAGACCGCCTTCTACACCAGCCATGAATCGCTGCTGCTGCCCTATGAGGAGGCGCTGACGCGCGAAAGCTCCACGCATCTGCGCACCTATGCGTGCTCGGCCCATTTCCTCTGGATCGGCGACCGCACGCGCCAGCCGGATGGCGCGCATGTGGAGTTCCTCCGCGGCGTGGCCAATCCGATCGGGATGAAGGTCGGCCCCAGCATGGAGGCCAGCGAATTGCTGCGCCTGACCGAGATCCTGAACCCGAAGAACGAGCCGGGGCGGCTGACGCTCATCTCGCGCATGGGGGCGGACAAGGTGGAGAGCAAGCTGGCGCCGCTGGTGCGCGCGGTGACCGATGCCGGCCGCAAGGTGGTTTGGCTGAGCGACCCGATGCACGGCAACACCACCACCCAGGGCGGCTACAAGACGCGCAATTTCGACGCCATCCTGAACGAGGTGAAGGGCTTCTTTGACGTGATGTCGGCCGAAGGCGCGCTGGCCGGCGGCGTGCATGTCGAGATGACGGGCCGCAACGTGACGGAATGCACGGGCGGCGCGCAGAAGCTCACCGCCGCCGACCTCGCCGAGAACTACGCGACCTTCTGCGACCCGCGCCTGAATGCCGAGCAGTCGCTGGAACTGGCCTTCCTCATCGCGGAAGAGCTGAAGGCGCACCGGGTGCGTCCGGAACGCGGATTGGTCCGCGCCGCGCAATGAGCGAGAAATCACCGCTGGACCGTGAGATCACGGCCCGGACGGACAGCTACTTCAACCGCACGCGCCGCATCGTCGAGCGATTCGGCGATGCGCATGTGACCTACGCGGTCTTCCTCCGCCGGCCGGTGATCTCGGCCCCGCGCCTGGCCGTGCAATGGCTGGAGCGCGTGGCGCGCGAGCGCGGCACACCCTTTGACATTGACGTGAAATACCCCGAGGGCGCCTGGGTCGGCGCGGGCGATCCGCTGCTCTACCTCAGTGGCTCCTTCGCCGCGCTGGCCGATCTCGAGACGCTTTATCTGCAGAAGCTGGGGCCGCCCTGCGTGGCGGCGCACAATGCCTATCAGATGAGCCTGGAACTGCCCGCGGCCGCCTTCCTGGCCATGGAGGCGCGGCATTGCGCGGGCTTCGAGATGCAGGAGATGATGGCCTATGCGGCCTCGGTCGGCAGCGCGGCCGCGCGGCTGGAGGGGGCCAAGGGCTTCGTCGGCACGGCGACCGACAGCACGGCGCATTGGTTCGGCGAGGCGGCCGGCCGCGGCACCATGCCGCATGCGCTGATCGGCTATGCCGGCTCCACCCTCCGCGCCGCCGAGATGTTCCATGAGACCTACCCCGATGAGGGGCTGACGGTGCTGGTGGATTATTTCGGCCAGGAGGTGACGGATGCCCTCGCCGTGTGCCACCGCTTCGCCGATCTGGCGGCCGAGGGGCGCCTCGCCGTGCGGCTCGACACCCATGGCGGGCGCTTCCTGGAAGGGCTCGATCCGGCCGAGAGCTATGCCGTGCTGGAACGCCACGCGCCGCAGGCGATCCGCCGCTATCGCAGCGATTCCGAGCTGCGCCATCTCGTGGGCACCGGTGTCTCCGCCGCCGCCATCTGGCGCGTGCGGGAGGCGCTGAACGCGGCCGGCTTTCCCAAGGTGCGCATCGTCGCAAGCTCGGGCTTCAGCGTGGGCAAGTGCCGCGTGATGAACGAGGCGCATGCGCCAGTGGATGTGGTTGGCACGGGCAGCTTCATCCCCGACATCTGGAGCGAGACCTACGCCACCGCGGATATCGTCGAATACGACGGCACGCCGCGGGTGAAGGTCGGGCGGGAATTCCTGCTGCGGCAGGAGGGCCGGCGGCGCAACGCCCAGGGGGTATAGCCGCGCCGCCTCTTGCAGGCGGCCCCTACTCCTCCAGCATATGTCCGAAACGCTCGGCCTTGGTGGCGAGATATCGGTCATTCACGCCATTGCCGGCATAGGCGTGCTGCTCCCGCGTCACGACCTCGACGCCGCAAGCCGCCAGCCCCGCGAGCTTGTCCGGGTTGTTCGTCAGCAGCCGCACGCGCGGCACCTCCAGCAGGCGCAGCATGGTCGCGGCCACCAGGAAGTTGCGCTCATCGGCGCCATAGCCGAGCGCGCGGTTCGCATCGAGCGTGTCGAGCCCCTGGTCCTGCAGCGTATAGGCGCGCAGCTTGTTGACGAGGCCAATGCCGCGTCCCTCCTGCGCCAGGTAGAGCAGCACGCCGGCCCCGTCCTCGGCCATGCGGCGCAGAGCGCCCTTGAGCTGCGGCCCGCAATCGCAGCGCAGCGAGCCAAGCAGGTCTCCCGTGAAGCATTCCGAGTGCAGGCGCGCGAGCGGTGCGCCGCCGGCGGCCAGCACTGCTTCCGGGTTGCCCACCAGCATCGCCAGATGCTCGATGCCGCCATCGGCGGCGCGGAAGGCGATGATGCGCGTGTCCGGCGCATCCTCCAGCGGCACGCGCGCCTCGCCCACCCGGCGCAGCGAGGTGGCGGCGGAAGCAGGATAGGCCAGGAGATCGGCCGAGTCGACGCGCAGCAGGCCTTCACCTGGCGCGGCCTGCGGCATGGGCGCGGCGACCAGCGCCGGCAGCAGCCGCCCGAGCTTGGCGAGCGAGAGCCCAGCGGCGGCCAGCAAGGGGAGGGGGGCGCGCTCCATCGCTTGGCCCTCGGGGCCGAGCAGGAGTTCGGCCGTGGGGTCGGCGAAGGCGCGCAGCCGCTCGGGCGCGGTCAGGCCGGGGGGAAGGCGCAGGGCCACGGCGCCCTCGTCCGGCGCGTTCAGCGGCACGGGCCGCTGGAGGATGGCGGCGGCCCGCACCGGCGAGAGCAGCAGGACGGGCGCGGCGCTGGCCAGCGCCACCAGCTCCGCCAGGCCCTGGGCGCCCACGGTTTCCGCGGCCGCCACCAGCAGGCAGGCGCCCTCGCCCGCAATGATCACCGGCGTGCCGCGACGCAGATCCGAGACCGCGCGATGCACGGAGCGCAGGGCGAGCGTCTCAGCCGAAGGAGGCCTCGGGGCCGGATGGCCGGAGGGAAGAAAGGCGGAATTTCGCATCAACGGTTATCCTGAACGCTCTCACTCTACGCCTGAATGTGGCGATTGGATGCTCGCTGGCAGGGGGGCGCCACGAAACTTTCTTAACCGGCCGGTCCTGCCGAGGTTGCACGCCGGATTTCCACGGCCGCGCCAGCGGTGCTAACCTGTTCAGGAACCGTTCAAGTGATGGCCCCCGCATGTCTGGCCACCGCCATATCCTGCTGCTGACCGAGGATGCTGCGCTGGCCGCGCTGCTGCCGCCCCGGCTCGCCCAGGAATCCGCGGCGGGCCGACGCTTCGAGGCCGAGGCGATGGCGCCCGCGCTTGGCCTCGCCCGGTTGGCCGAGGCGGCGGGCCGGATTGACGCCACCCTGCTCGACGCCGCGGCCCCGCCGGGCCCGGCGCATTGGGCCGTGCCCCTGCGCGATGCCGGGGGCGGCCGCCCGGTCCTCCTGCTCGGCGGTGAGGGCGCCCCGCCCGCGGGCATCACAGAACGCATCGCCAAGCCGGTCCGGGTGCCGGAACTCCTCTCCAGGCTGCACGCCCTGCTCGCGGTCTTCGAGGCCTCGCCCGAGGCGGCCATCGCCCTGCCGGGCTATGCCTTCCACCCGGCGGCCAAGCTGCTGGAGGGCAGCGACGGCGCCCGCATCCGCCTGACCGAGAAGGAGGCGGCGATCCTGCTCTACCTGCACCGTGCCGGCGGCCGGGCCGTGCCACGCGCCGAATTGCTGGGCGAGGTCTGGGGCTATTCCAGCGCCGTGACCACCCACACGCTGGAGACCCATGTCTATCGCCTCCGCCGCAAGATCGAGGCGGACCCCCAGGAGGCGCGCCTGCTCGTCACCGATGAGGGCGGCTACCGGCTGGGCGGCATGCCGCCGGCTCAATCCGGCCCCTGATAGGTCTCGCCGGCCAGGCGCCCCGGCAGGTCCAGCCGCGCCACCAGCCCGCCCAGCACCACGCCCCGCTCCAGCGTGAGATGGCCGTCATAGAGCGCCGCGAGGTCGGAGACGATGGCGAGGCCCAGGCCGGAGCCGGGCTTGGCTTCGTCCAGCCGCACGCCGCGCAGCAAGGCCGCGCCATCCTCGCCCATGGGCAGGCCCGGCCCGTCATCCTCCACCTCGATCACCACGCGCCGGGGCGGGGCCGCGCGCACCCGCACCGCCACCCGGCCGATCCCGTATTTGCAGGCATTCTCCATCAGGTTGCCGAGCATCTCGGTCAGGTCCTGGCTGTCGGCGCGGATGCGCGCCTCCGCCTCGCCCGTCACCCGGATCTCGATGCCCCGCGCGGCGGTCAGCCGGCGCAGCGCGGTCGCCAGCGCTTCGGCCACGGCGAGCGGCATGCTTTCCGCCCCCGCCGTGCCGGCAAGCGCGCCAGCACGGGCGCGCCGCAGGTGATGCTGCACCAGGCGCTCCAGCGTTGCCGTCTGGGCTCGCGCGCCCGGCGTATCCCCGGCCTCCAGCGCGTTGCGCAGCACGGCGATGGGGGTCTTCAGCGCATGCGCCAGATTGCCGACATGGTGCCGGGCGCGCTCCACCGTGGCGCGGTTCTGTTCGATCAGCGCCTCGATCTCCGCCACGAGTGGCGCGATTTCGGTGGGCGCCACGACGTCCATGTGCTGGCGCCGTCCCTCGCGCACCTCCACCAGCTCCTCCTGGGTGCGGCGCAGCGGGCGGAGCCCCCAGATGACCAGCAGCGCCACCACGGCGACGAGCCCCGTCCCCAGCAGGGCGAAGGCCAGGATCACATTCTGCCGGAGCGAGGCGATCTCCTCATCCGTGCCCTCGCGTGCCACCGCCACCTGCACGGTGATGGGGGCGCGCCCGAACCGGCCCTCGATCTGCACATCGCGCTCCAGCACGCGCAGCCGCTCGCCGCGCGGCCCTTCCATGTTTCGGGCGCGGATGCCCTCGGGCTCCCGCAGGGGCGGGATGAGCCGCGAATCCCACAGGGAACGGGAGGTGGCCTCGCTGCCCCCGGGGCCGGTGAGCTGCCAGTAATGGCCGGAGAGGGGGCGATCGAATTCCGGATCCGCCAGCGGGCGGGTCAGGAGCGGCCCCACCGCCGGGTCGAAGGCGGTGACCGCCACCACGGCGTCCAACAGGCTGGCGAGTCGTGCATCGGCCGCCGCCTGGATCTGCCGCTCATCGGTGCGCACCACGAACCAGCCCATCAGGCCCAGACCGATCGCGACCCACAGCGTGGTGAGCAGCGTCAGCCGGCGGGTGAGCGACTTCACCCAGGCACCAGCCGATAGCCCTGACCGCGGACCGTCTCGATCAGCTGATCGCCCAGCTTGCGCCGCAATCTGGCGACGATGACCTCCAGCGTGTTGGAGTCGCGGTCGAAATCCTGGGCATAGAGGTGTTCGGTCAGCTCGGTCTTGGAGATCGGCCGGCCGGCATGCAGGGCGAGGTAGGCCAGCATGCCGTATTCGAGCGCCGTGAGCCGCACCGCCTGGCCCGCGCGGGAGACGGCGCGGGCCGTGGTGTCGAGGCGGATCTCGCCGAAGACCAGCTCCGTCTTGGCAACGCCGTTGGAGCGGCGGATCAGGGCGTTCAGCCGCGCCACCAGCTCGGCCATGGCGAAGGGCTTGGCGAGGTAGTCATCGGCGCCGGCATTCAGCCCCTCCACCTTCTCGGCCCAGGAGTCGCGGGCGGTGAGGATCAGGACGGGCATGGCCCGCTCGGCCGCGCGCCAGCGGCGCAGCACGGTGAGCCCATCCACCCGCGGCAGTCCGAGATCCAGCACCACGGCGTCATAGGGCTCGGTCTCGCCCAGATGCAGCGCTTCCTCGCCATCCAGGGCGCCATCCACCGCGAAGCCGGCCATGGTCAGGCCGCTGCGGAGCTGCTGGTGCAATTCGGGGCTGTCTTCGACAATCAAAAGGCGCATGGGGTCAGGATGCGCGGCCGGCCGCCAGACGTCCAGCGGCCCGCATCACGGGCGCATGGGCGAGCGGGGCAGCGCCTCGCCCGGCACGCGCTCCTGCACCATGCCGCGGGAGCGGACCAGGGCGCCAGTGGCGGCATCCAGCTCGATGATGAAAATCCGGCCATTGGGCGGCAGGATCTTCAGCTCATAAAGCCATTGCGTGTCGTCCCGCTCCAGATCGGCCTCGATCACCCGGCCGCGAAACCGGCGCTCCACCTCGGAGAGCAGGTCGGTAAGCGGGCGGATCTGTCCGGCCTCCAACGCCGCGCGGGCGCGTTCATGGTCCCGCCGCTCCTGCGCCAGGGTGGGCGAGGCCTGGGCCGGGAGGTGGAGCAGGAGAAGCAACGGAAGGTAACGCAGCATGACGCGTGGCTTGGGGGCTTGTGGCTGAACCAGGGCTGAATCACGGACTCAGGCAAGGTTCAGGAACCGGGGACTACACCATCTCAACCAAGGGTTGCCTCGGCCTTCGATCGCAACCGCCCCCGGGCCGGTCCCTTCTGGTCCGCTGCCCGGGGAACCAAGGAGTTTGGGAATGATGGTCGGCACGCTTGCCCACGTCTCGCCGCACCTGCTGGGCCTTTTCATGCTGGTCCTCGCCTGCGTCCCGCTGGTCTTCGTCTGGCAGGACCATCGCCGCCGCAGCGCCGAGCGCAAGCGCATGTGGCTGCTCCGCCGGGAGGCGAGGGTCGCGGCTGAATTGCGCGCGCGGGAAGGGCAGGCCACCCCCGGCCTGGTGCAGGGCTGGGCGGGCGAAGCGCGGCGCTGAGGCGCCGCGCCCGCATCGTCAGAGAATCCGGCAGGCCTCGTCGAATTCGAGGCGCGGGCTGCGCGCGAAGACGCCGGCCGGGTCGCCATGGCCGAGATTGACCAGGAAGTTGGACTTCCACCCCGTATCCGCGAAGAACAGGTCATCCACCTTCATGTTGTCGAAGCCGCTCATGGCGCCGACATCCAGCCCCAGCGCGCGGGCCGCGATCATCAGATAGGCGCCCTGGAGGGTGCCGTTGCGCATCGCGGTCGTGTCCGCCAGCGACCAATTTCCCGCGAACCAGCTCCGCGCATCGGCGTGGGGAAACAGCTTGGGCAGCTGATCGTAGAATTTCGGATCCTGCGCCACGATCACCGTGACCGGCGCCGTCATCGTCTTCTCGACATTGCCGGGTGAGAGCGCCTCCTTCAGCTTGGCCTTGGACTCGGCCGAGGTGATGAAGACGAAGCGCGCGGGCGAGGCATTCGCGCTGGTCGGGCCCCATTTCAGCAGGTCATAGAGGGCGCGGATCGTCTCCTCCGCCACCGGCTTGTCCTGCCACTTGTTCTGCGTCCGCGCCTCGCGGAACAGCTGGTCCAGCGCGGCGGCGCTCAGCATCTCGGCCATTTACGCCTCGACCTGCTCGACGCCCATCACCTCGGGCACGTAGTGGCGCAACATGTTCTCGACGCCGTGCTTCAGCGTGGCGCGCGAGGAGGGGCAGCCGGAGCAGGCACCCTGCATCTTCAGCTTGACGATGCCGTCGCGGAAACCGCGGAACACGATGTCACCGCCATCGCCGGCCACGGCCGGGCGCACCCGCTGGTCGAGCAACTCCTTGATCTGGGCCACGGCCTCGGCATCGGCGGGGTCGAAATCCTCGGCCGCATCCTCGCCCGCGCCCTCGATCACCGGCAATTTGGCGAGGAAATGCTCCATCACCGCGCCCAGCACCTGCGGGCGCAGCGACTGCCATTCCGTGGTGTCGAACTTCGTCACCGTGATGAAATCGGCACCGAAGAACACGCGCGCCACGCCCTCAAGCGCCAGCAGCCGCGTCGCGAGGGGCGAGCGGGAGGCATCGTCGCCCACCACGAAATCGGCCGTGCCGTCCTGGCCCATCACGTCCCGGCCGGGCAGGAATTTCAGCGTGGCGGGGTTCGGCGTGCTCTCGGTTTCAATGAACATGACGGGTTCCTGGCGAGGATTTCTCTACAGGACCTATGTGGTCCGGTTTGATGGGGCTTGCAAGCCAGCAGCGAGCTAACCCCTTTGGCACGGGCCTTGCCCCCATGCCCATCAGACCCGCCCCCGGAGCCCGCCATGCTGGACCCCATCCGCCTCGCCTTCCGCCCGCCCGGCAGCCTGGAGGTGCCCCGCCCCGCCGATGGCGGCCCCGAACTCGGCCCGGATGAGGCCATCCCCATCCCGGGCGAGATGACCTTCGATGATGTGCTGAACGGGTTGAACCCGCTGCACCATCTGCCCGGGGTGGGCATGATCTACCGGGCGGTGAGCGGCACGGACATCCATCCCAGCCTGCGCGTGCTCGGCGCGGGCATCACCGGCGGGCCGCTCGGGATGGTGCTGGCCGGCGTCATGTCCGCCATCGAGATGACCCAGCCGCTCGACCGGATCCGCGCCGCCTGGGCCGGTGAGGCCGACCCCCTCATCCTCGCCCGCCAACCCATCGCCACCGCCGATGTGACCGCCGCGTACCAACGCTGGTCGCAACTGGCCAACCCCAGCCAACTCGCCGCCGCCACCGCGGCGGCGCGCGCGGTGGGGTGAGGTCGCATCCTGGGAGAGGCGCTGCCTCTCCCAGACCCTCACCGCCAGGGGCGTGACGCCCCTGGACCCGTCGAGAGCAGGGCCATGTGAGGGAGGGGGCATCGAAGGTGCGAGCTTGATCCCGGGCGCGCCATGCCCCCTCCCTCACATGGCCCATCCCTGGGTTCCAAGGGCCTCTCGGCCTTTGGCAGGAGGTGTCTGGGGAGGACAGCGTCCTTCCCAGGACACCGCCCTCACCCGGCCGCGCGCACCCCGAAGATGGCGGAGCCGACGCGGACATGGGTCGCGCCGTGCCGGATGGCGGTTTCGAAATCGCCGCTCATGCCCATCGAGAGGGTGGTGAGGCCATGCGCCTGGGCGAGTTGGGCGAGGAGGGTGAAGTGCGGGCCGGGATCTTCCTCGGCGGGGGGGATGCACATCAGGCCGAGGATGGGCAGGTTCCAGGTGGTGCGGCAGGCCTGGATGAACTCCGGGGCTTCGGCAGGGAGGATGCCGGCCTTCTGGGGCTCGGCGCCGGTGTTCACCTGGATCAGCAGGTCCGGCCGGCGGCCTTCCTTGGCCATGGCTTCGGCGAGGGCGGTGGCGAGCTTGGGGCGGTCCAGGGTTTCGATGACATCGGCCAGGCGCACGGCGTCGCGCGCCTTGTTGGTCTGCAGCGGGCCGATGATGTGCAGGCGCAGATCCGGGTGGGCGGCGCGCAGGGCCGGGAATTTGCCGGCCGCCTCCTGCACGCGATTCTCGCCGAAGAGGCGCTGCCCCGCGGCGAGAGCGGCCTGCACAGCCTCCGCCGGATTGGTCTTGGAGACGGCGACGAGTTGCGCCGCGCCGGGGGCGCGGCCCGCTGCCAGGGTGGCGGCCTCGATTCGGGCGCGGATTCGGGTCAGGTTGGCGGCGATGTCATCGAGCATGCGCCATAGAATAGGGAGACGCGGCGGCAGCGCCATCCTGCCCCCGGTCTGGCTGCTGAGCGACCCGGCGCGCCTGCCCGACCCCACGCCCTTGCTGGGGGGGCTGCCGCGCGGGGCGGCGGTACTGCTGCGGGGCGCGCCGCCGGAGCTGGCGGCTCGGGTGGCGCGGATCTGCCGGATGCGGGGGCTGGTCCTGCTGGTTTCGGGCGATGGGCGGCTGGCGCTGCGAATCGGCGCGGGGCTGCATGTGCCGGACCGGGCGCCCACGCGCGGCTTGCTGCCTTTTCTCGCCAACCGGCGCGCGGCCTGGCTTTCCGCGGCGGTGCACGGCCGGGCAGGGGTGGCGCGTGCGCGGCGCCTGGGCGCCGATGTGGCGCTCGTCTCGCCGGCCTTTCCGACCGAAAGCCACCCGGGTGCGCCGGCCCTGGGCCCGATGCGTTGGGCGGCCCTGGCGCGGGGCACGGGCCGGCCGGCGGTCGCGCTGGGGGGGATGTCGGCGCGCGCGCTCCGGCGGCTGCCGCGCGGCGTGGCGGCGGGCTGGGCGGGCATTGGCGCCTGGGGGGATGTGTCCTGAGAGCCACAGTGTCTCAGGGAAGTCGCGCCAGCGCGCGGAAGCCGGTTGCCGCCGCGCAATCCGCCGACGCATAGTCTGACCCGGACCCAGTGATCATTGGGTTGCGAAGGTATTTTCGGCTTGGCCCGGTTCCTTTGCAGCCCGGAGGGTTACGGCCTCTTCCAGCGATGGGAGGGGAGGGTCAGGGGAACCAGCCGGCCGCGGCCGGCATGTGAGGAGAGTATAACATGCGCAAGATTTTGCTGGGCACGACGGCAGTCGTCTCGGCGGTCATGGGCGCTGCCGTGATGGCACCCCAGGCCTCCGCTCAGGAAGCGCCGACCGTTCGGATCGGTGGTTTCATTCAGTCCCTGTATGGCTACACCAACCAGACCAGCCAGCAGTCCGTGGTTGCCCCGGGCGCGCCGAACGGCACGGGCCTTCCGACCGGCGTTGGCGGCAGCACGGCGACCATTCCCGCCAGCACGACCAACATCGCGCGCGCCGGCAAGCACGACATCGCCAGCAACGCCGGCATTGACGTGATCGTGAACGGCAAGCTCGCCAATGGCATGACCTATGGCGGCGTGATCTCGCTGAACTCCAACGGCCTCGAAGGCCGCCAGCTCGTCGGCAGCCGCTCCTCGCTCGGCAAGACGGCGGTTCAGGTTGACGAAATGTACGCCTTCATCGCCCACCCGCGCTTCGGCCAGGTGCGCATGGGTGACGAAGACGGCGTCATGGGCGGCCTGATGAACTCCGGCTGGGTGCAGGGCTTCGGCACCGGCGGTGTGCATGGCAGCTGGGAAGCCTTCGTGATGCGCCAGTCCGGCGGCCGCACGACGACCGCCCCGGGCGGCCTCGGCGACTCTTCCAAGATCCTCTACATGTCTCCGCAGTTTGCTGGCTTTGACTTCGGTGCGTCCTTCGCCCCGAACTACAACTCCGGCGCGCAGTCGGGCTGCCCCAACGAGGGCGTCTCCGGCTACTGCGATCGCGTCTACGCCTTCTCCGGCGCGCGCGGCGTGGGCATTCCGGCCGCTGGCGGCGACTTCGCCGTTCGCCGCAACGAGTACCAGCTGGCGGCTCGCTGGCGCGGTAACGTCTCCGGCGTGGGCGTGGCGGCGACCGTCGGTTACATCGGCGCTGGCGCCGCACGTGACCTGACGAACAGCGGCGCGCAGCAGACCGTGTTCAACAACCTGAACATCTGGCAGGCTGGCGTGCAGGCATCCTTTGCCGGCTTCACCCTGGGTGCCAACTACAGCTACGGCGACTACAACTTCTTCTGGGGCAACACCCTGCGTGGGGACCGCGCTGCCGAGCAGGTCGTGATTGGCGGCCAGTATGTGGCCGGTCCGATCACGGTCGGTGCGAACTTCGTGACGGGCCTCTTTGAAGGCGGCAACCGCGACAGCTTCGCGGATGTCGGCAGCCGCTTCAACGTGACGCGCACGACCGTGACGGCCGGCGGGTCCACCAACGCCGCCATGATGCGCCGTTGGGGTATGGGCGCGGGCATGAACTACCGCCTGGCGCCCGGCATGGATATCATCGCCGAGTACGTCTACTACTCCGTGCGTGAGCAGGGCCGTGACCTGGATGCCATCCGCCCCGGCATCCAGAGCCGCGCCTTCAGCAACGTGTTCATGACGGGCGTCCGCCTGGCCTTCTGAGCCAGACGAACCGCGTCACAGAATGTGATCGGAGGGGGCGACGGGATATCCCGTCGCCCCTTTTCTTTTGCCGGGCGCTCCATTAAGCGTCCTCGCCATGACCCACCCCGTTCGCCCGATTCTCCTGCTCGGCCTGGCCCTGCCCCTGATGGCGGCCTGCTCCAGCGGCCGCTTCGTCTCCAACGAGGAATATGGCACCGACAACGCCCGCGAACTGGCCCTGCGCCAGACCGGCGCCGCCACCAATGCCGGCATTGTCGTCTTTGGCGTGGACCGCTCCCGCCAGGCGCAGGAGGCCGCGGCCGGTGGCTCAGGCATGACGGTGAACGCCTTCCTGTGGCGCGCCACGCTGGACACCCTCTCCTTCATGCCGCTGGCGAGCGCCGACCCGTTTGGCGGCGTGATCATCACCGATTGGTATTCGCCGCCCCAGGCCGAGGGTGAGCGCTTCAAGGCCACCGCCTATGTGATCGGCCGGCAATTGCGCTCGGATGGCGTGCGCGTGCAGGTCTTCCGCCAGATCCAGCGCGGCAACCAGTGGGTGGACGCCCCGGCCTCGACCGCCACGAATTCCGAAATGGAAGACCGCGTCCTGGCCCGCGCCCGCGAACTCCGCAGCCAGTCCGCGGGCCGCTAACGGCTGGGGTCCGGGGGAGTTTCCTCCCCCTTTGGCGGCCCCGGCGGGTCCAGGGCAGAGCCCTGGGACTCACGGCTTTGTATTTCCAGCCATCTTCTCGATGATCTGAAGCAGCTTGGCGATCTCCTGCTCGCGCAGGGCGTCCATCTTGGCGTGCAGCGCCTCGATCTCCAGCTCGGCCTTCACATTGATCCGGTAGTCGGATTCGGCGTGCCGCCGGTCCACCTCCGAGAGGCGGTTCTGGCTCATCATGATGATGGGCGCGGTATAGGCCGCCTGGAAGGAGAGGACGAGGTTGAGCAGGATGAAGGGATAAGGATCCCAGCGCGCCAGATAGGCGGTGGCGTTCAGCGCGATCCAGAGGGCAAGCAGCGCGGATTGGATGAGGATGAAGCGCCAGGACCCCACGGTCCGCGCCACCCAATCCGCGACGCGCTGCCCGGTACCGAGCGGTGGCCGGGTGGAGGTGAGGGCCGGGCGCGCGGCGCGCAGCGCGACCAGCCGGGCTTGTTCCTCGGGCGAGATATGAAGGCTGGGCATGGGCGCTCTCCTGGCGGGTCTCGCCAGGCTAGCGCAGCCATGCCCCGCCGGGTTGCGCTCAGAGCGCGGCCAGGACGGCCTCGGCCTTGCTCACTTCGAAGGCGCCGGGCTCTTCCACGGCGACATGCGTCACCACGCCATTCTTCGCGATCAGGGCGAAGCGCTGGCAGCGCATGCCGAGGCCACGGGCGGTCAGGTCGAATTCCAGGCCCATCGCCTGGGTGAAGGCGGCCGAGCCATCGGCCAGCATGGCGACCTTGCCCATCGCGCCCTGGTCCTTGCCCCAGGCGCCCATGACGAAGACATCGTTCACCGCCATGCAGGCGATGGTGTCCACGCCCTTGGCGGTGAAGTCCGCCGCGTGGTTGACGAAGCCGGGCAGGTGCTTGGCCGAGCAGGTCGGCGTGAAGGCCCCGGGCACGCCGAAGAGAACGACGGTCTTGCCGCCGAAGAACTCCTCGGTGGAGACCTCCTGCGGGCCATCGGCCGTGGCCTGCATGAGCTTGGCCGAGGGGATCTTGTCGCCGACCTTGATCGTCATGGGGAAGTGCCTCCGAAAGGGGAATGGAGCCTGTGGTTTAGGCGTTTCCTTCCAGACTGTCACGCTTGCGGCGGGGCAGGGCTTGCCCCACATAACACGCATGCCCCCGCGTGACCCAAAGCCGCCCAGCGAATTGGCCGGGCAGCTCCTCATTGCCATGCCCCATATGCAGGACCCGAATTTCGCCGGCAGCCTCGTCTGTCTCTGCGCGCATTCCCCGGCCGGCGCGATGGGCCTGATCCTGAACCAGCCCATCCCGAAGCTGAGCTTCGAAGCGCTGCTGAAGCAGATCAGCGTGGAGCCGCTGCCGCCGGTGCGGAGCATCCGCATGGTCAATGGCGGCCCGGTCGAGGAAGGCCGCGGCTTCGTGCTGCACAGCGCGGAATGGCAGGCCGAGGGCTCGATGCCGGTCACGCGCGACGTGACCCTGACGGCGAGCCTGGATGTGCTGAAGGCCATCGCCAGCGGCGGCGGGCCGCGCCAGGGGCTGCTGGCGCTGGGCTATGCGGGCTGGGGCGCCGGCCAGCTGGAGCGCGAGATCGCGCGCAACGACTGGCTGCATGTCGCCCCGGATGAGGATCTGATCTTCGGCGGCACGGATGAGACGCGCTGGCGCCGCGCGCTCGCCAAGCTGAAGGTGGACCCGCTGCTGCTCTCGGGCACGGCCGGCCGCGCCTGAGGGGTCAACGCCGCGCGTAGAAACGCGCGAGACGCTCGGGCGAGACCCCGCAGAAATAGAGGCTGAGCGTGGTGAGGTTGCGCGCCGAGCGCCGCCACCAGCCATCGCGCCGCCAGCGCTCGGCCGAGGTGATGGCGCGGGCCGGCAGCGGGGCGAGGCGCGCGCGGCCGAGGCGGCGGACGAGGTCCACATCCTCCATCAGGGGCAGGGGGCGAAAGCCGCCCACGGCGTCATACAGGGCGCGGGAGAGGAAGAGGCCCTGGTCGCCATAGGGCAGGGCCAGCCAGCGGCAGCGCCAGGCGACCGCGCCTTCCAGCCGGCGGGCCTGGGGCGAGGGATCGTCCAGGGCGAAGCGGAAGTAATGCGCGCGGCCGGGCTGTGCCATGGCCGCGCAGAGCGCCTCCGCCCAACCGGCGGCCAGGATCGTGTCGGCATGCAGGAAGAGCAGCCACTCGCCGCGCGCGGCGGCGGCGCCGGCGGCGAGCTGCGCGCCCCGGCCGCGCGGCGCCTGGATCACCCGGCCGCCCTTGGGGGGCTCAGCGCTGCCGCCATCGGCCAGGATCACCTCGCCCATCCCCTGGAGCTGGGCGAGCAGTGGCGGCAGGAGATGCGCCGCGTTCAGGGTCGGGATGACGACCGAGATTTTCGCTTTTTGTTCTTGACAGGATGGTTCCATTTTCGCACCTTCCCGTGAGAACATTCAGGGAACTTGGTCATGCCCGATGGTGGCGGATATTCCTTGGCGCAG
>JAIYDS010000246.1 GCA_027487385.1 Acetobacteraceae bacterium | reverse complement strand
GCCGCCGCGGCCGCAACAGCAGGCGCAGGCGCCAAGCCCGCCGCTGCCCCCGCCGCCGCCCACCCCGCCGCGCCAGGCGCCGCCCTTGCCGCTGCCGCCGCCGCCCACGCCGCCGCCGCCCGAGCCCGCGCGCACCCCCGGCACCGGCCAGACGCCGCCCGTGCAACGGCCAGAAGAGCGCAGCCAATCCGTGCTGAACACGCTGGAGCGGCTGCGCCAGCAGCAACAGCAGCAGCAGCCGCCCACCGCCCGCGCCAACCCGGCCCCCGGCGCGCCCCAGCAGGGCGGCGGCGCGCCCCAGGGCGCGGCCAACCTGACCGCGGCCGAGCGCGCGGGCCTGGCGGACAAGATCGGCGAATGCTGGGTGGTGGATGCGGGCGCGCCCAACATCCAGAGCATCATCGTGGAACTGCGCATCGAGGTGGATGCCGGCGGCACGGTGCGCGTGGTGCGGCCGAACGGTGCCATCCCGACCGACCCCCGCGCGCGCATGGTCTTCGAGGCGGCGCGGCGCGCGCTGCTCGATCCGCGCTGCAACCCGCTGCCCTTGCCGCGTGAGCGGCTGGATGCGCTGCGGAATACGGTGTTCCGGTTCAATCCGCGGGAATTGGGGTTGCGGTAGGCCGCGCGGCTTGCTGTGAGAAAAAACAGGGCCTCCGGCGGCTGGGGCCGAGAGGCCCCAGACCCCAATCCTTTGGCGCACCGCCTATCCTGGAAGCTCAGTTCTGACGAAAGGGGTCTGTGTGTGGACGGCCCCTGGGGTTCAAGAGTGTTTTGGCGGGAAATTTGGTGTTCGGTGCGCTTGCGGTCGTGTGTCCGGCCTTTTGATGCGGCGCTTTGACCGCTGGCCCAGATGGGTTCCGCGCTGGAGTTCCAAACGGGGCAACGGCCTCGGACGGCCTCCAGACCCCACGGCTTCTCTCCAGCGTCGGTTCGACCGATCACCATCTCCTGCCTCAGCTCTCCCGCACCCCGGGCATCGACGCTCGGGTCAGACCGCCGGCTGGGCCGCGGCCAGCGCCGGGCCCGGGTGCCGGTAGGCCTCCCCGCGCGTCATCATGGCCCAGGCGATCCGGGCCATCTTGTTGGCCAGCGCACAGGCCGCGAGCTTGCGCTCCAGCAATTTCAGCAACCAGGCCGAGGCACTCTTGCTGCCAGGCTTCGCGTGGCGGATCACCGCCATCGCCCCCACCACCAGCAATTGCCGCACCCTTTCATTCCCCGCCCGGCTGATCCCGCCCATCCGCTGCTTGCCGCCGCTGGAATGCTCCCGCGGCGTCAAGCCCAACCAGGCCGCCATATGCCGGCCGCTCTCAAACTGCGTCGCATCCACGATCACCGTCAGCGTGATCGCCACGATCGGCCCGATGCCCGGCACCTTGGCCAGACGCCGGCTGACCGGGCTGGCCTTGTGCATCTCCAACATCCGCGCCTCCAGCGCCGCAATCTGCTCATCCAGCACACGGATCTGCTCGCCCAGCACCTGGAACATCTGCCGCGCCTGCGCAGGCACCGCGCCCTCGCCCTCATCGGGGGCCGCCGCCAGCTTGGCCAGCAGCCCCTCCACCCGGCTGATCCCCTTGGCCACCACAACACCAAACTCCGTGGCGTGGCCGCGCACCGCATTCACCAGCTGCGTCCGCTGCCGCACCAGCAATTCCCGCGTGCTGATCACCATCACCGCCGCCTGCTGCTCGGCCGTCTTCACCGCCACGTAGCGCATGTCAGGCCGCGACGACGCGTCGCTGATCGCCGCCGCATCAGCCCGGTCCGTCTTGCCGCGCTTGACGAAGGGCTTGACGTATTGCGGCGCGATCAGCCGCACCTGATGCCCCAACGCCTGCAGACGACGCGCCCAATGGTGCGAGCCGCCACAGGCTTCCAGCACAAACAGCGTCGGCGGCTGCCGCGCGATATAGGCCTCGAACGCCGCGCGACCCAGATCGCGCCGAACCACCGCACGCTCCATCACATCCACCGCGTGGATCGTGAAAACAGACTTCGACGTGTCTACCGCAATACGCTTAATCTCCATGGCAGACGGCTCCTCTGGTTTGTCCCGCAACAGCACAAACCATGGCACTTCAGATGCCGTGGGGCCGTCCACCCCAACGGGGCCCGTGGCCCCAGCCGCCGGAGGCCCTGTTTCTTACGGCAGCACCGTCACCCGCCCCGCCGCCTGGCGCGCAAAGAAGGCCGGGCGATACATGTCCGAGACCTCCGCCCCTGGCAATTCGAAGCGCCCCGGCGTCACCGCCCGCAGCCGCAGCGCCAGGCGGAATTCCCGCAGCTCGGCCGAGAAGGTGAAGGCCGCCGCCACCCGGTCATCCAGCGCCGGCTGCGCATCGGCCTCGGGCAATTCGCCCAGGCCCGGCAGGCCCGGGACCGCGCCCGGGCCGAGCCGCGCCTCGACCTCCCAGCCGGCCGGCAGGCCCTGGCTGAGCATCGCCAGGTGGTTCTGGCTGGATTCCGCCCGCGCCTCCAGCACCAGGATGAACGAGGTGCCGGAGCGCAGCTGGTCGAGGTTCAGCGCCATGCCGTCCAGCGCCAGGAAGCGCCGGCGGATCTGCATGGCGTTGCGCCCCGCCGGCAGCGCCTCGGCGGGGAGGCCGGTGACGGTGAGGCTGACGGGAAGGGGCGCATCACCCCGGTTGCGCAGCACCCCGCCGGTGGTGACGTTCACCGTCCGGCCGGGGATCGCCGCGCCGTCCAGGCTGGCGCGCACCGGGCGGCCGTCGCGGCCCAGCGCCACGGCGGCCAGCACCGCCCAGGCCTGCTCCTGGGTGGAGGCCAGGGCGGGCGTCAGCTCCGGCCCGGGCAGGCGGGTCAGCGCCGTGGCCTGCATCGCGGCCGGCGCCTGGCCCTCCTTCAGCAGCACCAGCACGGCCAGGGCATCGCGCGCGGCGCTGCCATAATCATAGACCCAGTCGCGCCGTGCGGGGGCCGCCAGCGCGGTGTTGAAGGCGCGGGCCGCGCGCTCGGCATCTCCCGCCCGGGCGAAGGCGACGCCGAGCTGCGCCCGGGCCAGCGGCGTGGGCAGGCGGTCCAGGCTTTCCATCAGCCGCCGCGCCGCCCCCAGCCGGTGCCGCCCCGCCAGGGAGAGCGCGTTCAGCCGCGCCACCTGGGCCGCATATTCGCTGGGCTCGCCCGGATTGGTTTCTTCCAGCCGCTCGGCGAGGTTGGTGAGTGCCGCCTCCAGCGCCGCATCGGGCACGGCGGCGCCGGCCGCCTTGGCGCGCAGCAGCGCCTCCACCGCATAGGCCGAGGTCCAGTATTCCGGCTCGCCCTGGGCGGACCAGAGGCCGAAACTGCCATCGAAGCGCTGCCGCGCCAGCACGCCATCCACGGCGCGTTGCAGCCGCACCGCCTGCTCGGGCGTGCTGGCCTCGGTGCTCGCGGCGGCCAGCGCCAGCGCCTGGGAGGAGAGCTGCTCCAGGCAGGCCATGGGGAAGCTGTCCAGCAGGCGCAGCATGCCCTCGGCGTCGTAGCGCACGGGCGTGCCGAGCCGCGCCGTGGCGCGCCAGGTGCCGGGGATGAAGCGCGCCGCATCCGGGGTGATCCGCGCCTCGGCCCCGGGGGCGATCTCGATCAGGCTGCTCGCGGTGGCAAGCGCGCGCGAGGAGCGGACCTCGATGCGCGCCTCCCGCGTGGCGGTGAAGCCGTCCGGGCCGGCGATGGCCAGGCGCAGCACGCCCTCTCCGCTGCCGGTGGCGCGCAGCGTGGCGGTGGGCTGGGCGCGGGCGCCGGTGGCGAGCCGCGCGGCCAGGCGGTTCGGCCCGGCCAGCGCGATGGCGCCTTCGGTGCTGAGGGTCGCGCTCACCTCGCCCTGCGGCAATTCGAGGTTGTGCAGCAGGATGGAGATGGTCGCCTCATCGCCCGGCGCCAGGAAGCGCGGCAGGAGGGCCTCGGCCAGCACCGGGTCACGCACCAGCAGGGTGCGGGCGGCGGATCCGATGCGGGCCCCCTCCCAGGCGACGGCCATCAGCCGCAACTCGCCGGCGAAATCGGGAATGTCCAGCGGGATGTCGGCGCGACCATTGGCGTCCGTGGTCACGATGCCGCTGAACAGCACCACATTGCGCTGTGGGATGCGCAGCGCGCCGAGATCGCCCAGCTCATCGCCGCCCTGGCGCAGCGTGGCGGGCGTGCCGTCATCGGGGCGGATCAGGCGGCCGTAATCATCGCGGAGATCGGTGCCCAGCGTGCGCCGCCCGGCGTAATGCGCCAGCGGATCGGGGGTGGCGAAGCGCGTCAGGCGCAGGATGCCCTCATCCACCGCCGCCAGCGTCAGGCGCACGGCACCCTGGCCGCCCGTGACGGTGACGGGGATGGTCACGCGCCCCTGCGGCCGCACCCGCGCCTCGCCACCGATCGCGACCTCCAGCCGCCGCGCGGCGGGGTCCAGCTGCAGCCAGGTGAGGCCCAGCGCCCGGCCCGGCGCATCCGTCGCCTGACCCTGGCGGAAGACCGTCACGGCGGCATAGGCGCCGGCACCCCAGGCGGGGTCGGCCTCCAGCGTGATCTCGGCGCCGGCTTCCGGCACCTCGATCTCGCGCAGCGCCACCAGCCGGTCGGTCAGGATGGCCAGGCTGGCGCGGCCGGCGAAGGGCGGCGTGATGCGCAGCGTGACGGGCTGGCCAGGGGCGTAGCTTTGCCGGTCCGCCGCCACATCCACCTTGTCCGGCACCTCGGCCGATTCCGAGCCGACCCAGCCCGAGCGGAAGCGCACCGAAGCCAGCGCCATGCCGCCCGCCTCCTGCGCCTCCAGCCGGTAGCGGCCGAAGGGCAGGCTGCGCGCGAAGCGGCCCGGTGCCGTGGCCGTGACGGCGAGGCTGGCCGTATCCACAGGCTCATCGGTCCAGATGGTCTCATAGCGCGGCTGGCCGGAGCGCATGACGATGCGCCAGTCCGGCCGCTCCCGCACCAGGCGGAGGTTGAGGTTGCCCGCCTGCGCCGCGCCGGCCGGGTTCACGATGACGATATCGAAACCCGCCTCCGCATTGGCATTCACCGCGGCTGGGCCGCGAATGCCGATCAGCCGCGGTGCGCCGGCCACGGCGAGCGGCAGCTCCACGCTGGTGGCGCGGCCACCCGGCTCCTCCACCTGGAGCGTGAGTTCGGCACGCAGCGGGCGCGTGGTGTCCGGCGCGCGGTCGAGCGTCAGGGTGAGGGTCGCGCGGCCCTGCGCATCGGTCTCGGGCAATTCCGCCGAGAGCATGTTGGGGGCGAAGCTCTCATCCTCCAGGCCAAACAGGTATCCCTGGAAGGCAGGGAAGGGGCTGCGCTCGGTGATCAGCCGATACTGGGCATTGCCGGTGAGGCCCGAGCCCGGCGCGCCATAGAGGAAGCGCGCGGTGACCGGGATCTCCAGCGGGCGGCCGGGGGTGAGCGGGCCCGGGGCGGGGCCGATCTCGACGGCCAGGCGCTCGGGCACGAAGGCTTCCACGCGCAGCCGGGCCTCGCCCACGGGCGGGGCGGTGGGGTCGGTGAAGGCCTCGATCTTCCAGGCGCCGGCGGGGGCGGCGGCGGGCAGCGTCACCGGCCAATGCGCGCCATCGCGCAGCACCGCCTCGGCCGCCACCTGGCCATTGGGGCGGCGCAGGCGCAGCCGCACGGGCAGGGTGGAAGGCTGGCCCGTGACGTCACGCAGCAGCACCATGGCCTGCACCGTTTCGCCCGGGCGGTAGATGCCGCGATCCAGCCAGAGGAAGGCATCGAGCGGCCCCGGATGCGCCCGGCCCGCCACGCCGCGATCGGAGAGATCGAAGGAGGCCGCCTCCAGGTCCAGCGCCACCAGATCATCTGCGGTGCTGGCATGGATCGCGACGGGCGCCATCGGCCCCTCGCCGCGCAGCAGGGGCGGCGCGAAGCGGGCCAGCCCATCAGCGCCGGTCTCCACCTCGGCCAGGATTTCGTTGTTGCGGGAGAGCAGCGCCACGCGCGTGCCGGCGGCGGGCCGGGCATCGCCCAGATGCCGCGCCTGCACCGCCAGCCCGCCCGCGCCGCGCCAGGCGGTGAGGCCGAGATCGGTGACGATCAGCGGCTGCGCGGTGGTGAGGCCATCCGAATTGTTCGTGCCATCGCCCGGCCGCGCCACCATGATGTAGAGGCCGGGCCCCGCGGCGCGGACCTGCTCCGGCACCGGGATGGAGAGGCGCTGGAGGCTGTTGGTCGGGTGGCGCGGCACCTCGACGCGGCCTTCCCAGACCACGCGGCCCCAGCTTTCGTGCAACTCCTGCGCCATCCAGGAATCGATCTGCTCGCCCAGGCGCCAGTCACGGGTGAGGGGCACGAGGTTCCGCTCCGCGACGCGGATGATGCGCATCTGCACGCCCGAGATGTTCATCAGCGCCAGCGGCACGCGCGCCTGCTGGCCGCGCGCCAGCAGGAAGGCGCGGCTGTCGAAGGCCATGCGCGGCGCGCGGTCCGGCATGGCGATGTTCAGCGCCGTGTCGCGGTTGAGGCGCAGCCCATCCTCGCCCGGCAGGCCCTGGCGCAGCAGCAGGCGGGTGGTGCGGCCATGCGGCAGGCCGACGGCGCAAAGCGAATCCCCATCGCGCGTGATGGTGAGGCCGGGGATGGCGGGCTCGCTGCGGATCCAGTCCTGCGGCTGCCAATCCTGGCGGCGGGCCGGGGGCAGGGTGAAGCTGAGGCAGGCGCGCGGCGGCTCGGCCTCACTCTCGGTGTTCACGCGCGTCACCAGGAGGCCGGCGGCGCGGCGGGCCTGGGCCAGGGCCTCGGTGTGGCGGGGGTCATTGGGCGCGCGTTGCAGCACCGCCTCCAGCGCGGCGATCTGCTGGATGGGCCGGTCCATCCGGGCGAGCGCCTCGGCCACCAGCAGCAGCGAGGGGATTTCCGGCGGGCCGGCCGGCACCATCATGAAGTTCTGCCAGGCGGCGGAGAGGGCGCGCGCCGGCTCGGGCGGGGTGCGGCGCAGTTGGGCGCGGGCGAGCGCCAGCCATTGGGCGGGCGTCACCTCGCTCATGCCGGCGCGCTCTTCCCAGGCTTGCGCCGCATTGGCCCAGTTGTTGGCGCGCTCGGCCGCCACGGCCCGCTGCTCGGCGCCCTGGCGCTGCTGCGGCGTGCCGCCGCCGGGGAAGCGGCGTTCCAACTGCTCGCGATACTGGCCGGAATCGCGCGAGAGGCCGGGAAGGTCGAAGGCCCCCGCTGGGGTCACGAGTCCCGGCAGGGTGACCAACAGGGCAAGCACGACCAGCCAGCGCAGCATTTGCAGCTTTCCTTCCCTCGTTGCCGGCATCATGCACGATTCCCAAAGACGTCCCAGCGGAACCCGCCGTGACGAAGGGTAACCTTGCCGGGATGTCATTGGGTTTTCACGGCTTCCCGCGCGAGGCTGAGGCATCCCGCGCGGCTGTCGCTTCGCGCCGCCGCGCGCCCCTCTGTGGCCCGGAGCCCAAATCCGCGATGTTTCTTCGCCAACTTCCCCTTGCGCTGGCCCTGTTGCTGCCGCCCGTCCTGCCCTTGGGCGCCCTGGCCCAGCCCGCCATTCCCGTGACCACCGAAGCCGCGCGCGTGGGCGCCGCCCCGGTCGAGGTCCTGGCCAATGGCACCGTCGTCTCGGAGAGCGTGGTCACCATCCGCACCCGCGTGGATGGCCAGATCCGCGAGGTGCATGTGACCGAGGGCCAGCTGGTGCAACGCGGCCAGCCGCTCTTCACGCTGGATTCCCGGCTGAACCAGGCGATCCTGGCGCAGCAGGAGGCGCAGCTGGCCGCCAATCGCGCGCAGATCGTCCGCTTCCAGGCGGATGCGGTGCGCTATCAGTCGCTGCGCGGCGAGGGCTTCGCGGCGCAGCAGCGCTTCGAGCAGGCCACGGCCGAGGCCGCCGCCGCCGTCGCCAATGCCCGCGCCACCGAGGCGCTGATCCAGCAGACGCGGCTGAACATCGAATTCGCCAGCATCGTGGCCGAGACCGATGGCAAGCTGGGCGTGCTGCCGCTGCGCGTCGGCAATGTGGTGCGCCAGGCCGAAAACGTGGCGATGGCGACCATCACGCAGATGAACCCCATCCTGGTGCAGTTCAACGTGCCGGAGCGCTGGCTGCCGCAAATCCGCACCGCGCTCAATGCGGGCGAGGTGCCGGTGACGGCGCTGGGCGATGGCGTGCAGGGCCCGCCCGCCGAGGGCCGCCTGGTCTTCGTGGACAGCGCGGTGGATACGGCCACCGGCACGATCCAGCTGCGCGCCCGCTTCGACAATCCGGAAGGCACGCTCTGGCCCGGGCAATATGTGCGCGTGACGCTGGTGCCGACCATCGAGCAGGACGCGATCTCGCTGCCGGCCGCCGCGGTGCAGACCGGCCAGCAGGGGCGCTATGTCTTCGTCCTCACGCCCGAGGGCCAGGCCCGGCGCCGCCCGGTGCAGCTGGTCCGCACGCTCAGGGACCGCGCGGTGGTGCGCGGCGAGATCGCGGCGGGTGAGAAGATCATCGTGGATGGCGCGCAGCGCGTCACCGAGGGCGCCCGCGCGGTGGAGCGCAATGCGCCGACGCCCGCCCCGCAGCGCGTCTCCGCGGTGAACTGAGCATGCATATCTCCGAGCTTTGCATCCGCCGCCCGGTGATGACGCTGCTGCTGACCATCGCGGCGGTGGTGGCGGGCGCCATCGCCTATACCCGCCTGCCGGTGGCCGCCGTGCCGCGCGTGGATTTCCCGGTCATCTCCGTCTTCGCCAATTTCCCCGGCGCGAGTCCGGAGACCATGGCCACTTCGGTGGCGCTGCCGCTGGAGCGCGAATTCAGCACCATCGCGGGGCTGGAGAGCATGAGCTCCACCTCGGGGCAGGACACGCTGAACCTCACGCTGCAATTCCAGCTGGGCCGCAACATCGACAGCGCGGCGCAGGATGTGCAGGCCGCCCTCACCCGCGCGCAGCGGCGCCTGCCCATCGAGATGACGGTGCCGCCCAGCTACCGCAAGGTGAACCCGGCCGATGCGCCGGTGCTGCTGCTGACGCTCTCGGGCGGCGACGTGCCGCTCTATCGCTTGCAGGATGTGGCGAGCACCATCATCGCGCCCGCCCTCTCCCGCGTGCAGGGTGTGGCCCAGGTGGTGACCTTCGGCGAGCAGCTCTATTCCGTGCGCGTGCGGCTGGACCCGGATCGCATCGCGGCGATGGGCCTCGCCTTCGACACGGTGCAGCAATCCATCCAGCAGGCCAATTCCAATGCGCCGGTGGGCCTGCTCAGCGGCACACGGCAGCAGCTCACCCTGCGCGCCACCGAGCAGCCGCAAAATGCCGAGCAATTCGGCCAGCTCGTCGTCGCCGGCCGCGCCAATGCGCCGATCCGCCTCTCCGAGATCGCGGAAGTGGCCGATGGCGTGCAGAATGAGCGCGTGGCGAGCTGGCGCGATGGCCAGCGCGCCTTGGTGCTCGCCGTGCAGCGCCAGCCGGATGCCAATACGGTGGATGTGGTGGATGGGGTGATGCGCAGCGTGGAGCAGCTGCAATCCGCCCTGCCGCCCGGCGCAAGGCTCGGCGTCATGCTGGACCGCAGCCGCTCCATCCGCGCCGCCGTGCATGATGTGCAGGAATCGCTGCTGATCGCCATCGGGCTGGTCGTGCTGGTGTGCTTCCTTTTCCTGCGGCGACTCTCGGCGACGCTGATCCCGAGCATCGCCGTGCCGATCAGCCTCTGCATCACCTTTGGCTTCATGTATGCGCTGGGCTACGGCATTGATAACGTCACGCTGCTGGGCCTCACCATCGCCGTCGGCCTGGTCGTGGATGACGCGATCGTGGTGCTGGAGGCCATCGTCCGTCACATCGAGGAAGGCATGCATCCGATGGCGGCGGCGATCCGCGGCGCCAAGGAGGTGGGCTTCACCGTGCTCTCGATCACGCTCTCGCTCATCGCCGTCTTCCTGCCCATCCTGCTGATGGGCGGCGTGGTGGGGCGCGTCTTCAACGCCTTCGCCGCCACGGTGAGCCTCGCCGTCATCGCCTCGCTCATCGTCTCGCTGACGCTGACGCCGCTGATGGCGAGCCGCATGAAGGGCCAGCACAAGGCGCCGGGCTTCCTGGACCGCACACTGGAGCGCGGCTTCGTCGGCATCGAGCGCGCCTATGGCTGGATGCTCGACCTCGCCTTGCGCTTCCGCCTGGCCATCTGGCTGCTCTTCTTCGCCTCGCTCTTTGGCGCGGGCTGGATGGCGGTGAACCTGCCCAAGGGCTTCTTCCCCGTCGAGGATACCGGGCTGCTGGTGGTGAACACCGAGGGCCCGCGCGGCGCCTCCATCCTGGACATGGCCGAGAAGCAGCAGCGCATCGCGCAGATCTTCGCCGCCTCGCCGCATGTGTCGAGCGTGGTGGCGACGGTGGGCGCGGTGGGGGGCTCGGCCTCGATCAACCAGGGGCGGCTCTTCGTGGAGCTCAAGCCGCGCGGCGAGCGGCCGGATGTCACGACCGTGATCCAGGAATTGCGGCGCCAGGCCTCGGGCGTGCCGAGCATGCGCGTCTTCCTGCAACCCATCCAGAACATCAATTTCGGCGCGCGGCAGACCCGCACGCTCTACATCTACACCATGCAGGGCCTGCGGCTGGATGAGCTGTATGACTGGGCGCCGCGGCTGGAAGCGCGCCTCGCCCGCCTGCCGCAATTGCAGGATGTGAACACGGACCTTCAACTCGACAGCCCCGTGGTCATGGTGAATGTGGACCGGGACCGCGCGACGGCGCTGGGCATCTCCATCGAGCAGGTGCGCCAGGCGCTCTATTCCGCCTTCGGCTCGCGCCAGATCAGCACCATCTACGGCCAGGCCAATGCCTATCCCGTGATTCTCGAAGCCCTGCCGGAGGATCAGCGGGACGAGACCGGCCTCGCCAAACTCTATCTGCGCTCCAACACCGGGCGGCTGGTGCCGCTTTCGGCGGTGGCCAGCATCGAGCGGCGGTCTGGGCCGCTCACCGTGGGCCATCAGGGGCAATTGCCGGCGGTGACGGTCGGCTTCAACACCGCGCCCGGCGTGGCGCTGGGCGATGCCGTCAACGCCATCCGCGCCGTGGAGCGCGAGATGGGGCTGCCGCCCACCATCGTCTCGGGCTTCTCGGGCTCGGCGCAGGTGTTCCAGCAGGCGCTGGCCGGGCAGGGGGCCCTCGTGCTCGCCGCCGTGCTGATCATGTATGTGGTGCTGGGCGTGCTCTATGAGAGCTTCATCCACCCGCTGACCATCCTCTCCGGCCTGCCGGCTGCCGCACTTGGCGCCTTCGCCACGCTCTGGCTGTTTGGCCTCGATCTCTCGGTCATCGCGGTGATCGGCGTGCTGCTGCTGATCGGGCTGGTGAAGAAGAACGCCATCATGGTGGTGGATGTGGCGCTGCAACGGCAGCGCGCGGGCGAGGCGCCGCTCGATGCCGTGCGCCATGCCTGCATCCTGCGCTTCCGGCCCATCCTGATGACCACGCTGGCCGCCGCCGCGGGCGCCGTGCCCATCGCCGCCGGCTGGGGCGCGGCGGCGGAACTGCGCCAGCCCTTGGGCTTGGCCGTGATCGGCGGGCTCGTCGTCAGCCAGGCGCTGACGCTCTTCGTGACGCCGGTGCTGTATCTGGGCTTCGACGGCCTGGCGCGCCGCTTCAGCCGCGGGCGCGGCCGCGCCGAGGCGCCCGGGGTGGCGCCGGCGGAATAGGCCCTGCCGATGGAGGCAAGTGGGGCGGGCGATTTCCCTGCGGGCGCCACCTCGCCTATCCATGCTTCCTGAGGGCGGCATTCGCGGCCCTTTTGTTCCGGGGTGACTGGCCTGATCCGGGATGCCGCATTCGGGCCGCCGCTTGTCAAGGATTCGCGCCATGTCCCTTTCCCGCATCACGCTGCTTACGGCCCTGGGCCTCGGTCTGGCCCTGCCGGCCACGGCGCAGCAGGGGCCGATCGGGATGCCCTGCGCCGGCAGCATCACCATCGCGCCGCAACTCAACCGGGTGCAGGTGGCCCCCGATGGCTCGGCGGCCTGGGCGGTAATGCTCGGCAACACGCGCAACCATTCCATTGCTGTGGTCGTCACCGCCTCGGGCTTCCCGCCCAATGTGCAAACGCCCATGCCCGAGCGCCGCATGGTCCTGACGGCGGGTGCCAGCAACGTGCCGCTGATGATGGTGACGACAGCGGCCGCCAGCACCCCCGTGCCGACCAACACCGCCATGGTGCTGGATCAGCAGGGCGCAGCGGGTGGGCCGGTCATCCGCGTCAGCCAATGCACGCGCTGGTAGGGCAGGCGGGCGTCACCGCTTGCCGCTGACCTCCGCCCCCGCATCCTTGGGCAGCAGCGCGAAGAGCGGGCTGGAGGCGGCGACGACCAGGCCCGCGATCAGGAAGGCCGCCGTGAAGTCGCTCGGCAGCAGCGCCTCATGGCCCGCCATGTGCCGGCTGATTTCGAGCGAGGTGGTGGCCAGAACGATGCCCAGCGCCGGCGGGAGTTGCTGCGCCGTGCCGTAGAAGCTGGTGGCCGCGCTGAGCTTTTCGCGCGGCAGGTCGGCGAAGGCGAGCGTGTTCAGCGCGGTGAATTGCAGCGAGCGGAACAGCCCGCCGAGTGCAAGGGCCACGAACATCAGCGCGATGGGCCAGGCTTCCGTGAAGCCGGCGCCGATGGCGACGCCGGCGGCGGCCAGCAACCCGTTGCCGATCAGCACATTGCGAAAGCCGAAGCGGCGCAGGATGGGGCGCGTCAGCGGCTTCATGGCGAAGGCGCCGATGGCGGTGGCGAAGGCGACGAAACCCGCCTCGGTGGCGCCCCAGCCGAAGCCGATCTGGAGCAGCATGGGCACCAGGAAAGGCACGCCGCCGGCGCCGGCGCGGAACAGGCTCCCGGCCAGCGTGGCGTGGCGGAAGGAAGGATAGCGCAGCAGCGAGAGATCCAGCGCCGGCTTTTCCACCCGCCGGCAATGTCGCCAGGCGAGGATGGCGAGCCCCGCGCCCAGCGCCAGCAGCGCGCCCGGCCAGTGATCCGGCAGCACGCCGCGCCCCACCGTCTCGATGCCGGCCATCAGCGCGGCGAGCGCGCCGCCGACCAAAGCGAGGCCGCGCAGATCGGGCGGGCCGGGATCGGTGCGGGGCAGGGGGGTGATCTTCCAGGCCACCATGAGGAAGCCGAAGAGCGCGACCGGCAGGTTGATCCAGAAGACGCTGCGCCAGCCAAACAGGTCGGTCAGGATGCCGCCCAAAGGTGGGCCGAGGATGGGGCCCAGCATGGCCGGCATGGTCAGCCAGGTCATCGCCGTCAGCATCTCATCCTTGCGGATGCCGCTCAGCAGCAAGAGGCGACCGACGGGGACCATCATCGCGCCGGCCATGCCTTGCAGCACGCGGGCGGTGACCAGCTCGCCCAGGCTATTGGCCAGGCCGCAGGCGGCGGAGGAGAGGCCGAAGAGCGCGATGGCGATGAGGAAGACGCGCTTCGCCCCGAAGCGGTCCGCGATATAGCCCGAGACGGGGATGAAGACCGTCAGCGCCACCAGATAGGAGGTGATGGCCACACCCAGCCGCGCCGGGTCCTCGTTCAATTCCCGCGCCATGGAGGGCAGGGCGGTCACCACCGCCGCGCTGTCCAGATTCTGCATGAACAGCGCGGAGGCGACGATCACGGCGGTCAGTCGCGCATCGGCCATGCGGGCAGGGTAGAGATTTATGCCGGCAAGTCACTCGTTGAGGGGTTTCCGCCATGTGTATTTCGCGGCAAGAGCGGCGCGTCAGACAGGAAGACCCGCGATGCTGCTCCTCACCCCCGGCCCCGTGCAGACCCACCCCTCGGTGCGCGCCGCCATGGCCGAGGACATCGCCCCCTGGGATGCGGGCTTCCGCCCCTTCTATGCCCGGCTGCGCGAGCGCATCCGCATCATCGCCGGCGGCGTGGAGGGCGAGCATGTGACGCTCCCGCTGCAAGGCGCCGGCCACATGATCCTGGAGGCGGCGATCCGCACCTATGTGGCGCCGGGTGGTGCCATCCTGATCCCGATGAATGGGGAATACGCGGTGCGCATGGCGCGCCTCGCGCGGGAGGCGGGGCGCCAGGTGGTGGAGCTGCACGCGCCGGACACGCGCGGCATCACCCCGGAGGAAGTGGCGGCGGCGCTGGCCGCGCATCCCGAATGCGGCCATCTCGGCATGGTGCAGAGCGAGACGGGCAGCGGCATCGTGAATGATCCGGCCGCCATTGGCGCCGTGGTGCGCGCGGCGGGGCGGCGGATGGTGCTGGATGCCGTTTCGGCCTTTGGCGCCCTGCCGCTGGATCTCGCGGCGCAGCCCGAGCTGGATGCGGTGGTCTTCACCTCCAACAAGTGCCTGGAAGGGCTGCCCGGGTTCGCCTTCGCCGTGGCGCGGGTGGACCGGACGGAAGCCTGCGCGGGAAATGCCGGCTCCTGGAGCCTCGATCTCTCCGACGTGCTGGCCAATAGCCGTGAAAATGGCATGGGCAGCCTGCGCTTCACCGGCCCGGTGCAGACGCTGCGCGCGCTCGATGTGGCGCTGGACCGCTTCGATGCCGAGGGTGGCCGCGCGGTGCGCCTCGCGCGCTACCGCGCCAATGCGCTGGCCCTGCATCGCGGCCTGGCGGCCATGGGGCTGAAGCCCTATCTCGCCGAGGCTGATCAGGGCCCAATCGTGGTGACGGTGCATCAGCCGGCGGGGCTGGTGCTGGCCGATTTCGTCGCGGCGCTGAAGCGCCACGGGGTCACCATCAGCAGCTATTTCACCACCGAGGCGCCGAGCTTCCGCATCGGCGCCATCGGCGATATCGGCCTGGCCGAGGTCGCCCTGGTGCTGCGCGCCGTGGAGGCCGCGCTGGCCGAGCTGGGGCTGCGGCAAGCTGCCTGAATCGGGCGTTTCCCCCGCCCCTGGTCTGCGCTAGACAGCGCCGATCATGAAGCGGTTCTGGAACAAAGCGGCCTGTGTGGCCGATGGCGAGGCCTTCGCCATCCATCTCGACGGCAAGCCGGTGCGGCTGCCCACGGGCGCCGCGCTGCGCGTGGCGACGCGCGAATTGGGCGAGGCGATCGCGGCCGAATGGCAGCAGGCGGGCGGCGAGCCGGGCGGCGAAATGTCCTGGGAAGACGTCCCCCTGACGCGGCTGACCGGCACGGCGGCCGAGCGCATCGCGCCCGACCCCGCCGCCACCATCGCCGCCATCGCGAAATACGCCGAGACGGATCTGCTCTGCTATCGCGCCGAGGATGAGGACCTGGCCGCGCGCCAGGATTCGGCCTGGCAGCCCTGGCTGGATTGGGCGGCTGAGAGCTTCGGCGCGGAGCTGCGCGCCACGCGCGGCATCATGCCGGTGCGGCAAAGCCCGGCGGCGCTGGCGGCGCTGCACGCGGCGGTGGCGGGGCTTTCGCCGGTCGCACTCTCGGCGCTCGGCGTGCTGGTGCCGGCCCTGGGCAGCTGCGTGCTGGGCCTCGCTGTCCTGCATGGCCGCCTCACGGCCGCCGAGGCGCATCGCCTGGCCGTGCTGGATGAACTTTTCCAGGAAGAGCGCTGGGGCCTCGATTGGGAGGCGGAGGAGCGGCGCGAGAAGGTCAGCGCCGATCTCAGCCTGGCCGCGCGGCTCGCCGCCTTGAGCCAGGGATGAGGGCCCGCCGCCTGCGCATCGCCGGGCGGGTGCAGGGGGTGGGGTATCGCGATTGGTTGCAGCGTGAGGCGCGGCGGCACGGGCTCTCCGGCTGGGTGCGCAACCGCGCCGATGGCACGGTGGAGGCGCTGCTGGCGGGTGAGGAGGATGCGCTGAGCGCCGTCCTCTCCGCCTGCCGGCGCGGCCCGCCCCTCGCTCATGTGGAGCGTATCGAGGAAAGCTTCGCCGAGCCGCCGGAGCTGCCCGGCTTCACGAAATGGCCGACGCTTTGAAAGGCCTCCGGCGGCTGGGGCCGAGAGGCCCCAGACCCCACGACTTTGGCGCAGCGCCGACCTTCCCAGCGTGGCGCTGGTGCATGTTTCTCACCCACCACCCAACTGCTGCTCCACCAGCCGCGCAAAGCAGCTCGCGCCAATCGGCAGCAACTCATCATTGAAATCATACCGCCCATTATGCACCGGCACATTGCCATGCTCCGGCGTCATCTGCCCCAGCAGCATGAAGGCGCCCGGCGCCTTTTCCAGGTAATAGGCAAAATCCTCGCCGGCGGTGAGCGAGGGCAGGTTGGTCATGATCAGCTCATCCCCCACCACATCGCGCGCCGCGGCTTCGAAGGCCGAGGCCTCCTCCACCGTGTTGATGGTGGGCGGGTAGGAGCGGCGGTAGTCCAGCGTGACTTCCACCCCATGCGCCGCGGCCAGGCCATGCAGCGTCTGGTGGAAGAGCTCATCCATGGCGCGGCGGGTGCTGGGCTTCAGCGTGCGGATGGTGCCGCTCATCTCCACCGTCTCGGGGATGACGATCTGCGAGGTGCCGGCGTTGAAGCGGCCGATGGAGAGCACCACCGTGTCATGCGGGTCCATCCGCCGGCTCACCAGGTTTTGCAGCGCGGTGTAGAGCTGCACGGCGCAGGGCAGCGGGTCGAGCCCGCGATGCGGCTGCGCGGCATGGCTGCTGCGGCCGGTCAGCGTCAGGTTGAAATAGTCCACCGCGGCCAGCACCGTGCCGGGCCGGATGGCGGCGGTGCCGAGCGGCAGGTCATAGGAGTTGTGAATGCCGAAGACCTGGTCGCAGGGGTATTTCTCGAAGAGCCCGTCGCGCAGCATCTCGGCCGCGCCGGTGAGGCCCTCCTCGGCGGGCTGGAAGATCAGGTGGACGGTGCCGGAGAAGTTGCGCGTCTCCGCCAGGTAGCGCGCGGCACCCAGCAGCATGGTGGTGTGGCCATCATGGCCGCAGGCATGCATGCGGTTGGGGATGGTGCTGCGATGCGCGAATTCATTCAGCTCGGGCATGGGCAGCGCATCCATGTCGGCGCGCAGCCCGATCTTGCGATTGCCGGGGCGGCGGCCGTGGATGACGCCCACCAGGCCGGTCTTGCCGAAGCCGCGCTCGATCTCGATCCCCCAGGATTGCAGCTTCTCGGCCACGATCCCGCTGGTGCGCACCTCCTCGAAGCCGATTTCCGGATGGGCGTGGAAATCCCGCCGCCATTCGGTCATTTCGGCGTGGAATTCGGCGATGCGGGGGATGATGGGCATGGCTATTTCCCGATTTCGAGCACGGCGTCGGCAGCATAGGCGCCTTCGCCCTCCGGCAGAACCAGCAAAGGATTGATGTCCACCGAGATGAGCTGCGGCCCGGCGGCGGCGGCGAAGGCGGAGAGATTGGCCAAGGCCTGGGCCAGCGCCTTCACATCGGCCCGCTTGCGGCCGCGAATGCCGTCCAGCAGCGGGAAGCCCTTGAGGTTGCGGATCATCTCCTCCGCCTCGGCCACGCCGAAGGGGCAGCGGCGGAAGGTCACGTCCTTCAGCACCTCGATGAAGATGCCGCCGAGCCCGACCATGGCGACGGGGCCGAAGACGGGGTCGCGCACCATGCCCAGCGCCATTTCCACCGCACCCTTGATTTGGCGCGCGACGAGCACGCCTTCGATCTTCGCCCCCGGCGCGCGTTCGGCGGCGCGGGCGAGAAGGGTGGCGAAGCCCTCGCGCACCGCGGCCTCGCTGCCAATATCGAGCAGAACGCCGCCGATCTCACTCTTGTGCAGGATGTCCGGGCTCAGGATCTTCAGCACCACGGGGAAGCCGAATTCGCGGGCCGCACTCACGGCCGCTTCCACATCGGCGCAGGCGCGCTCCGGGACGGCGGGGATGCCGGCGGCGGCGAGGATGCGCTTGCCCTCGGCCTCGCTCGGCGTGTGGTCGGGCAGGGTGACGCTCGGCAGCAGGCTGGCCACGCGCTCGGCGCGGGCGAAGGCCTCGCCGAAGCGGCCCATGGCGTGCAGCGCCACCACGGCACGAGTCGGATCCTCGAAGATCAGGAAGCCGTCCTTCTCATATTCGCGGATCATGTCGCGCGGCGCGATGATCGAGAGCGCCCAGAGCCGGTCCGGGTGCTGGTCCGACACCGCCTTCATCTGCGCGCGCAGCTTGGGCGCCACCGACTTGGACGCGCCCACCTGGGTGAAGAAGCCGAGGCAGGAGGTATAGCCGCCATCCACCACCATCGCCTTGGCGAATTCGCCGATGAGCTCGGTCTGGTTGATCGCCTGGGCGGTGCAATCCACGGGGTTGCGCGGCGCGCAGAAGGGCACGAAGCCGCGCAGCCGGTCCTGCGCCGCCTGCGGCATTTCCGGCATCTCGAAGCCGATGGATTCCGCGACATCCGAGATCAGCACGCCGGCCCCGCCCGAGACCGTCACCACGCCCAGCGTGTTGCGCACGGGGTAGATCTTCTTCGTCGCGGCATAGGCGATGTCCAGCAGTTCCTCGGTGTTGCGCGCGCGCACCACGCCGAATTCCTGCAGCACCGCATCCGTCACCGCGTCATCGCCCGCGATGCTGGCGGTGTGGGATTGCGCGGCGGCCTGGCCGAGTGCGCTGCGGCCCACCTTCATCATCACGATGGGCTTGCGGTTGCGCCGCGCCAGGTCCAGCGCGGCCAGGAAACGGTCGCCCTCGCGAATTCCCTCCGCATAGGCGCAGATCACGTCCACATCGGGGCTTTGCGCCATCCATCCCAGCACGTCGCTCAGCGTCACCTCGGCCTCATTGCCCGTGGTGACGCAGATCTGCGTGCCGATCTCGCGGTCGCGCGCGATGGAGTAGAGATGCGTGCCATAGGCGCCGGATTGCGAGGCGATGCCGATGCGGCCCGGCACCGGCCAGCCACTCTCGAAGCTCGCGGAAAACGTCGCGTAGAAGTTGATCGCGGCGTTGAACAGGCCCAGGCAATTGGGGCCCATCAGCCGCATGCCGTGGCGGCGGGCGCTGGCCACCATCACATCCTGCGCGGCGGCCCCCTTCTCATCCATCTCGGCGAAGCCGGCGGTGAAGACGATGGCGCCCTTGCAGCCGCGGGCGCCCAGATCCTCCACCGCCTGCAAGGCCGCATCGCCAGGCACGGCGACGATGGCGACGTCCGGCGTTTCGGGCAGGCTGTTGACGTCGGCGTAGCTCTTCAACCCCTGCACCGTGGGGCGCTTGGGATTCACGGGGTAGATCGCGCCCTGGAAGCCCCGTTGCAGCATGTAGGAAATCGGGCGGCCGCCAATGCGGGTGGCCTCATCCGAGGCGCCGATGATGGCGATGGAACGCGGGTTGATGACCGGATCCAGGGAGTTGAAATTCATTTTTGCGTTTCCTCAGAACAAAGTAAGGGGCTCCGCCCCTTGGACCCCGGCAAGAACCTCAGGTTCTTGCATCTCCGGTCAATAGCTCGCCAAACAAGCCGACCGCGCGCGAGAGATCAGCCAAAGGCACGCATTCGAAGGGCGTGTGGGCGTATTCGATGCCGCCGGGCCCCAGCACCACGCACGGCGCCAGGGCCTGCAACTCCGAGGCGTCCGTGCCGAAGGGGGCGGTGCGCGCCGCCTGGCCGGTCAGGGCGCAGGCGCGGCGAATCAGGGGATGGTCCAGCGGCAGCTCGGGGGGCGAGCCCTCGTGCTTTTCCTCCAGCGTCAGGCCATTGGCCCGCGCCGCCTCGCGCATCGCGGCCTGCACGGGCGAGGGATCAATGCTGCGGCTGTAGCGGAACTTGATGCGCGCGGTGGCCTTGGCGACGGTCACATTCGGCGCCGTGCCGTGATTGTCCACCACCAGGTTGAAGTCGCTGAAGACGGGATCATAGGCCTGGTCCTGCAAGGCCGGGTCGGTCCGCAGCCGCTCGAACATCGCCTTCACCTCCACCAGGAAGGGGATCAGCGCCCAATTCGCGTTCAGCCCCTTGCCGGTGGAGGAATGCGCCTGCACCCCCTCGGCCGTGGCCGTAAAGGCGATATGGACCCGATGGCCGCGCACCGGGATCAGCCCGGTCGGCTCGGCCACCACGATGCCGGCGAGGCCGGCGCGGCGCGCCAGTTCGGATTTCTCGGCGATCATGAGGGCGCCCTGCTTGGTCGTCTCCTCATCCGTGGTGATCAGCAGCGTGGCGCGTGGGGCGCGCTTGGCGGCCATGACGCAGGCGGCGACGGCGCCCTTCATGTCCACCGAACCCAGCCCATGCAGCACGCCGTCGCGGATGGCGCCGCTCCAGGGGTCATCGGTCCAGCCCGTGCTGGGCACCGTGTCCATATGGCCGGAAAGTGCCAGGCCCCCCGGGCCGCCGCGATGCGCGACCAGCGCGCGCTTCGCCACGCCCGCGGCGTCCACATAATCCAGCCGCTCGATCTCGAAGCCCTCGAGTTCGGCCTCGATGCGCTCGGCGACGGCCAGGTTGGAGAGGTGGCTGCGGCTGTCCATCCGCACCAGATCGGCCGCAAGCCGGATGAGTTCTTGTTCCATGGCGGGCGAGGCTTGCCCGAAGCGGGGCATCGCGCAACCCTTGGGGGATGACATCCTATCTCGACCCGCGCTCCGGCCGGACTTATCCCCTCGAAACCCCGCGCTGGTGCGGCGAGGATCGCGCGCCCCTGCTGCTGACGGACCTGCCGGGAATCGGCCGGGACGACATCGCCTCCGGCGTGCGCAGCATCTGGCGCTACGCCGCTTCCCTGCCCTTCCTGCCAGCCAGGCCGATCTCGATGGGCGAGGGCTGCACGCCGCTGGTGGAGATGGCGCTTGCTGGCGAAACCGCGCTGCTGAAATGCGAATGGTTCATGCCGACCGGCAGCTTCAAGGATCGCGGCGCCTCGGTGATGCT
>JAIYDS010000258.1 GCA_027487385.1 Acetobacteraceae bacterium | reverse complement strand
TAGGTTCTGTGGACACTTACCTCAACCAGAGGATGATCGCGGCGAGGGTGACGACGGCGAGGTAGTTCCTTGCTGTCTTCTCGAAGCGCGTTGCGACACGACGGAACTGCTTCAGCTTGCTGAAGCAGCACTCGATCAGGTGACGCTGGGCGTAGAGGTGTTTGTCGAGCGGGTGTTTCCGAGCGCGAGACGGGTTGTTGGGTATCACAGCCACGGCGCCCTTGGCCGCGATGGCCTGCCGCAGCGGGTCAGCATCGTAAGCGGCATCGGCCACGACCACGTCGGCGGGCAAGCCTTCGATCAAGCCATACGCCTGCGGGCAATCGCCGCGCTGGCCGCCGGTCAGGGCAAACCGCACGGGCGCACCCAAGCCCCGGACAGCCATATGGATCTTGGTGCTCAGACCCCCGCGAGAGCGGCCAAGGGCCTGATCTTCAGACCCCCCTTTTGGGCCCCGGCAGCGTGCTGGTGGGCGCGGATGATGGTGCTGTCGACGATCAGATATTCAAAGTCAGGATCGTCCGACATGGCCTCGAAAATGCGCCGCCACACGCCCTTGGCGCTCCAGCGGCTGAAGCGGCGGAACACGCTGTTCCAATCGCCGAACACCTCGGGAAGGTCTCGCCACGGCGCGCCGGTGCGCACGATCCACAACACGCCTTCGACGAACATCCGGTTGTCGCGGCCAGTTGAGCCCTTTTGGTCAGGGCGCCCAATGATGAGCGGCGCCATCCGCTCCCACGCCGCGTCGCTCAGCACCAAACGATCCAATACACCCAAGGCCGCCTCCTCAAAGGCAGCCATGAATCACATCAGACCAGTTCCGGGAATCCCAAGAGTCCACACCACCTAGGGCATGATCCGCTGAGGTGGAATCACCAAAGGCGTGAATCAGCCTCACCGCGCCTCATCGCCGAGTTCCACCCAGCGCAGATAGGGCCGGTCCGCCTTCCAGCCCTGCGGGAAGCGCTTGGCCGCCTCCTCATCCGAGAGGGAGGGGACGATGATGGCGCGCTCGCCCGGCTGCCAGTTCACCGGCGTCGCCACCTTGTGCCTGTCGGTCAGTTGCAGGCTGTCGATCACGCGCAGCACCTCCTGGAAATTGCGGCCGGTGCTGGGCGGATAGGTCAGCGTCAGCCGCACCTTCCGCGCCGGGTCCACCACATAGACGGTGCGGACGGTGATGGAGGGATCGGCCTCCGGATGAATCATGCCGTAGAGCTGCGAGATATGCCGCGACGGGTCGGCCATCATCGGGAAGTTCAGCGCCGTGCCCTGGGTCTGATGGATGTCCTCCGCCCAGGCGTCATGCTTGTCGAGCGGGTCCACGCTGAGGCCGATGACCTTCACGCCGCGCCTGTCGAATTCGGGCTTGAGCCGTGCGGCCTCGCCCAGCTCGGTGGTGCAGACCGGCGTGAAATCGCGCGGGTGGGAAAAGAAGACCACCCAGGAATCGCGGGCCCAATCGCTGAAGCGGATGGGGCCATCGGTGGTCTCGGCCTCGAAATCAGGGGCGAGTTGGCCGAGCGTGAGTTGGGCGCCGTATTGCAAGGTCATCAGGTCAACTCCAACAGGGTGGCCAGCGCGATCAGCGCATAGGCGGCCAGGGTCATCAGGGTCACGTCCCGGGCGGGCAGCCAGGGTTCCTCGGGGATCTCCTCCACGGGCGGCGGGGGCGGCGGGGTGAGGAATTCGACATCCGGCAGGGCGTGGCATTCAGCCATGTGCATGGCGCAATCCTCCTTGGTCCAGGTTTCCGTGAATGGGGGGCAGGGTCTGTTCGCCCAGCGCGGCGACAGCGCCGATGATGATCATGGCCGGTGTGGGCAGCCCCGCGCGGCGCGCGGCCAGGGTGCATTGGCCGAGATTGCTGCGCAGCACCGCCTGGCCCGGCAGGCTGGCCTGCGAGATCAACGCGACGGGGGTGCTCGCCGGCAGCCCGCCCGCCAACAGCCGAAGCGCCAGGTCATCGAGGCGCGAGAGCGCCATGAAGGCTGCGATCGTGCCGCCGGACTGCGCCAGCGCCGCCCAGTTCAGCTCCGGCAGGGCGCCATGCTCGTCATGGGCGGTCACGAAGGTGACGGCGGAGGCCATTCCACGATGCGTGATCGGGATTCCGGCGGCGGCCGGAGCGGCCATTCCAGCGGAGACGCCAGGGATGATGCGCCAGGGGATCCCTGCGGCCGCGCAGGCCAGCGCCTCCTCGCCGCCGCGGCCGAAGGTGAAGGGGTCGCCGCCTTTCAGCCGCAGCACGCGCAGCCCGGCCCGGGCGCCAGCCACCAGCCGCGCATTGATCTTGGGCTGGGGCACCGGCGCCGCGCCCTTGCGCTTGCCGACGGCGATGATCTCGGCCCCGCGCCGGGCATGGCGCAGGGCGGCGCGGCCGGGGAGCGCGTCATGCAGGATCAGGTCCGCCTGGCCCAGCGCCTGGACGGCGCGCAGCGTCAGCAGGTCCGGATCCCCCGGGCCGGCGCCGCAGAGCCAGACCTCTCCCTTGGGGAAGTTGGCGCCGGCGAGGGTGGAAGCATATTGCACGTTCATGCGTGATATAATCCGATATATCTGCTTGACGTCAACGTAGATAAGGCGCGAGAACCTGTCGAGAGGTTTCACGACAGGATTTTGCAAAATGGCGCATGCCAAACCCAGCGGGGCAGAGATCATCAAGGCGGCCAGCCAGGGCCTGCGCGGCCCGCTCGGGGCGGAGCTGGGCGCCGAAGTGGTCAAGGGCGGACTTTCGGAAGCCGCCTACACCCTGCTGAAATTCCACGGAACCTATGAGCAGTTTGACCGTGACACCGCCACCGCCCGCAAGCAGGCCAGAGAGGACAAGGAATGGTCCTTCATGGTCCGTGTCCGCGCCTCTGCCGGGCGGCTGACGGCCGCGCAGTGGCTGGCGCTCGATGATCTGGCGGAGGATTTCGCGGATGGAACGCTGCGAATCACCTCGCGCCAGGGCGTGCAATTTCACGGTATCCTGCGTGAAAATCTGCGCGCCTCAGTCGCCGCCATCAACGCCACGCTGCTGACCACGCTGGCCGCCTGCGGCGATGTGGTGCGCAATGTCATCACCTCGCCCGCGCCCCGTCGCGATGCCCTCCATGCCCGGCTGGAGGCGGAGGCGCGCCGCCTCTCCGACGCGCTGTTGCCGAAGAGTCGCGCGCATCACGAGATCTTCCTGGGCGAGGAGGCCGCCAGCGCGCCGGAGGAGGAGCCGCTCTACGGCCCCACCTATTTGCCGCGGAAATTCAAGATCGCCCTCATCCACCCGGACGATAACAGCGCCGATGTGTTGGCCAATGACCTCGGCTTCATCATGCACCCTCATGGTTGGATCGTGACGGTGGGCGGCGGCATGGGCATGACGCACAACAAGCCCGCCACCTTCCCGCGCCTCGCCGATCCGGTGGCGCTGATCGGTCCCGATGAGGTGCTGGAGGTGGCCGAGGCGGTTGTCCGCCTCTCGCGCGACCATGGCGATCGGAGCGACCGCAAGCATGCCAGGCTGAAATACGTTCTGGCCGAGCGCGGCGTGGAATGGGCCCGGACCCGCCTTTCCGAGGATCTCGGCCGCGAGCTGCGCCCGGCGCCGCCCCTGCCGCGGCTCTCCATCCCGGACCATCTGGGCTGGCACCCGCAGGGCGACGGGCGCTGGTGGCTCGGGCTGCACATTCCTTCGGGCCGTGTCGCGGGCCGTCTGCGTGTGGCGTTGCGCGAGGTGATCGAGCGGTTCGGCGTGAACCCCATCGCGACGCCGGGCCAGGACCTGCTGCTCGCCGATGTGGCGAAGGAGGACCGTGCGGCGCTGGAGGCGGCCTTGCGCGCGAACCAGGTCGCGTTGCCGGAGGCTTTCACCCCCATCGCGCGGCAGATGATGGCCTGCGTGGCCCTGCCCACATGCGGTCAGGCCCTGGCCGAGGGAGAGCGCGTGCGCCAGCCCATCCTGGCCCAGCTGGAGGCGGAACTCGGCCGGCTCGGCCTTCTGGAGGAGCGGATTTCGCTGCGCGTCACCGGCTGCCCCAATGGCTGCGCCCGGCCCTATCAGGGCGATATCGGCGTGGTGGGCCGCGCGCCCGGGCTCTACACCGTCTTTGTGGGCGGGGATTTCGCCGGCACGAGGCTGAGCTTCCCCCTGGCCGACAAGGTGCCGCTGGAGGCGATCGGCGCCACGCTGGCTCCGCTGCTGGCCGCATGGACCGCGCGGCGCGCGGCGGGCGAGGGCTTCGGCGACTTCGCCGCGCGCCTCGGCCCCGAAGACTGCCGCGCGCTGGCCGGGGGGGCGCTGGCCGCATGATGCCGCTGGTTTTCACCGCGGACACGCCCGCGCTGCTGGTCGGCCGCGGGCCGGCCTTCGCGAAGCGCCACGCCCTGCTGGAGGCGGCGGGCCTGCCCTATGCCCTGCATGACGAGATGCCGGATGACGCGGCGCTGGATGCGGCGCGCCTCGTCTTCGGTGCCGGTCTGAGCCCCGAGGAGGGCGAGGCGCTGGCCGCCGCCGCCCGCGCCCGCCGGATCCCCGTGAATATCGAGGATGTGCCCCATCTGTGTGATGTGCATGTGCCCGCCATGGTCCGGCGGGGCGATCTGCTGCTGACGGTCTCGACCGGCGGCGGCGCGCCCGCCATGGCGACGGCCCTGCGCGCCTGGCTGGAGGAGCGCTTCGGCCCGGAATGGGCCGATCACCTGGACGCCCTCGCCGCCGAGCGCCAGGCGCTGCGCGCGGCCGGGGCCAGCCCGCCCCAGGTGATGCGGGCGCTCACCGCCCGCATCCATCGTTCCGCCTGGCTGGATTGCCCCTGCCTGCCTCAGAAGCGATAGCGGATCGCGCCGCTGATCACGAAGGGGTTGATGTCGGCGCGGGCGCGGATGAAGCCGCTGTTCACGCTGACATCCGGCTGCATCAGGATCCATTTCGCATCCAGGTTCAGCAGCCAATTGGGCGCGATCTCGTAATCCACGCCGATATTGGGCGCGACGCCCACGCTCGGGTCCAGCCGCACCCGCGTGACCGGCGGCGTCAGGCTGCCGCCATAGCCGTAGAACATGGTCACGTTCAGGCCGAGGCCGACATAGGGGCTGATCCGCGACGTCGGGAGGAAATGATACTGCGCCGTCAGCGTCGGTGGCAGCGCCCAGACCGAGCCGAGCCGCACCGTGCCCAGGGCCGAATTGCGCACCTCCACCTGGTGGCGCGTCGTCGCCGCGATCAGGTTCAGCGCCAGGTTCGGCGTGAAGAAATAGGTGCCGTCCAGCAGCGGGCTCGCCGAATTGCTGGCATTGGGCGTGCCGCCGATCAGCCCGACCGTGCCGCCATTGGTCGGCAGCACGCCGACCGCGCCGAAGCCGAGCACGAAGTCACCGGCCCGCTTGCCGCGCATCGGTGCTTCTTGCGCCATGGCGCCCCCGGCCCCCAACAGCAGCATCGCGGCTGCAGCGCATCTTCCCCAGAATCGCATTGCCTTTTCCTCTTCGCAGCACTGGCTGCCGCGAAGAAAGCTAGAATGGCTGGCGGTAACCTTCGTTGCGGTGCATCAAAAGCGCGTGGGAAGCTTGCTGGCGTCGCGGGCCAGGCGCAGGCGGCGGAGGAAGCAGTCTCGCCCCTGCTGGAATTGTGCTAGGCTGCATCAATCTTTGGTCAACTCCAATGCGTGAAACGTTGCTGCATGACGCAAGGCGACAATTCGTCGGCTGTGGGCTTCCATGCCTCCTGGCCCCCCGCGCCGCGGCTGACGCGCGTGGTGGATGTGCCGGCGAAGTCGCCGAGCCTGTCCTTCCGCAGCCCCTCGGGCAAGCGGTTGCATCCGCGCGTGGCCCTGCCGGCGAGCGTGGAGATCGCCGGCGCGCAATATACCCTCTCGGACGTCAGCCTGGGCGGCTTCGCGCTGGAAGGTGAGGGCCCGCCGGCCCAGTTGGAGGATCCCTTCCGGGTCACCTTCCACATCGGCAAGGCCGATCTCACCCTGGCCATCGAGGCCACCGCCAAGGTTCGCCGGCTCTCCCGCGGGGCCGCCAAATCCTTTCAGATCATCGAGATGTCGCCCGACGCGGCGGTGGCGCTCGATCGCCTGGTGGCCATCTGGCTGAGTGGCTCGGAGAGCCTCGCCGATGCGCTCTCCCGCTCCTCGCTGGAGGCGCCAGAGCCCGCGCAGTCGCGCAGCCGCAATTGGCGCAGCATCGCGGTGTTCGGCGCGGCCTTCGCGGCGCTGGTCCTGGCGGCTGGCTACGTCGCTTCCAGCCGGCTCATGGTCTATTCCGAATTCGGCGCGGTCGCAGCACCGATGTGGATGGTGCGCGCGCCGCAGCCGGGCTTGCTACTGCTCCAGACCGGCGCGGCCGGCCTGCCCACCGCGCCCGGCCAGGTGCTGGGCGAGCTGCACCCAAGCCTGCCGCCGCAACTCCTGGCCGAGGCCGAGGCGCAGATCCAGTCACTCGAAGCCCGCTCGCGCCAGCTCGCCGGCGAATTGGCGCAGGGCGAGGCCAGTTTCCGCGCCTTCCGCGCCCAGGCCGAGGCCGAACTCACCGCGGCCAGCGAAACGCGGCGGTTGATGGAGCGGCAGGTCGTCACGCAGGAACGCCTGTTCAACCGCCTGGCCGGGCTGAGCCGCCAGGGCATCATCTCCGCCGCGCGCACGGATCAGGAGGAGATCAACCTGATGAACCAGCGCCGCGCCCTGGCAGAGGCCACCGCTGCCGAGAATGCGGCGCGCCTCCTTCTGGCCGAGGCGCAGGCCGGGCGCTTCCGCAGCGATGGCCGGCCCACCGCGCGCTCGCCCGATGAGGTCCGGCGCGAGGCGGCGGCGGTGGCCAGTTCGCTGGAGGAAGCCCGGCAGAGCCTGGCCCGGCTGCGCGCGCCCGTGCCGCTGGTCTCGCCCTGCCTCTGCCGGATCGCCCAGGTCGCCGTGCCTTCGGGCACCGCCGTCGTCGCTGGCGATGTGCTGCTCGGCCTGGCCGAGACCACGCCGCAGGCCCGGTTCGAGGTGGATACGCTGGTCCCCAGCACGCGCATGCCCTTCCTGATGCAGGGCCAGGCGGTCACCGTGCGCCTGGCCGGCGCCCAGGCGCCCACGCCCGGGCGCATCACCGCGCTGAACCTCAACCCGGAGAACACCGGCCGCATCGGCCTGCCGGACAATCTGCGCAGCCTGCGCATCTATGGGCTCGTCACCGTCACGCTGGACGAGCAGCCGCCCGAGGCGGCGATCGGCCTGCCCGCACTGCTGCAGGCACCGATTTCGCTGCGCATGCTGTTGCTGAACCTGCCGGGCTTCGCCTGGATCGCCCGGCTGGGCGACTGAGCATGGCGCTGCGGCCCAGCGAAACGCTGCTGCCCGGCCATCGCGCGGATTCCACCGCCGCGGCGAATCTGGCGGGCTGGATGGTGCTGGCCGCCCTCGCCCTGGTTCTCCTTGGCCTGCTGCCGGAGGAGGATGTGCCCACCGCCGGCGCGGCGCTGCTGACCATCGGCGCCATCGGCCTCTGGCGCTGGGGTTGGGCCGCGGTGCATTTCACCCGGGCGATGATCTATCGCCGCCGCGTCTTTCCCCGGCTGCGCGCGCAGGCCGAAGGCGCGCCCCTGCCGCCCGCGCTCTATGTCGTCGTCACCAGCTACCGCATCAGCCCGGAGATGAACGCCGCGGTCTATGGGCGTCTGCTGGATGAGATGGTGCGTCTGCGGATTCCCTGCTGCGTCGTCGCCTGCATCACCGACATGGCCGATGCGGAGGTGCTGCGGCTGGTCTTCGATCAGCGCCGCGCCCAGCTCGCCGAGGGGTCATCGCTCTACCTGCTGCCCCAGGCGGGCACCGGCAAGCGCGGCGCGTTGGTGGATGCGATCAACCTGATCCAGCGGCTCGGCCCTTCGCCGCACGCGCAGATGCTGCTGATGGATGGCGACACGCTGGTCGAGCCCGGGCAGCTCGAGAAGACCTGCCGTTTCCTCTCGGCCTTTCCGGATGTGGGTGCCGTCACCACTGACAACCTGCCGCTGGTGCGCGGCCCGGCCCCGGTGCGCGAATGGTACCGCCTGCGCATGGCGCAGCGCGACCAGGGCATGTGCTCGATGGCCCTCTCGCGCCGCCTGCTGGTGCTCACGGGCCGCTTCTCACTGTTCCGCATGGAGGCCGTGGCCTCGCCGAGTTTCGCGCTCGCCATCGGCAATGACGGCATCCGCCATTGGCGCCTCGGCTTCATCCGCATGGTGACGGGCGATGACAAGAGCACCTGGTTCGCCCTGCTGAAGACGCCCTGGCGCATGCTCTATATCCCCGATGTCGCCGTGATCTGCGCCGAGGAATTGCCGTCGGGCGGCTGGTTCAAGGCCACCACGGCGCTGATGCTGCGCTGGTACGGCAACACCACCCGCAACAATGGCCGCGCCCTGGCCCTGGGGCCGCGGCGGCTCGGCTGGTTTTTCTGGCTTTGCCTGCTGGACCAGCGCATCTCGCCCTGGACCAGTCTTTCGGGGCCGGCGGTGATGCTGGCCGCGGCCGTCCTGCACGGCTACGGCTTCCTGATCCTTTACATCCTCTGGGTGCTCATCACGCGCAGCCTGATCACGCTGCTGAACTGGCTGGGCACCGGGCGCTTCCACCCGATCTTTCCGCTGCTGCTCTACTACAACCAGATCGTAGGCTCGCTGGTGAAGATCTTCGTGCTGCACCACCCCGACCGTCAGCGCTGGAACCGCCAGGGCCTGGCGGCGAGCGGCAGCCAGGGCTTGGCCGCGCGGCTTTCCGGCGGCTTCTTCGCCCTCTCACTCTCCGGTTTCCTGCTGCTGGTGCTGACGCTGGCGCATCGGCTGGATCCCCAGATCGAGCATGGCGCGCCCGTCGGCCTGCCCGCCGTGCTGGATGCGCGCCCGCGGCCCGAGCATTACCTCCGCATGCCCTGCGCACCGGACCGGCTGACGCCCTGCACGGTGGTGACGCCCCCGGCGCCGCCGGCGAGCCTCACCGCGCCAGGGCCGCGTCCCAGAGCGTAAGCCCGGCGAAATCCGCCGATTGCGTGCGCGGCGAGGCCCAGCGCCGGTCATTGCCACCGAAGAAGGTGGCGAAGAGCACGCCCTCGATGCGGATTGCCGCATCCTCGCGCAGCACGAGGCCGCCCCGCTCCAACACGCGCTGCCCATTCACCCAGAGGCGGATCACGCCATCGGCTGCGCCCGGGCGGTTCAGGATCACCTCCTGCGCCACCTCCGCCCAGGTGCCGGGCGTGAAGCGCCAGCTGCCGCGGCCGATGCTGTCGCCGCAGCGCGCGGCGCGGTCGGGCGCGTAGAGGTAAAGCTCGCCCGCGCCTTGCGGGCGCCACATCAGCCGGGCCGAAAAGCCGCGCGCCAATTCCGCCGGCGTGCAGCCGCGCGGCGCGGCGCCGCCCGCCAGGCCCGGCAGCTTGCCGCCCAGCGCGAAATCGAAGCCCTCGCTGAAGCGCACGCGATAGCTCAGGCAGCGGGCTTCGGCCGCCCCGCTGGCCCAGAGGAAGCCGGCGCCGCCCATCGGGGCTTCCGCATGGCCCGGATTGATCGAGCCGGCCGGGTAGCGGATGCGCATCCCGCCCGGCTCGCCCGGGAGTGGCGCGACATTCTCCCGGCCCCAGCCCTGGCGCAGCCCGACTTGGTGCACATCGCCGCTGAAGGCGGTGGCCTGCGGGTAACGCCCCTCACAGGGCTGGGCCAGGGCCGTGCCCCAGGGCAGGGCCAGCAGGGCCAGGCTGCCCCAGTGCCAGCCACTCCTCATTCGGCGCGGATATTCGCCCGCTCCACCACGCCCCGCCAGCGGATGATCTCCGCCTCCTGGAAGCGGCGGAACTCGGCGGCGCTGGAGGCAACGACGTCAAAGCCGATCTGGTTCAGCCGTTGCCGCGCCTCCGGGTGACGCAGCGCTTCGATGCAGGCGGCCTCCAGCCGCGCCAGGATGGGCGCCGGCACGCCCGCCGGCGCCATCACCGCCTGCCAGGAGGTGACAACGAAATCGCTGAGGCCGAGTTCGGCCGCCGTCGGCACATCGGGGATGGTCGGGTTGCGCGCCGCACTCGTCACCATCACCGCGCGCAGCCGCCCGCCCGCGATATGCGGCGCCACCGTTCCGAGATTCTGAAAGGTGAGCTGCACATCGCCCGCCAGCAGTGCCGTCGCGGCCGCGGCCCCGCCCTGGTAGGGGATATGCGTCGCCTCGCTGTTGGTGCGCAGCTTGAACAGCTCCATCGTCATATGCTCGGAGGAGCCGACGCCGGAGGTGGAGTAGGAGGCATTCGCCCCATTGGCGCGCAGCCAGGCGAGCGTGCCCGCATAATCGGTCGCGGGCACCTTCTGCGGGTTCACCACCAGCACATTCGGCGTGGTGACGGCCAGCGTGATGGGCGCGAAATCCCGCACGGGATCATAGGGCAGATTGGGGCGCAGCGCCTTGTTGATGGCATAGACGCCGATCGAGCCCGTCATCATCGTATGCCCATCCGCCGGGGCGCGCGCCATGGCCTGGGCGGCGACGGCGCCATTGGCGCCCGGCCGGTTCTCCACCACCACCGTGCCGTTGATCAGCGCGCCCATCCGCGCCGCGATGACGCGCCCCGTGATGTCCGAGGGGCCGCCCGCGACGAAGGGGATCATCATGGTGATGGGACGCTGCGGCCAATCGGCTTGGGCCCCCCCCTGGGCGTGGGCGGTGAGCGGCAGCAAAGCAGGGGCGGCCAGCAGGGTGCGACGATGGATCATGGGCTTCCTCCGATTTTGCCAAGCATCATGCCGGTGCCCGCCCGGCTTGTCCAAACCTGTCCCAGCCTTCATATCGGCATCGTTACGGGAGCCGAAACGCATGTCCATCGACCTTGAGATCGCCCGCGCCGCAACGCTGCGCCCCATTGCCCAGATCGCGGAAAAGGCCGGCATCCCGGCCGAGGCGCTGGAGCCCTATGGCAAGTACAAGGCCAAGATCGGCCTGGATTTCGTCGCCCGCACCCGGCATGATCGGCCGCTCGGCAAGCTCGTTCTCGTCACCGGCATCAACCCGACGCCGGCGGGCGAGGGCAAGACGACCACCACGGTGGGCCTCGGCGATGCGCTGAACCACATCGGCAAGCGCGCCATGATCTGCCTGCGCGAGCCCTCGCTCGGCCCCTGCTTCGGCGTGAAGGGGGGGGCAGCCGGCGGTGGCCATGCCCAGGTGGTGCCGATGGAGGACATCAACCTCCATTTCACCGGCGATTTCCACGCGATCACGGCGGCCAACAACCTGCTCGCCGCCATGCTCGACAACCACATCTACTGGGGCAATGCGCTGGGCATTGATGCGCGCCGCATCACCTGGCGCCGCGCGCTGGACATGAATGACCGCGCGCTGCGGGGCATTGTCGGCTCGCTCGGCGGCACGGCCAACGGCTTCCCGCGCGAGGATGGCTTCGACATCGTGGTGGCGAGCGAGGTGATGGCCGCCTTCTGCCTGGCCTATGACCTGGCTGACCTGCAGAAGCGCCTGGGCCGGATCATCGTGGCCTCGACGCGCGAGGGCAAGCCGGTGACGGCGGCCGATCTCAAGGCCGATGGCGCCATGGCCGTGCTGCTGCGCGATGCCTTGGCGCCCAACCTGGTGCAGACGCTGGCGGGCTCGCCCGCGCTGGTGCATGGCGGGCCCTTCGCCAATATCGCGCATGGCTGCAACTCCGTGATGGCAACGACGCTGGGGCTGCACCTCTCCGATGTGGTCGTCACCGAGGCGGGCTTCGGCGCCGATCTGGGCGCAGAAAAATTCCTCGACATCAAGTGCCGCCTCTCGGGGCTTTCGCCCGATGCCTGCGTCATCGTCGCCACCATCCGTGCGCTGAAGATGCATGGCGGCGTGGCGAAGGCGGATTTGGGGCGGGAGGATGTGGGCGCGGTGAAGCGCGGCATCGCGAACCTCGCCCGCCATGTCGAGAACATCAAGAAATTCGGCCTGCCGCCGGTGGTGGCGCTGAACCGCTTCACCGCCGATACCGAGGCCGAGATCAAGGCCGTCCAGGATGCGATGGCGGCACTCGGCACCGAGGCCATCCTTTGCACCCATTGGTCCGATGGCGCGGCCGGCACGGTGGAACTGGCCCATGCCGTGATGCGCCGGCTGGATGCGGGCGAGGCCGCCTTCAAGCCGCTTTACCCCGACGCCCAGCCCCTCGCCGAGAAGATCGGCACCATCGCGCGCGAGATCTACCGCGCGAAGGATGTTTCCATCCCGGATGCGGTGCGCGCCAAGCTCCGCCGCTTCGAGGAAATGGGCTTTGGCGCGGCGCCGGTCTGCATCGCCAAGACGCAATACAGCTTCTCGGCGGATCCGACCGCTCTCGGCGCGCCGGAGGGGCATGTGCTGCCGGTGCGCGATGTGCGGCTGCTGGCCGGTGCGGGCTTCGTCGTCGCCATCTGCGGCGAGGTGATGACCATGCCCGGCCTGCCGCGCGTGCCGGCGGCGGAGACCATCCGCCTGGATGAACTGGGGCGCATCGAAGGGCTGTTCTGAGCGGGAGGGGCTTTGCCCCTCCCGGACCCTCCCCACCAAAGGCCGGGGGCCTTTGGAATCCGCGTCTTCGGCTCCGTGGCCGGCTACTCTTCGAAGCCGACGAAGCGCAGGAAATTCTCGTTCGGCTCGCGATCGGCGGTGACGCCATTGGCCGGGAACTCCTCGCCCGGATAGCCCATGGCGATGCAGGTCATGATCACCTGATCCTCCGGGATCTGCGCCTCCTCGCGCACGATCTCGGAGCGCATGATGCCCTGGCCATTCACCACCGTGCCCAGGCCGCGATCCCAGGCGGCCAGGCAGATGCCATAGCTCAGCGCGCCCAGGTCGAAATGCACGACCGCGCCGGGGTCCAGCACGCGGTCATAGGTGAGCACGAGCGAGACCGGCGCGTCGAATTGCCGGAAGCCGCGCATCACCCAATCCTGCCGCATGGCCTTGTCGTCCCGCGCGATGCCCATGGCGCCGAAGAGCTTCACGGCGATGGCAACCTGGCGCGCGCGATGCACGCCCTCATATTCGCCATGGCTGACGATATCGCGATTCGCCTTCGCGCCGCCCGCCATGGTCTGCATGTTGCGCTGCCGCACGCGCTCCAGCGGCGCGCCGGTCAGCGCATGGACATGCCAGGGCTGGGTGTTCATCGAGGAGGGCGCGCGCTTCGCGACCTCGATGATCTCGGCGATCACCGCGCGGGGGACGGGGTCGGGCTTGTAGCCGCGCACGCTGCGGCGGGTGCGGGAGAGGGTGTCGAAATTCATGGCATTTCTCCCAGAAGGACACCAGGGGCGCTGCCCCTGGACCCCGGCCAGAGCCTCAGCTTCTTGCAACTCCGATTGTCAGGCGGCGCGCTGGCGGCCGAAGACGCGGCTGCAGAATTCGGGATAGGTCTCCAGCATCTCGTCGCAGACCGTGCCGCGCAGCAGGGCCAGTTCCTCATCTGTCGGCGCTGGGGTTTCGCCCACGCCCTCGGGCATGTCGAATTCGAAGCCGGTCATCTCCCGGATGCTCTCCAGCGTCTCGCCCGCATGGATGGAGGCGAGCGAGAAGCGGGCGCGGTCCGGGTGGAAGTGGAAGATGCAGCGCCCCGTCACCAGCGCCTGCGCATGGCCGCGGCGAAACACGCCGGGCTCCGACACGCCCGGCGCCGAGATATGCGCGACGCGATCCACCAGCACGCGCGGGCTGTGTTCCTCGCGGAACAGGATGGTGCGGCCGGCCATGAAATACATGAAGGCCGAGCCGAAGCTGCCGGGGAACCGCACCTCCATCCCCGGCCAATCGCCCGTGCCGATCAAGTTGAGGTTCGCCTGCCCGTCAATCTGCCCGCCGCCCAGGAAAAACAGGTCCACACGGCCCTGGCCAGTCAGGTCGAAGAGCTCGCGCGAGCCATCGGTGAAGGGATTGCCGGTGCGCTTGTGCAGCAACGAGAGGCGAAGCGGCTCGCCCTGCTTGACGCAAAGCCAGCAGGCGGCGGCCGGGATGGGCGAGGCCGCGCCGACGGCGATATGCGCGGTCGGCACCGCGCGGATCAGCCGCGCGATAGAGACGGCGAGAAGCTCTTCCGTGCGGTAGCTCATTCCGCGGCCACCGCTTGCCCGCCATAGACATGCTCCGCGCACCATTCGGCGAAGCCCGCCTCGGTCTTGGCGGCGCGGGCGTAGTCGAGGACGTATTCGGTGTCGAAGCCATATTCATCGAGCAATGCCGCCGGCTGCGCGCCGCGCTCGGCGATGGCAACGCCGGAGATGTAGGTGGCGTTGATGGCGCCAGGGCAAAGGCGCTCATCCTCCAGGAAATTGCCTTCCACCACGCGCTCCACCGTCACCAGGGCGCGCTTGCTGGCATGGGCGATGGTGGCGCATTCGCGCCGGCGGCCCACCCAGACATTGCCCACGCTATCCGCCATCACGGCGTGGAAGACGGCGACATCGGGGTTGAGCGCGGGCAACAGCGTGATCTTCTCGCCGGTCCCAAACGGGCTTTCCACCACCTTCCAATCGGGGCGATTGGCCAGGATGTCGCTGCCGATCAGCCCGCGCAGCGGCATGAAGGGCACGCCCTTCTCGGTCGCCTGCAGCATGGTGTGGATGGCGGGGCAGGTGGCATCCAGGATGCGCAGCTTCCCGGCCTTGAGCGCGGCCGAAAAGCGCGGCGCGAAGCCGGCCTCGCCCAGCGTCACGGCGCTGGTCTGCACCTCTTCGACGCAGCCGGCACCGATCAGAACATCGGTCGCGAAGCCGGAGATGGGCACGCCCACCAGCCGCAGCTTGCGCGCGCCGCGGCGGATCAGCGCCTTGGCGAGCGCGACGGAGGGGAGGGAGTTGTCGGGCGGGAGTGCGATCATCGCCCCATCGGGGATACTCGCGGCCATCGCGTCCAGGCTGATCGGGGTCATGGGGCGTTCCTTCCTGAATGTGAGGCTAGACCGGAAGCGGTCAGGCTTCCAGCCAGGCGCGCGTGGCAGCCTTGAGGAAGGCGGTGTCCTCGGCCATGCCCAGCGGGTTGCCGGCGCGGTGGCCGTTGATGCTGGGGATCACGCGCATCTCGCCATGCCGCAGATGCGGCAATTCCAGCGCATTGTCGGCCACGCGGAAATAGAGATCCGTCTCGCCCGGCATCAGCAGGACGCGGGCCTGGATGGCGGCCAGCGCGCGCGGCAGGTCGCCGCCGTAGAGCGGGTTGGCGCTGATGTCTCCCGCATCCCAGCAGCGCGCCTGGGCGTAGAGATTCCCGGCGTCGCGCTGGCCCCAGCGCGCCTCCCATTGGTTCACCAGGAAGGCCTCCAGGCTGGCTTCATTCGCGAGGTGCCGGCCGGCGCGATAGAAATCCTGGCTGAGCGCCCAGCTCGCATAGATGCGGCCGAAGGCGCGCAGCGCGGCCACGGGCTTCGCTGAAAACCGCCCGCCGCCGATATGCTCGGGGGCCGCCTCCAACACCGCCATCAGGCTGCGCAGGAACACCTGGTTGTGCACCGCCGTCCGCGCGCTGCCGCAGATGGCGATGATGCGCTCCACCGCCTCGGGGAAGATCGCGGCCCAGTGATAGGCCTGCTGTGCGCCCATGGACCAGCCATAGACGCAGGCGAGCCGCTCGACGCCGAACACCTCCGTCAGCAGGCGGCGCTGCGCCTGCACATTGTCCCAGGAGGTGACGAGTGCGGGGTAATGCGGGTCGTTGGACGGGCTGGAGGAGAGCCCATTGGCGAACATGTCGGGCTGGATGATGAACCAGCGCGTCGGGTCCAGGATGCCCTCCGGCCCGATCAGCCATTGCAGCTCCGGCGCCTGGGCGGAATAGCTGGTGGGGTAGAGGATCACATTGTCGCGCGTCGGGGAGAGCGTGCCATGCGCGCTCCAACTCAGCTTCGCGTCGCGGATCACCTCGCCCGAGAGGGTGGTCATATCTCCCAGGGCGTGGGTCCCCGTCTGTGTGGGCCAGGTCATCGGCGGCGCTCCTGTGGTGTGCAGGCCGGATTGCACCATGGCGCCGGGCCGCGCGCCAGCCGATGGCGCTGCCATGCGCGCCGCGGCTATGCTCGCCGCGATGACCCTGCAAGGCCCCCGCCTGATGCTGCGCCCGCTGGGCGAGGCCGATGCCGTCGAATTCGCCGCGATGAATGGCGATGCCGACGTGATGCGCCATTTCCCAAAGCCGCTGAGCTTTGCCGAGAGCGAGGCCTTCCGCCTGCGCATCGGCCGGCATTTCGAGGAGCATGGCTTCGGCTTCTGGGGCGTGTTCCAGCGCGATGCGCCGGGGCTGGTCGGCCTGGTCGGGCTGCTGAACATTCCCTGGAGCGCGCGCTTCACCCCGGCGGTGGAGATCGGCTGGCGCATCGCCCCGGCCCATCAGCGCCAGGGTTTCGCGGAGGAGGCGGCGCGCCTGGCCCTGGCGCATGGCTTCGGCCCTCTCGGCCTGGCCGAGATCGTGGCCTTCACCATCCCCGCCAACGCGCCCTCCTGGCGGCTGATGCAGAAGCTGGGCATGACGCCCGACGGCCGTTTCGCCCATCCCAGCCTGCCCGAGGGGCACCCGATGCAGGAGCACCTGCTCTACCGCCTCCGGCGCGAAGCCCATGCCTGACGGCGGTTTATGTTGCATTGCAGCAAAATTTGCGCGACACCCCGGGGCGCGGCGGCGGCGCGTGCCATAAGGCAGCGCCCTCGTGACCAGATCCGCCGCCTGTGAAGGAGCCCGCCATGCCGGATGACCAACGCTTGCCGATCGCATGGACCCCGCCCGGCGAGGCGGGCCAGCCCATCTTTTGGCCCTTCGGCGCCGTGCAGGCCTATTGGGTGGATGCCGCGCAGCGCGCCGTGCTGGTGCTCGACGCGCTGCGCCAGCGCGGTGACACGCAGATCGCCCGCAGCGAAAGCGTCGCCCCCCATGTGCTGAGCTTCGAGGTGGAGCTGCTGGTGGATGGCCGGGCTTTGCCCCGCCCGGTGAATTACGGGCTGGTGCGCATCATCCCCCCCGCGGGCCAGGTGGTGGACCCCGCCAAGCGCCCCTTCATCGTCTTCGACCCCCGCGCCGGCCATGGGCCGGGCATTGGCGGCATGAAGCAGGAGAGCGAGATCGGCGTGGCGCTCGCCGCCGGGCATCCCTGCTATTTCGTGGGCTTCCTGCCGGACGCCATGCCCGGCCAGACCATCGAGGATGTCTGCCGGGCCGAGGCGCATTTCGTCGAGGCGGTGATCGCCCGCCACCCCGAGGCGGAGAGCGGCCCCTGCCTGATCGGCAATTGCCAGGCCGGCTGGCAGATCATGATGATGTCCGCCCTGCGGCCCGGCCTCTCCGGCCCCATCCTGCTGGCCGGCGCGCCGCTCTCCTACTGGGCGGGCGTGCGCGGCAAGAATCCGATGCGCTACACGGGCGGACTGCTCGGCGGTTCCTGGCTGACGGCCATGACGGGCGACATGGGCCATGGCACCTTCGATGGTGCGCATCTCATCGCCAATTTCGAGAATCTGAACCCGGCCAACACCTATTGGTCCAAGCTCTACAACCTTTATTCCAAGGTGGACACGGAAGCCCCGCGCTTCCTGGATTTCGAGAGCTGGTGGGGCAATCCCGTCACGCTCAATGCCGAGGAGATGCAGTTCATCGTGGATGAGCTGTTCATCGGCAACAAGCTCTCCACCGGCGCCATGGTGGCGAGCGACGGCACGCGGCTGGATCTGCGCAACATCACGGCCCCCATCATCGTCTTCTGCTCCTGGGGCGATGACATCACGCCGCCGCAGCAGGCGCTGGGCTGGCTGACCGATCTCTACGCCGATGACGCGCAGATGATCGCGGCCGGGCAGACCGTGGTCTATACGGTGCACCAGAGCATCGGCCATCTGGGCATCTTCGTCTCGGGCAAGGTGGCCGCGAAGGAACATGGGCAGTTCACCAACTGCATGGACATGATCGAGATGCTGCCGCCCGGCCTCTTCGAGGCGGTGATCTCCGAAGTGCCCGAGGGCACCGCGCATCCCGAGCTGATTCACGGCAAATACCTGTTTCACCTGGAGCCGCGCCGGCTGGACGATATCCGTGCGCTCGGCGGCAATGACGCGGCGGATGAGCGGCGCTTCGAGGCGGTGGCGCGCATCTCCGAGATCAATCGCGGGCTCTACAACCAGTTCCTGGCACCGGTGGTGCGCGCGATGAGCAGCGCGGAATCGGCCGCATTCCTGCGCCGCACCCATCCGAACCGCCTGCGCTTCGAGATGTTCTCCAGCCAGAACCCCCTGCTGGCCGGCATTCCCGGCCTGGCGGAGGAGGTGCGGCAGATGCGCCAGCCGGTGGGCGAGGACAACCCGCTGCTGCAGCTGGAACGCCAGGTCTCGGCCGGCATCGTGACGATGCTCAATGCCTGGCGCGACACGCGGGACATGATGATGGAGGCGAGCTTCCTCGCCACCTATGGATCGCCCCTGGTGCAGGCCCTGGCGGGGCTGGATGGCGCGGCGGCGCGGCGCGCGCCGCGCGACCTGCTGCGCGAGGCGGCGGCCGAGCACGCGGCGCTGGCGCTGGCGCGCAACATCGCCTCGGGCGGCCTGGCCGAGGCCATGCTGCGCGGGCTGATCTACATCCTGCGGGCGGAGAAGCGCTTCGACGAGCGCTCGGCCGCGGTGATCGAGGCGATGCGTGCGGCCCAGCCGCGCGAGGCGCGCCTCTCCATCCCCGAATTCCGTGCTTTGGTGCGGGACCAGGCGCAGCTGCTGCGAATGGACGAGGCCCGCGCCATCGCCGCCATCCCCGCCATGCTGCCGCCGGACGCCGGGCCGCGCAGCAAGGCCTTCGCGGCCTTGCGTGAGGTGGTGCTGGCGCAAGGGCCGCTCTCGCCCGCCGGCCAGGCGCGGCTGGATGAGCTGGCGCTGGTCTTCGGCGTGACCGAGCCGGAGCCCGTGGCCGCGCTGGCCCCGGAGCTGGACGCCCCCGCCGTCGCGATCCGGCTCGCGGAGGCCCCCCGCAAGGCCAAGCCCGCCGCCCCGAAGCGCGCCCCTTCGGCCGAGCCGCCCACCACGGCCGCGCCGGCGCGCCGCACGCCGCGGAAGCGTTCCTGATGTCCGGCGTTCCGCATCCGGCGCTGGCTGGCAAGAAGGCGCTGGTCGTCGGCGTCGCGAATGAGCACTCCATCGCCTATGGCTGCGCCAAGGCCTTTCGCGAGCTCGGCGCCGAGCTCGCCATCACCTATCTGAACGAGAAGGCGCGCCCCCATGTGGCGCCGCACGCCGAGGCGCTGGGCGCCGAGATCCTGGCACCGCTCGACGTCTCCGTGCCTGGCCAGCTGGAGGCGGTCTTCGAGGAGATCACCCGGCGCTGGGGCAAGCTCGACATCCTGGTCCATTCCATCGCCTTCGCGCCGAAGGAGGATCTGCAAGGCGGGCTCTTGAACTGCTCGGCCGAGGGCTTTGCCAAGGCGATGGATATTTCCTGCCATTCCTTCGTGCGCATGGCGAAGCTGGCCGCACCGCTGATGACCGATGGCGGCACCATGTTCGCGATGAGCTATTACGGCGCCGCGCGGGTGGTGCCGAACTACAATGTGATGGGCCCGGTGAAGGCGGCGCTGGAAGCCTCCTGCCGCTACCTGGCGCATGAGCTGGGGCCGCAGCGCATCCGCGTGCATGCCATCTCGCCCGGGCCGCTGAAGACACGCGCGGCCTCGGGCCTCAAGGGTTTCGACCTGCTGCTGGCGGAGGCCGCCGAGCGCGCGCCTTTGGGCGAACTGGCGGATATCATGGATGTCGGCTTCGCCTGCGCCTATCTCGCGACGCCCTATGCGCGCCGCGTCACCGGCGGGACCATTTACGTGGATGGCGGCGCCAATATCGTGGCGTGAGCCTCCGGAGAATGCGCATGACCTCCCGCTACGACATCCTGATCGCCGCCTGTGCGAAGCTGCCGCCCGCCCGGGTGGCGGTGGCGCATCCCTGCGATGCGACCTCGATCGAGAGCGCGATGGCGGCGATGCGGGCGGGCATCATCCTGCCCATCCTGGTGGGCCCCGAGGCCAAGATCCGCGCGGCGGCGGCCGCCGCCGGGGTGGAACTGGGCGAGATCGAAATCCTCGATGCGCCGCACAGCGATGCGGCGGCCGAAATGGCGGTGCGCCTGGTGCGCGAAGGCCGGTGCGAAGCCCTGATGAAGGGCAGCCTGCACACGGATGAGCTCATGCGCCCGGTGGTGGCGCGGGACGGGCTGCGCACCAAGCGTCGCGTCAGCCATTGCTTCGTGATGGATGTGCCGGGCCATGCCGACCCGCTGATCATCAGCGATGCCGCGGTGAACATCGCGCCCAGCCTGGCCGAGAAGATGGACATCACGCAGAACGCCATCGACCTCGCCCATGCGCTGAAATTCCAGCAGGTGCGGGTGGCGATCCTCTCGGCGATGGAGACGGTGAATCCGGGCGTGCCCAGCACCATCGAGGCCGCGGCGCTCTGCAAGATGGCCGATCGTGGGCAGATCACCGGCGCACTGCTGGACGGGCCGCTGGCGCTGGACAATGCGATTGATCCCGAGGCGGCGGCGATCAAGAAGATCGTCTCGCCCGTCGCGGGCCGCGCCAATGTGCTGATCGTGCCCGATCTGGAGGCCGGCAACATGCTGGCGAAAAGCCTGACCTTCCTGGCCGGCGCCTCGGCCGCCGGGGTGGTGCTCGGCGCGCGCGTGCCGATCATCCTGACCAGCCGAGCGGATAGCCTGGAGACGCGCATCGCCTCCTGCGCCATCGCCGCGCTGGTGGCGGCGGAGCGGCGGGCCAGCCTGGTGCGCGCGGCGGGCGCCTGAGCCATGGGCGAGCTCTTCGTCGTGGTGAATGCGGGCTCCTCCAGCATCAAATTCGCCCTGCATGAGGCCGTGGCACCCTTCGCCGCCACGCGGCGCGGGCTGATCGAGGGCATCGGCACCGCCCCGCATCTGCGCCTGCGCGATGCCGCCGGCGCCACGCTGATGGAGCGCAATTGGCCGGTGGAAGGCTTCGACCATGCCCGCGCCATCGCCGAGGCCATGGCGCTCGAAGCCGAGCTGCTGGACGGCGCCACCCTGCTCGGTGCCGGGCATCGGGTGGTGCATGGCGGGCTGCATTTCGCGGGGCCAGTGCGGGTGACGGAGGCGGTGCTGGAGGAACTCCAGGCGCTCTCGCCGCTCGCGCCGCTGCACCAGCCGCACAACCTGGCGCCGATCCGCGCCATTGCGGCGCTGGCGCCGGAGTTGCCGCAGATCGCCTGCTTCGACACGGCGTTTCACCGCAGCCAGCCGCCCATCGCCCAGGAATTCGCCCTGCCGCGCCGGATGAGCGAGGCCGGCATCCGCCGCTATGGCTTCCACGGCCTCTCCTACGAATACATCGCGAGTTGCCTGCCCCGGCTGGGCCTGGCGGGCGCGCGGGTCATCGTGGCGCATCTGGGCAATGGGGCGAGCCTTTGCGCCATGCGCGATGGGCGCAGCGTCGCCAGCACCATGGGCTTCACCGCCGCCGATGGGCTGATGATGGGCACGCGCTGCGGCGCGCTCGACCCCGGCGTGCTGATCCACCTGATGGACACGGAGGGGATGGATGCCCGCGCGCTGGAAGCGCTGATCTACAAGGAATCCGGGCTGCTCGGCGTCTCCGGCCTATCCTCCGACATGCGCACCCTGCGCGCTTCCAGCGAGCCGCATGCGGCCGAGGCGGTGGCGCTCTTCGTCTATCGCATCCAGCGCGAAATCGGCTCGCTGGTCGCTGCCCTCGGCGGGCTCGACGCGCTGATCTTCACGGCCGGCATCGGCGAGAATGACGCCGCCACCCGCGCCGAGGTGGCGGCCGGCTGCGCCTGGCTGGGCCTCACCCTTGATCCCGCGCTGAATGCGGCGGGGCGGGGGCGCGTCAGCGCGGAGGCCTCGCCCGTCTCGGCCTTTGTGGTGCCGACGGATGAGGAAGGCATGATCGCCCGCCACATGGCCGGGATGCTGGGCTGAGCGGCAATCGACATTTCCCGGCCCGCGGCTTTGGGTTACACCCGGACCGGACAGAAGCAGGGGCCGAATCGCATGGATGGCTATTTCTTCGAGGATTTGTCGGTCGGCCAGAGCGCCAGCTTCGGCAAGACCATCACCGAGGCCGATATCCTGCTCTTCGCCGGCGTCTCGGGCGACACCAACCCGGTCCATATCAACGCCGAAGTCGCCGCGGCCTCCATGTTCAAGGAGCGCATCGCGCATGGCATGCTCTCGGCCAGCCTGATCTCCACCGTGCTCGGCACGCGGCTGCCGGGGGCGGGGACCATCTATCTCGGCCAGAATCTGAAGTTCCGCGCCCCGGTGAAGATCGGCGAGACGGTGACGGCAACGGTCACCGTCACCGCCCTCGATGCCGCGAAGAAGCGCGTGACGCTGAGCACCGTCTGCACCGTCGCCGGCAAGCCGGTGATTGATGGGGAAGCGACGGTGATGGTCCCTTCCCGCGCATGAAGCGGGTTTGCGTCTTCTGCGGCGCGCAGCCGGGGCTTGATCCGGTGCATGCCGACCTGGCGGCGGCGCTGGGCCGCGCCATCGCGGCGCGGGGCTTGGGCCTCGTCTATGGCGGCGGCAAGGTGGGGCTCATGGGCATCGTCGCCGATGCCGCGCTGAAGGCGGGCGCCGAGGTGATCGGCGTGATCCCGGAGGCGCTGATGGATCGCGAACTCGGCCATGGCGGCGTGACAGAGCTGCGCGTCGTGCCCTCCATGCATGTCCGCAAGGCCATGATGAACGAGCTGTCCGACGGCTTCGTTGTGCTGCCCGGCGGCATCGGCACGCTGGAGGAAAGCGTCGAGATCCAGTCCTGGGCGCAGCTGGGCATCCATGGCAAGGGCCTCGTCTATCTCGATGTGGATGACTATTGGGCGCCCTTCTTCGCGCTGCTGGAGCGGATGACGAGCGCCGGCTTCGTGCGGCCGCAGCATGCGGGCCTCGCCCTGCGGGCGGCGACGCCCGAGGCGGCGCTGGATGCCCTGGCCAGCTGGACGCCGCCCAGCGTGACGCGCTGGATGACGCAGACCGAGGCATGATCTTCCACCACTGGACCGGGCTGCCGGAGTCCGCGCGCGGCGCGACCCTGGCCTTGGGCAATCTCGACGGCGTGCATCTCGGCCATGCGGCGGTGCTGGCCGCCGCCCACCAGGCGCGGCCGGACCTGGCGCTCGGCGCCGTCACCTTCGAGCCGCACCCGCGCGAGCATTTCCGTCCCGATGACCCGCCCTTCCGCCTGACCCTGCTGCCGGCCAAGGCGGCGGCGTTGGCCGGCTGCGGCGCGCGGTTGGTGGTGGCGTTGCCCTTCGGTGCGGAACTTGCCGCCATGTCGGCGACAGATTTCGTGGAGCAGGTGCTGCACCAGGGGCTGGGTGCCAGGCACCTGGCCTGTGGGCCGGATTTCGCCTTTGGCCATCGGCGCGGCGGCGATGTGAAATTCCTCCGTCAGGCGGCCGAGGCGCGCGGCATCGGCCTTTCCATCGTGCCGCATCTGGCCGATGGGGAGGGCGCGATCAGTTCCACCCGCATCCGCCGCCTGCTGCAGGAGGGCTATCCCGAGCGTGCGGCCGCGCTGCTGGGCCGGCCCTTCGCCATCACCGGGCCGGTCACCCATGGCGATGCGCGCGGCCGCACCATCGGCTTTCCCACCGCGAATATCCCGTTGGGGCGGCACCTGGAGGCGGCGCGTGGCGTCTATGCCGTGCGCGCGACCCTGCCCGATGGGCGTGTGGTGCCAGGCGTGGCCAATCTCGGAAGGCGGCCGACCCTGGGGGGCGATCCGATCTCCCGGCTGGAGGCGCATCTCTTTGATTTCGCTGGCGACCTCTATGGCCAGGAGGTGAGTGTGGCGCTGGTCGCCTTCATCCGGGAGGAGCGGAGATTTGCCGATTTCCCGACGCTGGTGACGCAGATCAAGGCCGATGCGGCCACGGCGCGCGGCTTGCTCGACGCCTGAGGATCAGACTCCGTTGGGCAGCTCCACGCGCACCAGATGCGCCGGCAGGCCCCGCCGCTCCAGCAGGCCGCCCGAGGCCGAGACATAAAGCAGCAGCCCGCCGCCCGGCCGTGGCGCGGTGGCGACGGCGGTGCAGCCGGCAATGTCCGGCGTTTGCAGCACGGGGCGGACGCTGCCGCCGGCGGTCACATGCAGCACCACATCGCTATGGGTGGCGGCGAGGAAGCCGCCATCCGGCAGCACCACGAAATCATCCACGCCGGGCAGGGCCACCACGCGCTGGATGGGCCCGCCTGGGCTGCCATCGGCGGCCAGCGGCAAGCGGTAGATGCCCGGCCGGGCGGAGTTGGAGAAATACAGCGCACCCCCGGCCAGCTTCAGCCCATTCACCGCCGGCAGGCCGGGCCGTTCCGCCACTGGCGCCATCTCCGGCGTCTCCAGGAAAGTGGTGAGCGCGCCGCTTGCCGCATCCAGCCGCCAGATGCGGCCGAGCGCGCTGTCGGCGATCAGGTAGATGCCCTCGCCCTGGCGGATCATGCCGTTGAGGAAGACGGCCTGGGGCAGGGGGATGCGCTGGCCCGGTCGGCCTTCGGCGCTGATGAACTGCACCGCATTGCTGCCGGCCAGCCGCGCGCCCTCGGTGAAGGCCACGCCATGCAGCGCCAGCAGCAGGCCGTCGGCCGCGGGGGCGAGCGAGACGGGATGCCCCTGGATGCGGGCAAAGACGGACTGGCCGCCCGCCTCGGACCAGAGGCCGATCTCGCCGGCGAAATAGCTGGTGAAGAGCACTGCGCCATCGGGACGCACCCAGAGGTTCTCCAGGAAATGGCCGGAGGGGTAGAGCGCCACCGCCCGGTGCGCCGGCGCCTGCGCCAGGCTCGCGGCGGGACCGAGGGCGAGGGCCCCCAAGGCGCGGCGGGGGAGGGGGAGAGGGCGCATGGCTGGGCTCAGGCTGTGGCGGTCGAAGCATCCCAGGCTGGCAACGCGCCTTGCAAGACAAGTTTGTGAAAGCGCGGCGCCCTTGACCGCGGGCGCCCGGACTCCGCATATCCCTGCCATGCGCGTGCCCCACCCGCCCCGGCATCGAATTCGGCGCCCGGCCTTCGCCTGAAGGCCGGGATCAGCCCCGCACGCCCCTTCCTTTTCCGCGCCTCGCGCGACCGAGAACGCTCATGAACGACGCACCTGAAACGCCCGCTCGCGATTACCGCAAGACGGTCTTCCTGCCGCAGACCAGCTTCCCCATGAAGGCCGATCTGCCGAACCGCGAGCCCAAGCTGCTGGCGAAATGGGCCGCGGCCGAGAACTGGCGCAAACTGCGCGAGAAGTCGCAGGGCCGCCCGCCCTTCGTGCTGCATGATGGCCCGCCCTACGCCAATGGCCCGCTGCATATCGGCCACGCGCTGAACAAGATCCTGAAGGATGTGATCAACCG
>JAIYDS010000070.1 GCA_027487385.1 Acetobacteraceae bacterium | reverse complement strand
TGGCTGAGGCTGCCCGGCCAGCCCGGCACCAGAAGGCGCAGCGGCGCGCCATGGATATGCGGGATGGGCTGGCCGTTCATGGCGAAGACGATCAGCGTGTCCTCATCCATCGCCTTGGCCAGCGGCATGCCGCGGCTGATCGCCTGGCGGTCGGCGGCACCCGAGAGATGCGGGTCGGCGCCGAAATGCGCGGTGAAGACGGCCGAGGGCTTGAGCCCGGCGGCGGCCAGCACGTCCCGCAGGCGAACGCCGGTCCATTCGGCATTGCTGATCGCGCCATTGCCCCATTGGTTGCCGCGCGTCTGCGGCGCGAAGAAGCTGCGGCCATTGCCGCCGCATTCCATCTGCAATTGCCGGGTGACATTGGGGAAGCGCGTGCGCAGCTCGCCCAGGGTGAGGTTCAGCGGGGTATTCACCTCGCCATCGATGGTCAGGCGCCAAGCATTGGGGTCACCGGCCAGAACCTCGGGGATCTGGCCGTTGTTGCGCACGAAGAAGTAGCGGAAGCTGGTGACGGCCTCATCCAGCATGTGCTCCGGCGTTTCGCCCACCAGCGGGCGGTCACCTTGCAGGATCAGCTCGGCCTTGCCCTCCATGCGGAAGACGGCGGGGGCGGATTGCGCCGCGGCGGGCCGGGCGAAGAGGGCGGGCAGCGTGCCCGCTGGCATCTGGCCCGCGAAGGGGATGGAGGCGCCGAGCGCCCCCCCCATGGCGGCGAGCGCCGTGCCCTTCAGCGCACCGCGCCGGCCCCAGGCCAGCGCATCGGCGCGCTCCGGGTCGTCGCGATAGAGTTCCTGAATCGAACGTTCTGGATTCCTGGCCATGTGATCTCTCCCTGTTTTGTCGCAGGATATCCCGCATGGTGACGCAACGTGCAATGCCCGCCGAACTCCTCTCACCTTCCGAGATGGCGGAAGCGGACCGCTTGGCCGGGAATGGCCCGGCGCTGATGGAGGCCGCCGGGCGTGCCGTGGCGCGGGCCATCCTGGCGCGCTTCCGGCCGGGCCGGGTGCTGGTGCTGGCCGGCCCGGGCAACAATGGCGGCGATGGCTATGTCGCGGCCCGGCACCTGGAGCGCGCGGGCTGGGATGTGGGCGTGTCCGCGCTCGCCCCGCCCCGCGGCGATGCGGTGGCGGCCGCCGCCGCCTGGCATGGCCCGATGCGGCGCTTCGATGCCGATGCCATCGCCCGCGCGGGGCTGGTGGTGGATGCGGTGTTCGGCGCCGGCCTCACCCGGCCCCTGGAGGGCGAGTTGGCGGCCCTGCTGGCGGGAATCCGCGCGCCCTTGGTGGCGGTGGATGTGCCCTCGGGTCTCTGCGGCGCCACCGGCGCGGTGTGTGGCTTCGCGCCGCAGGCCGCGCTCACCGTCACCTTCTTCCGCCGCAAGCCTGGCCATCTGCTGCTCCCCGGCCGGGCGCTGTGCGGCGAATTGGTGCTGGCCGAGATCGGACTGCCCGCCAGCGTGCTTCAGACGATCCGCCCGCAAAGCTTTGCGAATGAGCCGGCGCTCTGGACCTGGCCCGCCCCGGATGCGTCGAGCCACAAGCACAGCCGCGGCCATGTCACCATCCTCTCGGGGGCAGCGATGACCGGGGCGGCGCTGCTGGCCGCCCGCGCCGCGCGGCGGGCGGGCGCCGGCCTGGTCACGCTCGCCTGCGCCGAGCCCGCCAGCGCCGCCTTGCACCGCCAGGCCGAGCCGGGCGCGCTGGTGCTGGAAGCCGCCGGCATGGGCCCCCTGCTCCAGGCGGTGCTGGCGGATTCGCGGCGCCGCGTGGTGCTGCTGGGCCCGGGGATGGAGCCTGATGCCACCACGCGCGGCGCGCTGGCGGCACTGCTGGCCGCCGGGCGCCAGGTGGTGGCCGATGCCGGCGCGCTGACCGCCTGCGCGGGCCAGCCTGAGGCGCTGGCCGGTGCGGCGATCCTGACGCCGCATGCGGCGGAATTCACCCGGATCTTTGGCCCGCCCGGCCTGGATCGGCTCGCTGCCGCGCGCGCGGCAGCGGCGCTGACGGGCGCGGTGGTGCTGCTCAAGGGCGCGGACAGCATCATCGCCGCCCCCGACGGCCGGGTCGCGATCAACCACAACGCGCCCCCCTGGCTCGCCACCGGCGGCACGGGCGATGTGCTGGCGGGCATCGCCGCCGCCCTGCTGGCCCAGGGCATGCCCGCCTTCGAGGCCGCCTGCGCGGCCGCCTGGTGGCAGGGCGCGGCGGCGCAACGCATCGGCCCCGGGCTGATCGCGGAGGATCTGCCCGGGGCGCTCGCCGAAGCGCGGCTCAGGCGAACAGGAAATCCGACGCCGTCAGGACAACCGGCGTGGGAAGGCTGATGCTGATGCTGTCCACCCCGCCATTGGCCGAGACCACCACATAGGCAGGGTCTTCCGGTGTGCCGGTGCCGCCATAGGTGATCTGCAAATCCAGGAAGCCCAGCCCGGCGAAGGCCGAGAGGTCAATCTCATCCTCCCCCTGGGTGAAGTCACGGATGCTGTCATGCCCGTGGCCGGCGGCGAAGCTGAACCGGTCCAGACCGCCGCCGCCCTCATAGACCTGCGCGCCCGCACCATCGAGGAAGACATCGCCATTCTCGGTGCCGTGGAAGCTTTCGAAATTGACGAGGCTGTTCCAGGGATTGTCCTCGAAGGTCATGCGGCCATTGGCGATGTCGAGCGTCACGCCGAAGCCGTAGAACTGCGAGAGATCGAAGAAATCATTCCCGTCCCCGCCATCGAATTCATTGCCGACGAAGCTCAGATCATGCAAGGAGCCGTCGAAGAAGGCGGAGATGCCGAGCGTGTCGTCGCCGGCCTCCAGGTAGATGTGGTTGATCTGGATGGCGATGCGGGCGATGCCCTGGGCACCCGCCGCGCCATCCACGCCATCGCGCCCGGCGACGACGGTGGTGGTGCTGAACCCGTCGGAGGAGACGCCCGGCGTGGCGGGATCGGTCCAGCCGAGCCCACCCGCGCCGCCCGCACCGCCCGTCGCCTCCGCCACCAGCCGAACCGTATTGGCGAGCGGGGCGGTGACATAGCCGCCGATGCGCAGGTCGTTGATCTCGGCTGTCGCATCGCCGCCATCGCCGCCCTGGCCGCCATCGCCGCCGATGTCGTAGCCGGCCGTGATGCCGGTGATGACCATCGGCTCCTCGCCATATTGCCGCTCCTCGGTCTTGGACTGGTTGCCGGCCGCGGCACCGCCATGACCGCCCTGCCCGCCCGCGCCCGCGCGGGCGATCGAAGTCACGGTGAAATTCAGGTCACCACCGCCGAAGCCACCACCCGCCGCCGCGACGAGTGAGGTCGCGTCGCCGCCACGCCCGCCCGCGCCGCCCGCTCCGCCCTCGCCGCCATCGCCGGCCACGGCAAGGTCACCGTCGAAGCGGCCATAGCCGCCCAGGCCGCCATCGCCGCCCCGGCCGCCCACCCCGCCGAGCGCCGTGCTGGTCAGGGTCAGCGTGGCACGCGCCATGAAGGCCGCATTCACGCCGATGATGAAGGCCTCCGCCTCGCCGCCGGCACCACCCGTGCCGCCCATGCCGCCCGTGCCGCCCTGCCCGGTCGTATCCACCAGACCGTCAATCACGGCACCGGTGGCGGCCACGACATCCGTGAAATCCGCTTCGAAGGCGCTGATGCCGCCCTGGCCGCCTTGGCCACCCGTCCCGCCCGCGCCGCCCTGGGCGGTCATCTCCAGGCGGAACTGGTCATCGCCCAGGGCGAAGGGCGAGTTGCCGAGCCGCACGGTCAGATTGTCAGCCCGCGACTGCGCCGCACCACCCGCGGCACCCGCCCCGCCCGCGCCGCCATCCGCCCCGTCGGTGACGGTGCGCACGTCCAGGCTGGGGGCGTCATTGTCAATCAGGCTGGCCATGCCGTTGTCACCGATCAGGCCGCTCTCGCCCGCCGTGCCATCGCCGCCGAAGACACGGCCAACATAGCGGACATCATCGGGCATCGAGGTGCCGAACACGCTGTCATCGGCGTCGAACACCGTCACCAGATGCGTGCTGCCCGGCAGCAGCGTCTCCGGCAGATCCCGCGCGATGAGGAGGTCCAGGTTCACATCATCGCGGTCCTCCACGGTGATGGTGAAGCTGCGCTCGATCACCCGGTCATCGGACGCATCCGCCGCATCGGCGCCGGCATCGCGCAGCCGCACCGTGATGCCGTGGCTCGCGATGCTCTCGTAATCCAGCGGCGCCGTGGTCACCAGGCGGTTGCCGTCGAAGACGAAGGCGGCGCCTGGCGTCACCACCTCGAAGCTCACCGCGCCCTGCGGCACGAAATCAAGCGCCGCCCATTCGCCCACCACCGCGCCGGCCGACTGGTTCTCGGCGATCGTCAGGTTGCTCGCCGCCATCCCGGGCTCGCTGACGGCGATGGTGAAGGATTTGGTGAAGCTGAGGCCGAAGCTGTCGGTCACCGTGATGTCGAGGGTGACGCTCTCCTGAAGGGCGAAGTCGAAGGGCGTGCCATTGACCCAGAGCGCGCTGTTGAAGGCGATGGTGAAGCGCGGATCCGTCACGCTGAAGGTAAAGCTGTCCCCGGCATCGGGGTCCACGGCCTCGAGCGAGCCCACGCCCAACAGGTTGAAGCCGCCATTGGTGGAGCCGGTGAGGATGCTTGGCCCGAAGCTGAAGACGATGTCGGTCGGCGCGCGCCCGGGGGCGAGGATCAGGTCATCCGCCTCCAGCTCCGCCAGGGTCACGTTGCGCAGGCGCGTCAACTCGCCCACGCCGGTATCGATCCGCAGCGTGGCGCCGACCTGGCGCGCGGCCGCCTGGAACTGCGCCAGCGTCTGGATGCCCAGGCCGCTGACATCGAGCCGGTCACCCTCGGCCTCGCTGAAATCGCTGATGAAATCCACCCCGCCGGAGAGCCGGAAGACATCCGCCCCCGCGCCGCCCTCGAGAAAGTCATTCCCGGCGCCGCCATCGAGCTGGTCCTGCCCCTCGCCACCGCGCAGCGTGTCGTCATCGCCATCGCCATGCAGCGTGTCATTGCCGGCATCGCCCAGCAGCGTGTCCCGGCCAGCGCCGCCGGCCAGCAGGTCTTCGCCCATGCCGCCGCCCAGATGGTCCTGCCCCTCGCCGCCGGCCAGGCTGTCATGCCCGCCTTCACCGAAGAGGCGGTCATCACCCTCACCGCCCGAGAGATCATCCTGGTCGCCGCCGCCCCGCAGCGTGTCCCGGCCGGCGCCGCCCACCAGCGTGTCATCGCCCACCCGGCCCAGGATGCTGTCATCGCCGGCGCCGCCGGTCAGCAGGTCACCCGCATTGCCGCCCAGCACGCTCAACCGCGTCGCGGTGGTGAGGGCCGCGCCATCCAGGGTCAGCTGGCCCTGGAAGGCGCGGATTTCCATCACGCTGCCAAAGGCCAAGGCGGCAGCGGCACCAAGCGTGATGGTGGTCGGGTTGAAGGAGACGATGTCGAGCCGCTCGAAATTCCGGAGGCCGGCAAAGGCGGCGTCGCTCACCGTGAGGGGGCTCTCCCCCCGCAGTGTCAGCGTGTCGAAGCCACCCAGCGCGTCCTGGCTGAGGCCCGGGGCCAGCAGCCCCTGGACCCCGATGGTGGTGAAGCTGTCGGCGCTGCTTGTTCCCAGCTGAACCAGCGGCGCGCCGGTGAAGCGGTGAATGCTGAAGGCGGCCATGCGACGTACTCCGGAATCGGTTGGATCAGGCTGAGGGATGTTGCGGAACGATTCTAGGCCTCCCGCCGGGCGGCCCGATATCCCGAAAACTCGGGATGCTTCGGTGCTCAGACCAGCAATTCGACCCCGCGGGCCGCGGCCTCGCGCCGGAGCAGGGCGAGCATCGCCTCGGGCGGCGGGCCGGGCGGGGCGAGCGGGACCGTATCGGCGGGCACGGCTTCGCCCAGGCCGGAGAAGAAGGCCTCATGGGCCCGGCCGGGCCAGTTCAGGATCAGCATGCTGGCCTCGGCATCGCCGATGTTGCGGAAGGCGTGCGGCGCGCCATTCGGAATGCGGATGTAGTCGCCCGCCCCGGCGATGCGCTCCTCGCCATCCACATGAAAGGCGTATTGGCCCGAGAGGATGTAGAAGGCCTCGTCATCATCGGGGTGGCGGTTGGGGGGCGCACCGGCGCCGGGCGCCGTGCGGCATTCCGCCAGCAACAGGGGGGCGCCGGCCGAAGGGCGCTCGCGGAAGGTCAGCAGATTGCCGAAGAGAAGGTAGCTCGGGTCACGCATGGGCCTCACTCCTGGGTTGCGGTCGTTCGGCGCGGTTTCATCCGGGCTGCGACGCGTGTAGAATAGACCCACGTCTCTTCATGAGACAAGAGTATCGTAAAGCAATTCTTCCACAGGAGCCGCCTTGCGTCTGGACACCGGCCGAACCAAGCAGAAATTGCGGACGCGCCAGGCGCTGCTCGCGGCCGCGCGCGCCCTGGCCGCGCGGGGCGAGCCCGTCAGCGTGACGGCCGCCGCGGCTGAGGCCGGCATCTCCAAAGCCACCGCCTATCGGTATTTTTCCGCCTCCGACACGCTCGCCATGGAAGCCGCGCTGGACGGCGCCTTCGCCACGGCCGAGGCGGTGGTGGGCGATGCGGTGGCGGTGCGCGAGCGGGTGCACCGCGTCAGCCGCTATCTGTTCGAGGCAACGCGGGCCAGCGACCAGGGCTTCCGGCTCTTTCTGGCCAAGGCGCTGGAGGCCTCGGTGCAGCCTGGCGCGCCGCAGCTGCGCGGCGGACGTCGGCTTCCCATGTATGAGCTGGCGCTGGAACCGGTGCGCGCGCGGATGACGCCCCAGGCCTTCCAGGACCTGGTGCATGCCCTCTCCGGCGCGACGGGGCTGGAGGCCTGGCTTGCGCTGAAAGATGTCTGCCGGCTGGATGACGCCGTCGCCGCGCGCATCCAGGAGATCACGGTGGATGCGATCCTGGATGCGCTTCTGCCGCCCGGTTAGCGCAGGATCGTCTCAGGCGGCGGTCGTCGGGGCGGACCAGGATGCACGAAGACAAGGGGCTGGTGCGCAAGCCGCTCGGCGGGGCGCGGAGCCCGCATCAGGGAAACAAACGGGCCAGCCGCAGCAGAAGCTCCCGCAGATTGGCCGCGCCGGATTTGGCCTGGATGGCGCCGATCTGGCTGCGCACCGTCTCCTCGCTCACCCGGCGTCGCCGCGCGACGTCACTGCCGGAAAGCCCGCTGGCCAGCAACGCCGCCACCTCACCCTCGGCGCGGCTCAGCCCCAGCGCCTCGGCGATCAGCCCCGCATGGGGCGGCTGCGGCGCCAATTCCCGCAGGACCAGCAGCACGGCACGCCCCGGGCGCTCACCCAGCCCGGCCGGCCGCAAGGGCGCGGGCAACGGCGTCACCTGCAGCAGCACAGGGCCACTCCCGTCGGCCGATGTGAGGCGCATGCGCCCCTCCTGCCCCTGGCCCGCAACCGCGATCAGGCGCAGCAAGCGGGCGCGATCCACCAACTCCGGCAGGGCCATGCCGTGCCGCGTCGCGGTGATCCGCCGGCGGGACAGCAGGGCGGTGGCCGCGGGGTTGGCGTGCAGCAGCCGGCCCTGGTCATCCAGGATGAGCGCGGCCAGTGCCATCGCATCCAGGGCGCTGGCGGGCAGGCGCTCGGCCGCAACCCGCTGGCCAAGTGCCAAGGCGCGGGACAATTGCCGCAGCAGAAGGTTGAAGCGCGCCTCATCCGCCGGGCCGAAATCCGCCTGGCGCCGGGCGCGGGTCACGATCATCAGCCCGGGCCCCCCGAGGCTTGCGGCCATGCCGTGCCAGGCGCCGGTAAAGGGCCGGCTGAACTCGTTCCAGAAGATGTGCCGGCCGAAATCCTCGCCCTGGGTGACCTCATTGCCGGTGACCAGGCGCCCACCCGCGCGCAGCGCGTGCTGCGTCAGGATATCGTACCGGTGATACTCGGCGAGATAGGCCGCCGCCGCGGCCTCCGGAACGCCGGTCATGCTAAAGGCGGCGGGCGGCCCGCCGGGGGTGGCGGCGGGCAGCATGATGCCCGCGACATTCGCGGCAAACAGCCGCCCCAGGCTGAGGGTGGCCTCGGGCCAGAGCGCCGGGTCGAAGGCCGCCTCGAAAAACTGGCCGACCAGATCGGGGAGTTGGCTGTCGGGCTCGGTCATGGCGGGCAGCGTGGCGGCGTCGTGGTGGCCCTGCAAGGGAGAGCGGCCCACGCAGCCGCAACCGCGTGGCGGGCCAGGGGCGGCCGCGCCATGCGCCCAGGCCAGGTGGGTTGCTGCGTCACCCAGGATTTCGCGCTTTGTTTCAGGATGTTTCCAGACTACGATCCTCTCCGCTTCACGGAGTTCGCTGATGCCCGATACGGTCCTGTCGCCGCCTGATTCCCTGGTGGACCGCGCGCTGCGCCGCGTCACCGGCCTCTGGCGCGACATGGCGGACCGGGTCGGCAGCCGCGAGGGCGCCGAGGACATTGCGGCGCAGATGCAGGCCTGCCTTGCGGCGCGCGGGGGCGAGGTCTCGGCGCGGGCGCGCGCGGCCAAGCTGGCCGCCGCCTATCGCGGTTTTTCCGAGGCGGAACGCATCAACTTCCTGCGCATCCTCGCCGGCTTCGACGCCGACCCCAAGGCGGTGGAGCGCGCCATCGCGGATTGGACGAAAGCGGCCGATGGCCCCGGCAAGGCGGCGGCCAAGGTGCGCCTGCGCCGCGCGCTGGAGAGCCCGCGCGTGCGACTGCTGACGCAATTCACCGCCATCCCCGACGGCATGAAGCTGCTGGTGGACCTCCGCGCCGACCTGCTGCGCGCCCTGGAGACCGACCCGCTGCTGGAGGCGCTGGAAGCCGATCTCAAGACGCTGCTCACCTCCTGGTTCGATCTGGGCTTCCTGGAATTGCGGCGGATCGACTGGAACTCGCCCGCCGCCCTGCTGGAAAAGCTGATCCGCTATGAGGCGGTGCACCGCATCGAAAGCTGGGATGACCTGAAGAACCGGCTGGATTCCGACCGCCGCTGCTACGCCTTCTTTCACCCCCGGATGCCGGAGGAGCCGCTGATCTTCGTCGAGATCGCGCTGATGAAGGGCCTGGCCGGCTCGGTCCAGGCGCTGCTCGACCCCAAGGCGGAGGTGATGGACCCGAACCAGGCCGACACCGCCATCTTCTACTCCATCAACAATTGCCAGCGGGGCTTGGATGGCATCGCCTTCGGCAATTTCCTGATCAAGCGCGTGGTGGAGGTGCTGGGCCAGGAATTCCGCGGCCTCAAGCAATTCGCCACCCTCTCGCCCGTGCCGGGCTTCTGCCGCTGGCTGACGGCGCGCGAGGAAGCCGGCGATGGCGGGTTGCTGACGCCGGAGGAACTCGCCGCCATCCGTGCCGCCGCCGGCGCGCCGGCCGAGACCTCGCCCGGCGCCGCGCTGCAATTGCTGCTCTCGCGCAAGGAATGGCCACCGGCGCTGGCCAAGGTGCTGGAGCCGGTGCTGGTGCGGCTCTGCGCCCGCTTCGTGGCGGTGGAGGCCGGGCGCAACCCGAAGCGCGCGGCCGATCCGGTGGCGCATTTCCACCTCTCCAACGGCGCCCGCGTCGAGCGGATCAATTGGCGCGCCGACACCTCGGCCAAGGGCATGCGCGAGAGTGCGGGGCTGATGGTGAACTATTTATATGATCCCGAATATATTGAGGATAATCACGAAGCCTATGCCGGTGAGGGCAAGCGGGCCATGGCGAGCGGCGTGCGCAAGCTGGTGAAAGCCTAGGGGCGTCTCAGGGCCAGCCCGGCCGGCGTCACGCATGGCCGAGGCGGCAGGGAACCGGGCGCTCTCCCCGGGCGGGGCTCGGGCGTAACCCTAAGCGAATGACAGCCCGCGGCGCTGCGCCGCAGGCCGGATGGAGCGGCCGGCGAGACGCGCCTCATCCCTGGCGCCTTTTCCACCATATCCGCCTCCGCGCGTCATCTGTGAAATATACCACTTCCGGCATGATCGGGCCTTGGGTTAACCTTTGCTCAAGGAAGAGGGAGAGCCGCCGCATTCGCAGGGCGGGCTACGTCCCTCCCTGTTGTTCAGGGAGTGAAGAACAGATGGGCCATCCGAAAGCTTCCGGACGCCGCTTGGCCTTCGGCTTGGCGCCCTGGCCCAAGGACCGCCCCCGGTGCCTGAGCCGCGCCGCCATCGGCCCAGGCCGCCCCGCGCCAGCCGGACCCATTCTGCCCCCCATCATCTGACCTGACCGCCCTCCCTCCCGCGCGTCCCAAGAGGTTCCCCCATGTCCGCCACCGTCAGCTTCGCCCCCTCCACGACCACCCAGAATGAAGGCAATGGCGGCAGCACCCCTGTCACCTACACGATCCTGCGAAGCGGCGACCTCTCCCTCACCTCGACGGTGAACTGGGCGGTGACCGGAGGCAGCGGGCTGGCCACCATTGCGGCCATCGGCGCGGATTTCGTGGGTGGGGCATTGCCCAGCGGGACCGTGACCTTCCTGCCGGGGCAGGACAGCCAGAGCATCAGCTTCAGCATCGCCGGCGACACCCTGGTCGAGCCGAATGAGAGCTATACCGTCTCGCTCTCCGTGCCCGCGGGCCCGACGAGCCTGGGCTTTTTCAGCTTCGTGAGCGGCACCATCCAGAATGACGACGGGGCCATCCTGAGCCTGCTGACCGGCCCCAGCCTGAATGAGGGCAATTCCGGCAGCACGGCCTTCAACTTCACCGTTACCCGCAGCGGCGATCTCGGCATTGCGGCCAGCGCCGACTGGGCGGTGGTCTCCAGCGGCTTCCTGACCGCGGCGGATGCCGGCGATTTTCCGGGTGGGATTCTCCCCAGCGGGACGGTGAGCTTTGCCGCTGGTGAAACCAGCAAGACCATCACCGTGCAGGTTGCGGGCGATACCCTGCTGGAAACCACCGAGCCGTTCAACCTCGTGCTCTCCAATCCGTCCAGCGGTGCGGCCATCAATGTGGCGTCCAGCATGGGCCTCATCCAGAATGATGACGGCGCGATCCTCTCGATCGGCACGGCGCCGGGCCTCATCACCGAGGGCCAATCCGGCGGCACGCTGGTCACGCTGCAGGTGACGCGCAGCGGCGACACCAGTATCGCGGCCGGGGCCAATTGGACCATCAGCTCGATGCCTGGTCCCGTGCCGGGCGCTCCCCTCCCCCTGAATGGGGCGGATTTCGTGGGCGGCCTTGTGCCATCGGGCAGCGTGAGCTTCGCGCCGGGCCAGACGAGCGCGACGATCAGCTTCGAGGTCGCCGGGGACACGCTGATTGAGGCCAATGAGATGTTCACGGTGGGGCTTTCAGCACCCACGGCCGGGGCGACCCTGGGCGGGCAAAGCTCCGTCAGCCTCACGCTGGTCAATGATGACGGCGCCATCCTCGCCGTGTCCACCACCGGCCTGTCCCTGAGTGAGGGCAATGCCGGCAGCACGCCCTTCAACTTCACCATCACCCGCAGCGGCGATCTCGGCATCGCGGCCAGCGCCAATTGGGCGGTCACCGGGATGGGGGCGTCGCCCAATGATTTTGTGGGTGGCGTCCAGCCCTCCGGGACCGTGAGCTTCGCCCCGGGCGAAACCACGCAGATCGTGACCGTGAATGTCGCGGGGGACACGCTCGTCGAGTCGGGGGAGAGCTTCCTCTTCTCGCTCTCGAACCCTTCGGTGGGCGCCTCGCTCGGTACCGCCGCCAGTTCCAGCGCCAATATCCTCAATGATGATGGCGCGACCGGCGTGTTTTCCATCGGCCCCGCGCCGCTGCCCTTGACCGAGGGCAATGCCGGCAACCTCCCCCTTTCCTTCACGGTGAATCGCACCGGCGATCTGAGCGGTGCCGCCACGGTGTCCTGGGCGGTCAGCGGCGGCACGGCGAATGCGGCGGATTTCGGTGGCACCCTGCCCTCGGGCAGCGTCAACTTCATCGCCGGGCAAAGCACGGCGACGATCACGGTCCTGGTCAGCGGTGACACCCTCGTCGAACCCACGGAGAATTTCAGCCTGACGCTGACCAGCGTCTCGCCGGGCGCCACGCTGGGTGCGCCCACCACGGTGTTCGGCACCATCACCAATGATGACGGCGCGATCCTCGCCACCACCAACGCCTCCGGCTTCAGCGCCAATGAGGGCAATGCCGGCAGCACGCCCTTCACCATCACCATCACCCGCTCGGGCGATCTGAGCATCACGGCCAGCGCGGACTGGGCGGTGGTGCCCGCCACCTTCCCCGGCGCCAATGCCCCCAACGCCCAGGATTTCGCGGGCGGCGTCCTGCCCAGCGGCTCCGTGAGCTTCGGCATCGGCGAAACCAGCAAGACCATCACGGTGAATTTCGCCGGCGACACCGTCTTCGAGCCGAATGAGGCCTTCCTGGTCAGCCTGACCAACCCTTCGGCCGGCGCCTCGATCGGCAATTCCGTCTCCTACACCATCACCAATGATGACGGCGTGGTGATCGCCTTCGCCGGCCAGCCCACCCCCTCCGTCTTCGAAGGCCAGGGCGGCGGCGGCACGCCGATGAACTTCAGCGTCCAGCGCAGCGGCGACGTCACGGTCGCGGCGTCGGTGAACTGGGCCGTCACCAGCCTCGGCACGGCCACGGCCAGCGATTTCGTGGGCGGCGTGCTGCCGACCGGCACGCTGAACTTCGCGCCTGGCGAGACGCTGAAGACCATCACACTCAACATCGCGGCCGATGGCGCCGTCGAGCCGAATGAGACGGTGACCCTCCAGCTCAGCAGCCCATCCTCGAACGCGACGCTGGGCAGCTTCGGGAGCATCAACGGCACCATCAGCAATGACGACCCGACCAGCATCGCCATCACGGCGACCGATGCCGACAAGGCGGAGGGCAATGCCGGCACCACCACCTTCACCTTCACCGTCACGCGCAGCGGCGATGTGAGCGGCACCTCCTCGGTCAACTGGGGCTACAACACGAATGTCAGCGGCTCCGTGACCGGCGCCGCGGATTTCCAGGGCGGCGTGACACCAGCCGGCGGGACGCTGAACTTCGCCGCGGGCCAGACCAGCCAGACCATCACCGTGCAGGTCGTGGGCGATACTACCTGGGAGAATGACGAGCGCTTCGTGATCGCGCTGAGCAATCCGGTCAACGCGATCCTCACCAGTGCCACCGCCATCGCCACCATCCGCAATGACGAAATCCCCGTGGACGGCACGCCGCTTGGCGATGCCCTCACGGGCGGGACGACGAGCGAGTTGCTGCGCGGCTTCGCCGGCGCGGACACGATCAATGGCGGCGCGGGTGACGACACCATCGAAGGCGGCGAGGGCGCGGACAACCTGACCGGCGGCCTGGGCGCCGATCGCTTTGTGCTGCCGGTGGATGGCTTCGCGCGTTCCACGCTCTCCAGCATGGATGTGGTGCTCGACTTCAACGAGGCGCAGCTGGACCTCATCACGCTGGGCGGGGTGAACGGCACGCTGACGGTGAACGGGGTCAACCGCACCTTCCTGTACAATGGCGATACCGGGATCTTCCTGGCCGACGCGCCCGTGCTGGGCCAGAGGCTGCCGGCGCAGTTCCACAACATCCCGACCTTCCAGGCCTTCTGGCTGCAGGACGTGGACGCGCTGGGCGCGCCCGAGGCGCGCGGCTGGCTGGTGGTGGATCTGGATGGCGACGAGGTGCTGGGCGCCAGCGACTTCATCGCCGAGGTGCGCGGCGCGCTGAGCGGGCGGGATCTGAACTTCCCGCTCTATGAGTTCCTCTCGGATGTGCAGTGGGGCACCAGCTTCACCCCGCCCAGCGGCACCACCGGCAATGACACCATCACCGGCACGGGCCGCAACGAGTTCTTCACCGGCACCACCGGCAGTGATGTCCTGAATGGCGGCCCTGCCGCCTTCAACACGCTGAGCTATTCCGGCTTCACCACGCCCATCAACGTCACGGTCAATGGCGTGGGCAGCGGCACCGTGGTCAAGAATGGCGGCGCCCAGGGCACGGACAGCTACACCAATTTCCACAGCATCATCACCGGCAGCGGGGCGGACCGCTTCGACACCACCGGCCTGACTCTGGCGACCTTCTACGGCGGCAACCTGCAAGGCAATGCCGGCAATGACACCTATATCGGCGGCTTCTCGGTGCAGAATGACGGCACGAGCTTCGCCAATGCCGTCGTCACCTATTCCGGCGGCTCCGCCGCCGCCAACATCAACCTAGAGACCGGCGTCGCGAGCGATGGTCTGGGCGGCACGGATACGCTGACGAATATCCGCCGCCTGTCGCTCACCAGCAATTTCAACGACAGTGTGACCGGCAGCGCCTTCACCGACCAGGTTTCGAGCTCGGGCAATGGCAATCGCAACATTGACCTGGGCGCCGGTGCGAATGACCGCTGGACCATGGGGAGCAACACCCGGGACGGCACCTTCGGCCCGCCCATCACCCGCGCCGAGGTGGAACTCGGCACCGGCATCAGCGGCGGCGAATTCACCGGCGTCGCACGCAAATACCTGTTCTCCGGCGGCGCCTGGACGCTGACCGGCACGGATATCCTGCGCGGCGTGGAGCAGGCCGTGGGCGGGATCGGCGCGGATAGCCTGGTCGGCTCGGACTCCAACAACGCCTTCTTCGGCGGCGAGGGCAACGACAGCATCGACGGTGGCCTCGGTGTGGACCTCGTCTTCTATGACAGCTTCACCGGCCAGTCGCACCTCGCGGAGCATGGCGTCACGGTGAACCTCACCACCGGCACCGCCATCGATTCCTGGGGCTTCACCGATACGCTGACCAGCATCGAGAGCGTCTATGGCACGCAGCAGGCCGATGACCTGACCGGCGTCAGCGTCGCCGCCACCCGCACCATGCTGCGCGGCCTCACCGGCAATGACATCCTGCGCGCGCCCGCCCTGGATACGCTCGTCACGGCGGATTACCGCGGCGACCGCGGCGCGGTGACGGTCAACCTCGCCACCGGCCTCGCCACCGATGGCTGGGGCGACACCGACCGCCTGGTGAACATCCAATCCGTCATCGGCTCGCGCTTCGCGGACCAGATCACCGGCGGTGCACGCGATGACGTCATGGAGGGCGGCGCCGGCGATGACGTGCTCACCGGCGGCACGGGCGCGGATATCGCGATCTTCACCGGCGCGCGGGGCGACTACCTGATCACGCGTGACAGCGTGACCTTCGCCCTCACCATCGCCGACAAGATCGCCGGCCGTGACGGCACGGACCTGCTGGCCATGGACATCGAGACGCTGCGCTTCAGCGATGGCGACCAGGCCGCGGCCGTCTTCATCACGCCGCAGACCACCTTCCTCGCCATCGCTCCCCTCGCCGCCGACCAGGCCGAGGGCAATACCGGCACCACCGCCTTCACCTTCACCGTCACCCGCACCGGCCTGACCAGCGGCACTTCCAGCGTGGCCTGGAGCGTCACCAGCGCGCTGGCCAGCGGCTCGGATTTTCAGGGCGGTGCGCTGCCCTCCGGCATCCTGGAATTCGCGCCGGATGAGACGACGCGGACCCTCACCATCAATGTCAACGGCGACACGACGCCCGAGCTGGATGAGGCCTTCACCGTCACGCTCTCCAACCCGGTCGCCGCCAATCTCGTGACGGGCACCGCCCAGGGCGTGATCCGCAATGACGAGGTGCTGATCCAGGGCACGCCGAACAATGACACGCTGACGGGCGGCCCTGCCGGCGAGAGCATCCAGGGTCTCGCCGGCAATGATTCGCTGTTCGGCAATGCCGGCGACGACACGATCGAGGGCGGTGACGGCAACGACACGCTGGTCGGCGGTGATGGCGATGACAGCATCGACGGCGGGGCGGGCTCCGACACCATCCTCGCCGGCCTTGGCAGCGACGATTTCCACGGTGGTACCACGGGCTTCCGTGACACGGTCAGCTATGCCAGCACGATCATCGGCGGCCCGATCACGGTCACCATGACAGACGTGGCCAACGGAAGTGTCACCAAGCCCAATGGCGACGTCGACTCGCTGAGCATGATCACGGGCATCTGGGGCACCGCGGGGAACGACAGCTTCCTGTCGAGCGCCACCATCTTCGCGGGCTTCCCGACAGCATCTCTCCGCATCCGGCCCGGTGCCGGCAACGACACGGTGGACGGCGCGGGCGCCGCGCGGACGGCGGTGGACTACAGCGATGCTGTGAAGGCCATCCATGTCGACCTCAGCCTCAACAGGGCCTCGCAGGACGGTTTTGACGGAACAGACACGCTCAACAATGTCCGCTTCGTGACGACCAGTGGCGGCTTCAACGACACGATCATCGGCAGCAACGCCGATGAGCGCTTCGGCCTCGGTGGCGCCGGCAACAAGCTGATTGACGGCGGCGGCGGCACCGACACCTATCGCAATGACGCCTCGACCGGGTTTGTGGCCAACCTCCAGACCTCGCTCGTCGGAGGCGTGCCCACTGGAACCGTGATCAAGGCATCCGGCACGGATACGCTGATCAGCATCGAGAATCTGGTCGGCGGCCGCGGGAACGACTCCATCACGGGCTCCCAGTTCGACAATATGTTGAGCGGTGAGTTCGGCGCCGACACGGTGGACGGCGCGGGTGGCTTCGACACCCTGGACATGAGTGCCATGTCCACGGTCTTCTCCATTCCCGCCCGCTCGATCGTCAACCTGTCCGTTGGCGCCATCACGGTTGGCAGCCAGAGCGTGGCGGCCGGGACAGCCCTGGACGGTTTCGGCTTCACGGACATTTTGCTGAACATCGAAGGTGTCATCGGCACCGATCTCGATGATGTGATGGTCGGCAGTGACGTGGCCAATCATCTGGCTGGCCGGTCAGGGAACGACTCGCTGGCGGGCGAGGCCGGAAATGACACGCTGGTTGGCGAGGCGGGGGATGACACGCTCGGCGGCGGCACCGGCACGGACATCGCCGTCTTCACCGGCGCGCGCAGCCAGTACACCATCACGCTGGATTCCGGCACCGGCCGCATCACCGTCACGGACAACACGGCCGGGCGCGATGGCACGGACCTGCTCCAGGCGGATATCGAGACGCTGCGCTTCAGCGATGCCGACTACGCGGCCAGCAGCTTCGGCACGGTCAGCTTGCCGGTGCTGAGCATCAGCGCCCTCTCCGCCGACAAGGCCGAGGGCAACTCCGGCACCACGCCCTTCACCTTCACCGTGACGCGCACGGGCGATACGACCGCCGCGTCGAGCGCGGCCTGGGCCGTGAACAGCAGCGGAGCGGATGCCTTCGATTTCGCCGGGACCCTCCTGCCCTCCGGCACAATCGACTTCGCGGCCGGCGAAACCAGCCGGACCATCACCGTCCAGGTGCTCACCGACAGCCAAGTGGAGGCGGATGAGGATTTCACCGTCACCCTCTCCGCCCCCGTCAACGCCGCGCTGGGCACGAAATCCGCCCAGGGCCTGATCCGCAACGATGATGCCCTCCTCTCCGTCACCGGCGGCGCGCCGCTCGCCGAGGGTAACTCCAGCACCACGCCCTTCGCCTTCACCGTGACGCGCAGCGGCGATGCCAGCACCGCCGTCAGCGCCAATTGGGCCATCACCGGCACCGGTGCGCAGCCGGCCAGCGCGGCGGATTTCATCGGCGGCACCCTGCCCTCGGGCGTGGTCAATTTCTTCGCCGGCGAAACCACCAAGACCATCACGGTGGATGTGATCGGCGACACCGGACTGGAGCTGAACGAGGAATTCACCCTCACCCTCTCCGCGCCCACGGCCGGGGCTGCGCTCGGCACAGCCATCGCCAGCCGGATCATCCTGAACGACGACGCCATTCTGAACCTGGCGGGTCCGGCAGCGCCGATCGGCGAAGGCGATGCGGGGCTCACCCCCTTCACCTTCAGCGTGACCCGTATCGGCGATGCCAGCGGTGCCGCCAGCGCCCAATGGGCGGTCACCAGCACCAGCGCCGATGCGACCGATTTCGCCGGTGGCATGCTGCCCACGGGCACGGTGAGCTTCGCCGCGGGCGAGACGGTGCAGACCATCACCGTGAATGTCGCGGGCGATACCGGCTTCGAGGCGGATGAGGTCTTCACCCTCACCCTTTCCGCGTCCACGGGCGCGAGCCTTGGCACAGCCCTGGCCCAGGGCACCATCCTCAATGATGACGCCGCCGCCGTCATCTCCCTCGCCCCCGGCTTCAACGGCGTGCCGGAGGGCAATGCCGGAACCCGCTTCATCCACTTCGCCGTCAATCGCAGCGGCGATCTCGACAGCGCGGTCAGCGCCAGCTGGACGGTCAGCGCCCCGCTCGGCAGCGGAATCACCGCGGCGGATTTCCAGGGCGGGGTGCTGCCCTCCGGCACCGTCAGCTTCGCCGCCGGCGAAGTCGGCAAGACGATCACCATCGCCGTGGCCGGCGATACGCTGGTGGAGGTGGATGAAGCCTTCACCCTGACGCTCTCCGCGCCCACGGGGGGCGCGACGCTTGGAACCTCCATCGTCAGCGGCACCATCATCAATGACGATGCCGAGCCCATGCTCGACATCGCGGCACTGGACGCGGACAAGGCGGAGGGGAATGCGGGCACCGCCAGCTTCACCTTCCTCGTCACCCGCACCGGCGACAATTCGGGCGCGGCCAGCGCCAGCTGGACCGTCTCCGGAGCGGCCGATGCCGCCGATTTCGCAGGCGGCGTGCTGCCCGGCGGCACGGTCAGCTTCGCCGCCGGCGAATCCAGCCAGACCATCACCATCGCGGTCGCGGGGGACGCCAGCATCGAAGACGATGAAGGCTTCACCCTCACCCTCTCGGCGCCCTCCGGCGCCACCCTGGGCTTCGCAACGGCCAGTGGCGTGATCCGCAATGACGACACCCCGGTCATTGTCGCGCCGGTCCTCGACATCATCGCGGCCAATGCCGACCTGGCCGAGGGCAATGCCGGCCCCTTCCCCTTCACCTTCGCCGTCACCCGCACGGGGGGTCTGAGCCTCGCCTCCAGCGTCAACTGGACCGTCACCGGCAATGGCGCCACCGCGTCCGACTTCATCGGCAATGTGCTGCCCTCCGGCACGGTGAACTTCGCGGCGGGCGAGAGCCTGCAATCCATCACCGTGATGGTGGCGGGCGATACGACAAATGAGCCGAATGAGGGCTTCACCGTCACGCTCTCCGGGGCCAGCGGCGCCACGCTCGGCACCGCGACGGCCGCCGGGCTGATCCGCAACGATGACGCCAGCATCTTCTCGGTCGCGCCGCTGACGGCCGATCGCAACGAGGGCAATTCCGGCCCGACGGCCTTCACCTTCACCGTCTGGCGTGAGGGCAACACCAGCGCCGCGGCCGGCGTCACCTTCACGATCACCGGCAGCGGCACGGATCCGGCCAGCGGGGCGGATTTCAACGCGGGCGTGCTGCCCTCCGGCACGCTGACCTTCGCGGCGGGTGAGACCAGCCGCACGCTGAGCGTGAATATCCTGGGCGACCTGCTGTTCGAGCCGGATGAGACCTTCACCGTCACTCTCTCCAGCACCAATCCGGCGGTGGGCTTCGGCACCGCGAGCGCCCAGGGCTTCATCCGCAACGATGATCCGCTGACCGTCCTCGGCACCGCCGGCCCGGACACGCTGATCGGCACGGCCGCCAACGAGTTGCTGCTCGGCCTGGGCGACAATGACCTGCTCGACGGCGGCGCCGGCAATGACACGGTCGATGCGGGGGCCGGCAACGACACGCTGCTGGCGGGCGCCGGCGTGGACCTGTTCAATGGGGGCGCGGGAGTGGACACGCTGCTCTTCGGGCCCGCCTTCGCCGGCGTGAATCTCAGCCTCTCCTTGGCCAGCGGCTCCGTCTCCCTGCCCGATGGCCCCCTCTCCTTCACCGCCATCGAAAACGTCACCGGCGGCGCCGGCAACGACGTGCTGATCGGCGATGGCGCGGCCAATGCGCTGAATGGTGGCGCCGGGAATGACAGCCTGACCGGCGGCCTGGGCAATGACAGCCTGACCGGCGGCCTTGGGGTCGACCGCTTCGAGGTGGATGCTGGCACCGACGCCGTCACCGATCTCGGCCTGGGCGGCGCCGAGGTGCTGGTGGTGAATGCTGGCGCCACGGCCAATGCGGCGCTGGCCGCGGCCTGGGTCGCCACCGCGGCGTCCAATGTCAGCGGCATCGCCTATCTCACGGCCAATGGCTTCAACGCGGATCTGAGTGCCGCGGCGCCCGGCCTTGGCCTCTGGTCTGTCACCAACACCGGCAACGGCACGGCGGTGCGCTTCACCGGCTCGGTCAATGCCGATGCGCTCACCGGCGGCGAGGGCGGCGACACGCTGCTGGGCGGCGCCAGCGGCGACACGCTCTCCGGCAATGGCGGCACGGATTCGCTGGCCGGCGGCGCGGGCAATGACAGCCTGAGCGGCGGGGCCGGCAACGACACCTTGTTGGGCGAGGCCGATGACGACAGCCTGACCGGCGGCGCGGGCGATGACCGCATGACGGGCGGCGCCGGCGTGGACCGCTTCGCCGTGGATGCCGGCAGCGACACCATCACCGACCTTGGCCTCGGCGGTGCGGATCTCCTGGTGGTCTCGGGCGGGGCCACGGCGAATGCCACGCTGGCAGCCAATTGGGTGCTGACCGCCGGCAACAGCAATGGCGGCACGGCCAATATCACGGCGGCCGGCTTCAACGCCGATCTCACCCTGGCGGCGGGCAGCGCGGGCTGGGCCGTCTCCAACCTCGGCACCAACCGCGCGGTCAGCCTGACCGGCTCCGCCCGGAACGACACGCTGACCGGCGGCAACGGCAATGACACGCTGCTCGGCGGCGGCGGCAATGACAGCCTGCTGGGCGATGCCGGCAGCGACAGCCTGACCGGGGGCGCCGGCAATGACACGATGACGGGCGGCGCGGCCGTGGACCGCTTCGTGGTGGATGCCGGCACCGATGCCATCCTGGACCTGGGTGCGGGTGGCAATGACGTGCTGGTCGTCTCGGCCGGTGCCACCGCCAATGCCACCCTCGCCGGCGCCTGGACCGCCTCCAGCAATGTCAGCAATGCGGGGGTGGTGAACCTGACGGCGGCGGGGTTCAACGTGACCCTCACCGCGGCGACAGGGCTCGGCACCTGGTCCGTGAACCATGCGGGCCAGGCCGGGGCGGTGGTCTTCGCGGGCTCGGTTCAGAGCGACCGCCTGACTGGCGGGCTTGGCGCGGACAGCCTGACCGGCAATGCGGGCGATGACACGCTGACCGGTGGCGACGGCACGGACACGCTGAATGGCGGCGCGGGCACGGACAGCCTGGTGGGTGGCCTGGGCGATGACCGGCTGACCGGCGGCACCGAGGTGGACCGCTTCCTGGTGGAGGCGGGCACCGACACGATCACCGATCTCGGCTTTGGCGGCACGGATGCGCTGGTCATCCAGGCGGGTGCCGCGGCGGTGGCGACCATTGGCGGGCATTGGACGGCCTCGGGCGGCAGCAGCAATGCGGGCAGCGCCACGGTCTTCGCGGCCGGGTTCAATGTGAATGTGGCTTCGGTGAGCGGGGTCTCGGGCTGGGCGCTGAGCAATGCGGGGCAGAGCCGCGGCGTGAGCCTCGTGGGTTCCGGCAATGCGGACAGCATCACGGGTGGCAGCGGGGCGGATACGCTGCGCGGCCAGGGTGGCGCGGACAGCCTCTTGGGCGAGGGCGGCAATGACCAGCTCTTTGGCGGTGCGGGCAACGACACCATGACGGGTGGTGCGGGGATTGACCGGTTCACGGTGGATGCAGGCACGGATGTCATCACCGATCTGGGCGCGGGCGGGGTGGATGTGGTGATTGTCTCGGCCGGGGCGACGCTGCAGGCCACGCTGGCGGCGGATTGGACGGCGACGGCGGCGAGCAGCAATGCCGGCGTGGCGAATCTGGCGACGGCGGGGTTTGACGTGAACCTTTCAGCGGCGGCTGGCAGCCTGGGCTGGAATGTGAGCGCCACCACGGCCGATGCGGTGCTGATCACTGGCTCGCGCCGCGCCGATGTGCTGATGGGGGGTGCCGGGGCGGATACGCTGATCGGGGGTGCGGGGAATGACACCATCATCGGCGGCGGCGGGTTCGACAGCCTGTTGGGCGGGCTGGGCGACGATCGCTTCCTGGATGCCGAAGGCGCCCAGGTCTATGAGGGCGGTGCCGGACTGGATCGTTACGCATTCCTGGCGGGCCATGGCCATGACAGCATCCGGGACTTCACCCAGGGCGACGACAAGATCGACCTGAGCGGCTTTGCCGGCATCGGCTTCGGGGATCTGCAGCTCACCTATGGCGGCGCCGGAACACCCTCCGACCCGGCCTATGTGGTGGTCTCGGCCAATGGCGGCGTGGACAGCATCAGCGTCTCCCTGCCGATACCCGTCACGCTGGTGGCGACGGACTTCATCTTTGCCTGAGGGCGCCCTGCCGCGTCATCGCGGGCCCTCCGGCGGGGAAGCGGTGTCCGGCCTGTCCTGGGTTGCGTGGCGCCGGTGTGGCCGGCGTCACATGGGCCATGCCAATCCCCATGGTGGGGCGCCATGCATTCGGTGATGAAGCCCCTTTTTCTTCGATCTGAGACTGGCATGACATAGGTTTAGCGGGCATGCTCCGCGGTACAGGCTGAGAAAGACCCTGCCATGAAGGCACCCGCGAACCTTCCCACCACCAGCCTGATCGCCACCCTGAACAGCGGCTTCGCCTGGCCCGCCGGTCCGATCACCTTCAGCATCCCCACCGCCGCCAGCCTCTGGCCCGGCTATGCGGCCGGTGGCGAGCCCCTTCGGCCCGGCTACGCCCCGCCCCCGGCCGAGATGGCGCCGCAGATCCGCCTCGCCATGCAGCGCTGGGACGAACTGATCGCGCCCGCCCTGCTGGAGGTGACGGAGCCCGGGGCGCAAGGCCAGCTGAGGGTCGCCTTCACCCATCTGGGGGAGGAATCCGGCGCCTGGGGCTATGCCTATTATCCGACGGCGGGTTCCAGCGCCGTCGCGGGCGACGTCTGGATTGATCCCAGCCATCGCGGCGAGAGCTTCGCGCCCGAGACCTACAACTTCCAGGCGCTGCTGCATGAGCTCGGCCATGCCCTCGGCCTGAAGCACCCCTTTTCGGCGCCCAACATCCTGGCCACGGAGTATGACACCCACCGCTACACGCTGATGTCCTACACCCAGACGCAGGACCGCTTCGTGCCCAGTTTCACGGTCACGCAGACCTCCCCCACCAGTTCGAGCATCCGGGCCAGCTACACCCCCGTGGTCATCGCCGGGCCGCAGCTGCTCGACGTGCTGGCGATCCAGGCGATCTATGGCGCGGACCCGACGACGCGGGCGGGTGACACCACCTACAGCTTCGATCCCGCCATCGCCTGCATCCAGACCATCTACGATGCCGGTGGCACGGACACCTGGGATCTCTCGGCCAGCACGCGCCGCTCGTTGATCGACCTGCGCGAGGGCGCCTTCTCCAGCGTCAACCAGTTCAGCGTCGCCGCGCAGATCGAAGCGAGCCTGGCGCAGGTGGGCGAGGCCTGGCGCGGCTTCGTCACCTCCGTCTTCTCGGGGGATTCGATCTTCACCTGGGACGACAACGTCTCCATCGCCTATGGCACCATCATCGAGAATCTCCACCTGGGCAGCGCCGGCGACCATGCCCTGGGCAATGCCGCCCGCAACACGCTCGCCGGCAATGGCGGCAATGACACCCTGCTGGGCGAGGGCGGGAATGACAGCCTGGAGGGCGGCGGGGGCGATGACAGCCTCGTCGGCGGCGCGGGCGATGACATGATCAGCGGCGGCAGCGGAAGCGACGTCGCCGTCTTCGCCGGCGCGCGCTCGGGCTACGCCGTGACGCGCGATCTCGTCTCTGGCCGCCTGACGGTGGTCGACAACACCGCCGGCCGGGACGGCACCGACACGCTGGCCGCCGATATCGAGACGCTGCGCTTCAGCGATGGCGATTACCTGGCCAGCCTCTTCACCGGCTCCAGCCTCAGCCTCGCCGCCCTCTCGGCCGACAAGGCCGAGGGCCAGGCGGGAAGCACCCCCTTCACCTTCACCGTCACCCGCGCGGGCGACATCACGGGTGCTGCCAGCGCCACCTGGAGCGTCAGCGGCGCCGCCGCCACCGATTTCGCCGGCGGTGCACGGCCCTCCGGCACGGTCAGCTTCGCCGCGGGCGAGACCAGCCAGACCATCACCGTCAACGTGCTCGGGGACAGCATCGTCGAAGCGGATGAGACCTTCACCGTCGCGCTCGCCGCGCCCATCGGCGCCACGCTCGGCCCCGCCTTCGCCACGGGCACCATCCGCAATGATGATGTGAGCCTCTTCTCCATACTCCCCCCCGCCGCCAACCTTGACGAAGGGTATTCCGGCGCCGACCACGCCAACTTCACCGTCTCGCATGCGGGCCAGGCCGAGGTGCCGATCACCCTGAACTTCACCGTCACCGGCAGCGGCGCCAATCCGGCCAACGCTGATGATTTCGCTGACGGTATCCTGCCGAGCGGCAGCCTGACCCTGGCGCCCGGCCAAGCCAGCGCGACGCTCAGGCTGCTCATCCGGGGCGACAGCGTCGTTGAGCCCGATGAGGGCTACACCGTCACCCTCTCCAGCAGCGACCCCAAGGTGGGTTTCGCCATCGCCAGCGCCCAGGGCGTGATCCGCAATGACGACGTGTGGATCATCGCCGGCACCGACGGCCCTGATACGCTGACCGGCACGGCAGAAAATGAATGGATCGTGGGCTGGGGCGACCATGACCGGCTGGATGGCCGCGCCGGCGACGACACGCTGGAAGGCAGCAACGGCGATGACACCCTGACCGGGGGTGCGGGGGTGGACCAGTTCCGGGTCTATGCCGGCACCGACACCATCACCGATCTCGGCCTGGGCGGCGCGGAGGTGCTGGTGGTCTCGTCGAGGGCCACGGCGCTGGCGACGCTGGCGGCCGACTGGATCACCCGGCTGGACCAGCGCAGCAACAATTCCGGCCAGGTCAGCATCACGGCGGCCGGCTTCGATGTGGATCTCGCCCATGCGCAGGGCGCGGCGGGCTGGGCCGTCTCCAATCTCGGCTCCAACCGCGCCGTGACCTTCGGGGGCTCCCCCCGCAGTGACACGCTGACCGGCGGCCAGGGGAATGACACGCTCAACGCCGGCGGCGGCGCTGACCTGCTGCGCGGCGAAGCGGGCCATGACGTGCTGCTGGGCAGCAGCTTCGGCGACAGTCTGATCGGCGGCACCGGCAATGACACGATGCGGGGCGATGGGGGCACGGACCGCTTCATTGTGGAGGCCGGCACCGACACCATCCTCGACCTGGGCCTCGGCGGGAATGACGTGCTGGTCGTCTCGGCCGGCGCCACCGCCAACGCCTCGCTGGCCGGGGCCTGGACCGCCTCCGGCAATGCCAGCAATGCGGGTGTGGTGAACATCACGGCCGGTGGCTTCGGGGTGAACCTGGCCGCGGCGGCAGGCCTGGCCCCCGGCCTCTGGACCGTCACAAATGCCGGCCATGCCACGGCGGTGAGCTTCACCGGATCGCTGCTGCGCGACCGGCTGACCGGCGGGCTCGGCGCGGACAGCCTGGTGGGGGGCCTCGGCGATGACACGCTGACGGGCGGCGATGGCGCGGATACGCTGAACGGCGGCGCGGGCGTGGACAGCCTGGTGGGCGGAATGGGCGATGACCGCCTCACCGGAGGCGCCGGGGTGGACCGCTTCCTCGTCGAGGCCGGCACCGACACCCTCACCGACCTCGCCTTCGGCGGCAATGACGTGCTGGTGGTCCAGGCGGGTGCCGCGGCGGTCGTGACCATGGGCGGGCATTGGACGCCCTCGGCCGGCACCAGCAATGCGGGCACCGCCAGCGTCGCGGTCGCCGGGTACAACGTGAACCTGGCTTCGGTCGGCGGGGCCTCGGGTTGGGCGCTGAGCAATGCCCATATCCGCGCGGTGAACCTGGTCGGCTCCTCCCAGGGCGATACCATCACGGGCGGCATCGGGGAGGACAGGCTGCGCGGCCATGGGGGCGCGGACAGCCTGGTCGGCGGCGCGGGCAATGACCAAATCTGGGGCGGCGCGGGCGACGACACCATGACCGGCGGCGCGGGGATGGATCGCTTCCTGGTGGATTTCGGCACGGATGTGATCACCGATCTCGGCGCGGGCGGGAGGGATGTGGTGATCGTCTCGGCCGGGGCGACGCTGCAGGCCACATTGGCCGCGAATTGGATGGCGACAACGGCCACCATCAATGGCGGCGTCGCGAACCTGACCGCCGCCGGCTTCAACGTGATCCTGGACGCCGCCAACGGCGTCTCGGGGTGGAATGTCAGCAATGCGGGCAACCCGAACGGGGTCATCCTTGCGGGAAGCTTCCAGGCCGACACCCTGACCGGGGGCGATGGCGATGACACAATCGCGGGCACCCAGAACAACAATGGGGGAACCGAGTTTCTGGATGGCGGCGCAGGCGCGGACTGGCTGCATGGCTCGCATCCCCTTCTGTTTGGCGGGCCTGGGAGTCACCTGAATGGCGGCGAAGGCGCGGACACGCTGGTGGGCGGGCCAGGCAGCGACACGATGACCGGTGGCGCGGGCATTGACCGTTTCCATACTTTCCGCACGGATGTGATCACCGATCTCGGCGCGGGCGGGGCAGATGTGGTGATCTGCACGGTCGGGGATACGCTGCAGGCCACATTGGCCGCGGATTGGACGGCGACAACGGCCACCATCAATGGCGGCGTGGCGAACCTGACAGCCGCCGGCTTCGACGTGAACCTGCAGGCCGCCAGCGGCGTCTCGGGGTGGAATGTCAGCAATGCAGGCGATGCGAACGCGGTGCGGCTCACGGGGTCGGTGCGGAATGATCGGCTGGTCGGCGGCGAGGGCGCCGATGTGCTGCGCGGCAGCACCGGCCTGGACACGCTGGAAGGCGGCGGCGGCGCGGATACGCTGGACGGCCAGGGCGGCGGTCGCCTGACCGGCGGGGCGGGCGCCGATATCTTCGTCTTCACGAGCCCCGAGGGCGTGGATGGCTGTGTGATCACCGATTTCAACGCGGCCGAGGGCGACCGGCTGGACCTGCGAGCGCTGGACGCCAACCCGGAACTGGAGGAACGGCAGCTCGACTTCATCGGCAGCGATTCCTTCGGCGAGATCATCTTCGAGGGCGAGCCCACCGGGGTGAACAAATCCGGCGCCATGCGCTTCGAGAATGGCTGGCTGCAATTCGACGTGAATGCCGACGGCGTGGCCGACCGGCAGATGCAGCTTCTCGGCGTCACCACCCTCACCGCGGCGGAGATGTGGCTCTGAGGCGGCCCCTGGCCATGCCGCGGGCCCGGGTGCAGTCTTCCCGCATGAAGGTCTATCTCAGCCACGGCACCCTCTCCTTCCCCGGCTATTTCGGCGAGCGCGCCCTGGCGGCGCTCCGCGAACACGCCGAGGTGATCCCCAACCCGAGCGAAGACGAGCCGCGCGACGAGGCCCTGGCCCAGGCGGCGGCCGGCTGTGACGCCATCATCGCCTATCGCGGCAGCCCGGGCAGTGCCGCCACCTTCGAACGGACACCCCAGCTCAAGGCCTTCCTGCGCTGCGCCGTGGATATCAGCACCGTGGATGTGGAAGCCGCCTCGCGCCACGGCATCCTGGTCACCCGTGCCACGCCGGGCTTCGTGGATGCGGTGGCCGAGCTGGCGCTGGGCTTCATGGTGGATCTGGCGCGGGGCGTCAGCCGCTCGGTGCAGGATTACCGCGCGGGGCGCATGCCGGAGGTGCGGCCCGGCCTGCAACTCTCGGGCGCCACGCTGGGGCTGGTCGGCTATGGACGCATCGCGCGGCGCCTCGCGGACCTGGCGCGCGCCCTGGGCATGCGGGTGCTGGCCCATGACCCCATGGGCGGCACGCATGCGCTGGAGGAGGTGCTCTCCAGCGCCGACATCGTGGTCTGCCTGGCCCTCTCCACGCCCGAGACGCGCCATCTGATGAATGCCGCGCGCTTCGGCGCGATGCGGCGCGGCGCCTTCTTCATCAACCTCTCGCGCGGGGAATTGGTGGATGAGGCGGCGCTGGAGGCGGCGCTCGATTCCGGCCACCTGGCCGGCGCCGCGCTCGATGTCGGCAGCGATCCGGACCAGATGCCCAATCCGCGCCTGGCCGCGCGTGCGGATGTGATCGCAACCCCCCATCTGGGCGGCCTGACCCCCGCGGCGGCCGAGCACCAGGCGATGGACACGGTGCGCCAGATCGCCGCCCTCGCCGCCGGGCGCATGCCCGAGGGCGCGGTCAATCCGGAGCGCGCGCATCGGCTGCGGGCGGATGGGCGGTTTTCACCGGCGTGATTCCCCGCCACCATGGCGCAGCACGCCGCACGGGCGAAGCTGAAGGAGGCAGACCGACATGAACGAGATCGCAGGCATCACCCGGGCCGATACCGGGCTGGATGGCGTCACCTGGAACATTCTTGGGCAGATCTATCACCCCAAGCAGTCCACCGAGGATTGCTTCTCCTTCGTCGCCAATTCGCCGCCCGGCACCTTCGTGCCGCCGCATATCCACCCGACGCAGGATGAGTACATCCTGATGCTGGAAGGCGAGTGGAAGCTGATCCTCGACGGCCAGACGCATTTCGCGAAGCCGGGCGACCTGGTGCGCATGCCGCGCGGCATCATGCACGGCTATTTCAACGAGAGCGGCGCCCCGGCCCGTGCCTTCTTCTGGGTCAGCCCGGCGCGCCGCCTGCATGACCTGTTCAAGGCCATCCACAACCTGTCCGACGTGGATGAGGTGATCCGTCTCTCCACCCTGCATGAGGTGGATTTCCTGCCCCCGCCCGGCTAAAGCCGCGGCATGAGCACATCGGGCCGGCTGGCGGGAATTCTGGGTCTGCTTGCCGCCTTCGGCCCGCTCTCCATCGACATGTACCTCCCCGCCTTTCTCGAGATCGCGGATGATCTGGGGGGCGGGATGAAGGGCGTGCAGCTCACGCTGGCCGCCTATTTCATCGGCATGGCGCTGGGCCAGTTGCTGCATGGCCCGCTCTCCGACCGGCTGGGCCGGCGGCGCCCGCTCTTTGCGGGGCTGGTGGTCTATACCCTCGCCTCGGCCGCCTGCGCGCTGGCCACCAGCATGGAGGCGCTGATCGCGCTGCGGCTGTTGCAGGCCCTGGCGGGCTGCGCCGGCATGGTGATCTCCCGCGCCGTGGTGCGCGATGTCTCCGAGCAGCTGGACCCGGTGCGGCTGATGGGACGGCTGATGCTGGTGATGGGGATCGCGCCCATCCTGGCACCGCTGCTGGGCGGCTATGTCGCGGTCTGGTTCGGCTGGCGGGCGATCTTCTGGTTCCTGGCGCTGGTCGGGCTCACCGCGCTGCTGCTCTGCCTGGTCCTGTTGCCGGAATCCCTGCCGGAGGAGCGGCGGCGCCGGGTCTCCCTGCTGGAGGTGCTGCGCGGCTATCTGGGGCTGCTGGCCAATGGGCGCTTCATGGGGATCGCGCTGGCCTCGGGCTTCGCCATCGCCGGCATGTTCGCCTATATCGCGGGCTCGCCCTTCGTCTTCATCACGCTGAACGGCGTGGCGCCCGAGCATTATGGCTGGCTCTTCGGGGGCGCCGCCGCGGGCTTCATCGCGGTGTCGCAGGTCTCCGCGCGGCTGGCGGCGCGGCTGGGGCGGGAGCGGCTGTTCGACCTGAGCATCGGCGCGGTCGCGGCCTGCGCCCTGGCCCTGGTGGCGCTGACGGCGCTGCACGGGCCCTTCCTGGCGCAATACGCGATGATCTTCCTCTATGTCTCCCTGCTCGGCATCGCGCTGCCGGTGGGCACGGTGATCAGCATCACGCCCTTCCCGCACATGGCGGGCACCGCCTCGGCGCTGCTCGGCACGCTGCAATTCGGCATGGGGGCGCTGGCGGGGGCGGTGCTCTCGCTGCTGCATGACGAGACGGCGCTGCCCATGTCCCTCACCATCGCGCTGGCCGGGGTGGCGGCGCTGCTGGCGCGGCTGCTGCTGCGCGGGGCGCGGGCGTGATGCGCCCTCAGCGCCCCTTGAAGACGGGCTTTCGCTTCTCGTTGAAGCTCGCAATCCCCTCATGCCGGTCCTCGGTGCCGACCAGGCGGTTATAGGCCTCGATCTCGAAGCGGAAGGCGGTCCGCACATCCATCTGCAAGCCGTAATGGATGCTCTTCTTCGCCTGCCGCACCGAAAGCGGCGCATTGTCCGCGATGCGCTGCGCCGTCTCCAGCGCCGCCGGCAGAAGCGCCTCGGGCGGATGGACGGCGTTGAGAATCCCCCAATCCAGCGCCTGCTGCGCCGTGAAGGGCCGCCCCGTCAGGATGATCTCCTTGGCCCGCCGCTCACCCACCGCGCGCGGCAGGTTCTGCGTGCCCCCCGCGCCCGGCATGATGCCGATGGTGACTTCCGTCAGCGCGAAGCGGGCCGTCTCGGCCGCATAGGCGAAGTCGCTCGCCAGCACCATTTCCAGGCCACCGGCATAGGCATGGCCATTCACCGCGGCGATCACGGGGATGGGGCAATCCATCAGCGCCCAATAGGCGCGCTCGAAGATCTCGTGCTGCGCCTGCCATTGCCCGTCGGTCATGCCGAGGCGCTCCTTCAGGTCACCGCCGGCGCAAAAGGCCCGCCCGCCCGTGGCGGTGAAGACGATGCAGCGAATGCCGCGCGCATCCTCGGTCAGCGCGGTCCAGAGCGCCAGCAGGTCCCGCCCCATCTGCGTGTTCAGCGCATTGGCGACCTCGGGCCGGTTCAGCCGCACGATGAGCAGATGCGGCGCGGGTTCTTCCAGCGCCAGGGTCTCGAATTCCAGCATGAATCATCCTCTCGGGCCGCGTCGGATGGGACGCGCGCGAAGACCCTTGCACAAGATCACCCGGCACGGCACATGCGGTGGCAAATCGGGAGTGAAACACATGATCCAGCGTCGCGCCGCCCTGGCCGCCCCTTTCCTGCTCGCCGCGGCCTCAGCTTCGGCCCAACCGGCCTGGCCCAACCGTTCCGTGCGCGTGGTGGTGCCCTGGCCGCCCGGCCAGGCGACGGACCTTGCCGCCCGCATCGCCGCCCAACGCCTGACCGAAACGCTGGGCCAGCCCTTCGTGGCCGAGAACCGCGCCGGCGCCGGCGGGATGATCGGCACGGACCAGGTGGCGAAGGCGGCACCCGATGGCTACACGCTGCTGGCAGCCTCCACCGGCCCGATCGTGACCTCGCCCCTGGTGCAGCGCACCGCCTATAACGCCGAGCGGGATTTCGCCGATATCTGCGTCACCGGCATGTCCCCCTATCTGCTGGTCGTGCCGCCCAATTTCCCCGCCCGCACGGCCGAGGAATTCCTCGCCCTGCTGCGCGCCCGCCCCGGGCATTACAGCTTCTCCTCCTCGGGCACCGGCGCCACGGCGCATGTCGTGGCCGCCTGGTTCCATGCGCTGGCCAATGTGGATGTGGTGCATGTGCCCTTCGCCGGCAGCGGCCCCGCGCTGACCGCCGTGGTGGGCGGGCATGTGAACTACTCGGTCGAGACCCTGGCCGCGACCGGCCCGCTGATCCGCAATGGCAGCCTGCGCGCGCTCGGCATCTCCTTCAAGAACGGCTCGACGCTGGTGCCGGACGTGCCGCCGCTGGCGCGCCTGCCGGGCATGCAGGATTACGACGCCGGCGCCTGGATCGGCCTGATGGCCCCCGCCGGCACGCCGCGCCCCATCATTGACCGCATCGACGCCGAGATCGGCCGCGCCATGCAGGGCGGGGACATGCGGGATCGCCTGGTCACCGCCGGGCTGGAGCCGGTCTATCACGGGCCGGACGCGATGCGGGAATACATCGCCAACCAGCGCCGCGGCTTCGCCAGCGCCATCCGCGCCGCCAATATCCGCATCGAGGGCTGAGGCGATGCAACGCCGCCATCTCCTCGCCGCGCCCTTCCTGCTGGCCGGCGCCCCGGCCCTGGCCCAGGCGCCCTATCCCAACCGCGCCGTGCGCGTGATCATCCCCTGGCCGCCCGGCCAGGCCACGGACCTCGCCGCGCGCGTCATGGCGCAGCGCCTGACGGAAACCCTGGGCCAGCCCTTCGTGGCCGAGAACCGCGCCGGCGCCGGCGGCCTGATCGGCACGGATCAGGTCGCGAAGGCGGCCCCCGATGGCTATACGCTGCTCGCGGCCTCCACCGGGCCCATCGTCACCTCGCCCCTGGTGCAGCGCACGCCCTTCAACGCCGAGCGCGATTTCGCGCCCATCTCCATCACCGGCATCGCGCCGCTGATCCTCGTCGTGCCGCCGAATTTCCCGGCGCAGAATGCGGCCGAGTTCATCGCGCTGCTCAAGGCCAATCCGGGGCGCTACACCTTCTCCTCCTCCGGCACGGGAGCCACGGCGCATATCATCGCCTCCTGGTTCCACGCCCTGGCCGGCGTGGATGTGGTGCATGTGCCCTTCGCCGGCAGCGCGCCGGCGCTGACCGCCGTGATGGGCGGGCATGTGAACTACTCCATCGAGACGGTGGCCGCCGCCGGCGCCGCCGTGCGCAATGGCCAGCTTCGCGCGCTGGGCATTTCCTTCCGCAACGGCTCCATCCTGGCCCCGGGCGTGCCGCCTTTGGCCGCCCTGCCCGGCCTCGGCGCCTTTGATGGCGGCGCCTGGATCGGGCTGATGGCCCCCGCCGGCACGCCCCAGGCGATCATCGAGCGGATTGATGGCGAGGTGGGCCGCGCCATGCAGCTCCCGGAAATGCGGGATCGCGTGGCCGCCGCCGGGCTGGAGCCCGATTATCGCAACGCCAGCGGCATGGCGACCTACATCACCACCCAGCGCGCGGCCTTCGCCGAGGCGATCCGGGTGGCCAATATCCGCATCGAGGGCTGACCTCCCGCTGGCGCGCGCCCGTCTTGCGTCCTGGGCGTGACGAGCGAAAACTGCGTGCAAAGCGAGGGAGGAATTCATGATGCGACGCCGGTTTTTCGGCCTGGGGCTGGCCGGGCTGCTGGCCACGCCGGGCCTGGTGCGGGCCAGCACCCCGATCAAGGTGATGACCTCGGGCGCCTTCACCGCGCCCTTCGAGCTTCTCGCGCCGCGCTTCACGGCCGAGACGGGGCACAGCATCGAGACCATCCGCGGCCCCTCCATGGGCGCGGCACCGGACGCCATCCCGAACCGGATGGCGCGGGGCGAGGCCGCCGATGTCGTCATCCTCGCGCGCGGCTCGCTGGATGGGCTGGTGCGTGCCGGCCTGGTGCGCGCGGGCAGCGAGCGGGACCTGGTGCATTCCGCCATCGCCATGGCGGTGCGCGCCGGCACGCCGCATCCGCGCATCGGCACCGTCGAGGAATTCCGCCAGACGCTGCTGAACGCCGCCAGCATCGGCTATTCGGCCAGCGCGAGCGGCGTCTATCTCTCGACCGAACTCTTCGCCCGGCTCGGCATCGCCGAGCAGATGGCGGGCAAGGCGCGGCAATTCCCCCGCTGGGTGGGGCGCGAGGTGGCCAATGGCGTGGTGGAGCTGGGCTTCCAGCAGGTCAGCGAATTGCTGCCCATCCCGGGGATTGAGATCGTGGGGCCCCTGCCCGCGCCCATCCAGCGGGTCACCACCTTCTCGGCCGGAATCGGCGCGCGGGCGGAACAGCCAGAGGCGGCGCTGGCGCTGATCCGCTTCCTGGCCGGGCCCGGGGCGCATGGGGTAATCCGGGCGGCTGGCCTCGATCCCGCCTGACGCTTCATGCTGGCCTCGCGGCGCGAAATCCGGCATGAAACTCCTGTCACATAAAAAACTTCCGGAGACGTCACCATGAACCGCCGCAGCCTGCTGGCCAGTGCCTTGGCCACGCCCATCATCCTGCCGGGCGTCGCCCGCGCCCAAGCCTTCCCCAGCCGCCCCATCACGATTCAGATCAGCTTCCCGGCCGGCGGCGCGACCGATGTGCAGATGCGTTCCTTCGCCGAGGCCGCCACGCGGGCCATGGGGCAACAGGTGATCATCGAGAACCGGCCCGGCGGCGGCGGCACACTGCCGGCGGCCAACATGCGCAACGCCAGGCCCGATGGCTACACACTGGCGCAATTCGCCCTGCCCGCCATCCGCCTGCCCTTCATGCAGCGCATGGCCTTCAATCCGCGCACCGACTTCACGCCCATCATCCATGTCACCGGCTATCTCTTCATGGTCTGCGTGCGGGCAGAGAGCCCCTATCAATCCTGGGCCGATCTCGTCGCCGATGCGCGCCGCCGGCCGAATGAGGTGAAGATCGGCAATACCGGCGCCAATGGCACGCCACACCTGACGCTGATCGAACTCGCCGCGCGCGAGCGCATCGAGGTGACGCATGTGCCCTTCCGCGGCGAGGGCGATGCAGTGCCGGCCATCATCGGCGGCCATATTGACGCCTCGGGCACCGGATCGGGCGTGCTGCAGCTCATCCAGGATGGGCGGCTGCGGGCGCTCAATGTCTGGTCGCGCAGCCGCTCGCCCAAGCTGCCGCAGGTGCCCACGCTGCTCGAACTCGGCTACCAGGACATGGTGGTCACCTCGCCCTACGGGATTGTCGGCCCGCTGGGGATGGACCCCGAGATCGTCCGCCGCCTGCATGACGGTTTCCGCGTGGCGCTGCATGACCCGGCCCATATCGCGACGCTGGAGCGCCTCGACATGCCGCTGGAATACCTCAACAGCGCCGATTACGGCCGCTTCATCCAGACCACCGCCGATTATGAGGAGGCGCGGGTGCGGCGCCTGGGCCTGGGCCTGTGATCTTCGCCCCCAACCTCTTTGCCGGGCGCCGCGTGCTGATCACCGGCGGCGGCACGGGCCTCGGCCGGATGATGGCCGAGCACCTGCTCTCCCTTGGCGCATCCGTCGAAATCTGGGGCCGCCGCGCCTCGGTGCTGGAAGACACGGTGGCGGCGATGAACGCCGAATACCCTGGCCAGGCCCGCTGCCAGGCGGTGGACATCAAGGATGCCGAGGCCGTGGACGCCGCGATCCAGGCCAGCTTCGACCTGGGCCATGGCCCCACCCACCTGATCAACAACGCCGCCGGCAATTTCATCAGCCGCACCGAGGATCTCTCGCCACGCGGCTTCCGCGCCGTCTCGGAGATCGTCTTCAACGGCACCTTCCATGTGACCCAGGCGCTGGGCAAGCGCTGGATCGCGGCGGGGATGCCGGGCGCCGTGGTCTCCATCACGGTCACCTGGGTCTGGACCGGGGCGCCCTTCGTGGTGCCCTCCGCCATGAGCAAGGCGGGCGTGGATGCGATGACCAAGTCGCTGGCGCTAGAATGGGGCCGCTACGGCATCCGGCTGAACGGCATCGCCCCCGGCCTGATCCCGACCGAGGGGATGCTGGCGCGCATCCGCCCCGGCGCCGAGGACCCGGTGGGCAAGGCGGCGGCGCGCAACCCGATGCGCAAGGGCGGCACGCCGGAAGATATCGGCAATCTTGCGGCCTTCCTGCTTTCGGATGGCGCGGGCTGGATCAGCGGGCAGACCGTGGCGCTGGATGGCGGGAATTGGCTGGCCAATGGCGCGGGCAACTACAATGACTACACCGCCTGGGGCGATGCGGAGTGGGCGGAGGCCCGCGCGCGGATCAAGGCGCGGAATGACGAGGATAAGGCGAAAAGAAACAGCTGAAAAAGGCCTCCGGCGGCTGGGGCCGAGGCCCCAGACCCCTTTCATTTGGGCGCTACTCTGCGGAACAAGACCGGTCTTCAACACATGGGGTCTGGGGCCTGTTTAGACCGGAGACATCCCTGACGGGTGTTCGGAGACATCCCTGACGGTTGAGATGGTGGCCTTTGGTCCTCTGATGTCAATCCATCCGAGGTTGAAGCGCATGA
>JAIYDS010000105.1 GCA_027487385.1 Acetobacteraceae bacterium | reverse complement strand
TTCGCCCGCGGCGCGCCGGAATCGCTGCGGGTCGAGGACCGCTCGGGCCTGGTGGCCGACCTCACCACCCTGCTGCGCGCCTATGCGACGGCGCGGCGGCGCGGCGCGGCGGACCGGCCCTTCACGCCCAAGCCGCGCAAGCTCTGGTCGGTGGCCGAGGCGCTGACGCGGCTGCAATGGCTGATCGGCAGCACGCCCGGCTGGAACACGCTGGCGAGCTTCCTGCCCGAGGGCATGGTCTCGCCGCTCGATCGCCGCGCCGCGATGGCGAGCACGCTGATCGCGGCCCTGGAGGCCGCCCGGGGGGGCGGCATCGAACTGCGCCAGGAGGAGGCTTTCGGGCCCATCCTGCTGCGCCGGAATGAGGGGGAACTTTACCATGTCGCCTGACACCGATCCCGATTTCGAACATGGGCTCCGCGTCGCCGAGGCGCTGATCTTCGCCTCCGAGCGCCCGGTTCCCGCCGCCCGGGTGCAACTGGCCCTGCCGCCGGGGATCGAGGCGCAGACGGTGCTGACCGCGCTGCTGGCCCGCACCGCCGGCCGCGCGGTGGAGCTGGTGGAAGTCGGCGGCGGCTATGCTTTCCGCACCGCGCTGGACCTGGCGCCGGCCATTACCCGCGTGGTCGAGGTGCCGCGCCGCTTGCCGCGCGTGGCGATGGAGGCGCTCTCCATCATCGCCTATCATCAGCCGGTGACCCGTGCCGAGATCGAGGAAATCCGCGGCGCCGCCCTGGCCCAGGCCAGCCTGGACGCGCTGCTGGATGCCGGGCTGATCGCGCCCCGCGGCCGCAAGGAGGCGCCGGGCCGGCCCACCCTCTGGGCCACCACGGCGCGCTTCCTGGACCAGTTCGGGCTCAAGTCGCTGAACGAGTTGCCCCGGAAGGAGGAGCTGGTCTCCAGCGACCTCGCCAGCATGGAGCTGGCGCCGCCGCCCACCGGCGCGCCGCCACTCATCGCCGAGGGGCCCCGGGCGGCTTGAGAAGGCGGAGATTTTCTTCTCCGGAACACGAAGCGTTACCGTGACGGCGAAAGGGCTTGAGGTTCGGCCTGTCGCGGGAGCTTCGTGGCAGAAGTTTAGGTGGAAGTCGTCGCGTTCGTGTCGAAAACCGCCTCCGGCGGCTGGAGCCTTGGCCCCAGACACCATTTACTGAAATTGCGGCATGGGTGTTGGGTATTGCGCTAAGAAGGCTGCACTGGGACCGCCTCCGCCGAAGGGCTTTTTGCTTTGCCTTTTTGCAGATCTTCGGAGGCTAGCTTGGCTGTGTTTTTCAGCTTCGCAGTAACCGGGCAATTTGTGCGCCCTCCGTGGGGTCGCGATCGGTTTGAATTTCGCCATGCCCATAGACATTTTTGTAAGGAATGTTGAGAACGTCTAAAACTTGGATACAAAGATCAAGAGTTGCTTCCAATTGTTCTATTGTCGGCCGAAATCCACTCTTGCTTCCGGCACCAACGCACGAAATCCCGATAGCGTTTGTATTTTGTGCCTCGGCACCGAAATCTTTTCGAAGTTTCGGGCTTGGATTGATATGATTTGTTCTTTTGATGAGCGGTGCGCCTTGGATGATTCGACCGCTTTTGCCTACATAAAAGTGATAGCCAAAATGCCCGCCTCTGACTTTATCGCCCCTAATTTGATATTTAACGTACCAATCAATATCATGGTCATCTTCTGTGTGATGAACAATCAAATTCGAAAATTTTTTCTTATTTTCCGTTGCGCTCGCCGCGTAGACACAGTTGGGATCGTATTTGTATTCTATCTTTAATTTGTCGCCGGATGGTATCACGAGCATGGAATCCATGGTTACGGTCGTAAATCGAAGCATGGCCGGATACCTCCCATATACAAATATAGCTTACATGGATCGTCAATTATGTTCAAGAATGGAATTTGAGGGGTGAATCCGTTGTGCGTCCAGAATCCTCCCTGAAATGAGCCTCCTCCTCTCCGAGATCCGCCACAGCTATGGCGACCGCGAAGTCCTGCGCGGCGTCACCATCGAGGTGGCGCGGGGTGAGATTGTCTGCCTGCTCGGGCCCTCCGGCGATGGCAAGACGACGCTGCTGCGCCTGGTGGCCGGGCTGGAGCATCTGCAGCATGGGCGGATTGAGCTGGATGGCCGCACCCTGGCCGAGCCGGGGCAGGAAATCCCGCCCGAGCAGCGCCATGTCGGCTTCGTCTTCCAGGATTACGCGCTCTTCCCGCATCTGACGGTGCAGGAGAATGTCGCCTTCGGGCTGCGCGGCATGCCGAAAGGGGACCGCGTCTGGCGCGTGGCCGAGGCGCTGGCCCGCGTCGGGCTCGAGGCCTATGCCAGCGCCTGGCCGCACCAGCTCTCCGGCGGGCAGCAGCAGCGCGTGGCCCTCGCCCGCGCGCTCGCCCCACGGCCGGCCGTCCTGTTGCTGGACGAGGCCTTTGCCAGCCTCGACACGCGGCTGCGCGAGCAGGTGCGCGATGACACGCTGCATGTGTTGCAGGAGGCCGGAATCCCCGCGCTGATCGTGACGCATGACGCCGAGGAAGCCATGTTCATGGCCGACCGCATCGCCCTGATGCGGGAGGGCAGGGTGGTGCAGCTCGGCACGCCGGAGGAGCTCTACCTCCAGCCCGCCACCCCCTTCGTCGCGACCTTCCTGGGCGAGGTGAACCGCCTGCCGGCGCGGATTCGCGCGGGCCAGGCCGTCAGCGTCATCGGCTGCGCGCCGGCGGGCGGGCTGCCGGAAGGGAGTGCCGCGGAGTTGCTGCTGCGGCCCGAGGGGCTGCGGGTCGTCCCCCCCGGCGAGGCCGGCAGCACCGAGGCCGAGGTGGAGGCCTGCCGGCTGCTGGGCGCCACCACGCTGGTCCATATGGCCGTGGCCGATGGGGAAGGGGGGGTGCTGCATCTGCACGCCCGCCTGCCACCCGGCGCGGCCCTGGTGCGCGGCCAAAGGGTGGGGGTGGCGTTGGATCCGGGCCGGGCCTTCGCTTTTCCGCGCTCGGCGGGGGGCGGGCAGGGTGCAAGTGACGCCGGGAACGCCTAGATAGCGAAGGCCTGCATTGGCGGCGGGCCAGCGTGCTGGTATCCAGGGCCGCTGCAACCGTATTGGGGATGGAATGCTCGACCTCGCCTGGTCCGAGATCTTGTTGATCGCCGTGGTGGCGCTGGTGGTGATCGGGCCGAAAGACCTGCCCGGCGCCATTCGTGGAATCGCGGATTTCATCAAGACCGGCAAGCAGAAGCTGGCCAGCTTCCAGCAACAGGCCGATGAACTGGTGAAAGAGGCCAAGCTGGATGAAGTCCGCAATCAGATCGCCGAGGTGAAGGGCGCGCTGAACGAAATCCGCAGCTTCGATCTCAAGGGCGAGATCGTGAAGACGGTGGATGCGGACGGCACGCTGACCAAGACCTTCTCGGAGAATCCGCTGGGCGGCAGCACACCGGCCTGGACGCCGCCGCCCACGGCGCGGGACATGCCGGATGCGCCGGCCATGATCCCACCGCAAACCATGGCGCCCTACAAGGCGCCGGATCCCGTTCCGCCGCCGCCCGCGCCGGACATGCCTTCCTTCGTGCCGCCCTCCACGCCCGCGCCGCTCAACGTGGCGCCGCCGCCCGTGGCGGCGAAGCCGGAGATGCCTCCCGTGGCCAGCCCCTCCACACCGCCCGCGGCACCTGTTCCCCCAACGCCTGCGGCTGAGGCCGCGGCCAAGATCGTTTGAGGCCGCCTTGTCCAACACCGTGAAGGACGAAGATCCGATCAACGACAAGCCGATGCCGTTGATCGAGCATCTGATGGAACTGCGGCAGCGGCTGCTCTGGTCGGTCGGCGCCTTCTTCCTGGCTTTCGCGATCTGCTATTACTTCAGCACGAACATCTATGGCTTCCTGGCGCAGCCCCTGGCGAACGTGCTGGTCGAGCAGGGCGGCGGCGACCGGCGGATGATCTTCACCGCGCTGTACGAGGCCTTCTTCACCTATCTGAAGGTGGCCTTCTTCGGCGCGATCTTCTTCTCCTTCCCGATCTGGGCCACGCAGCTCTGGCTGTTCATCGCGCCGGGGCTTTATCGCTCCGAGAAGCGGACGATCATGCCCTTCCTGATCGCCTCGCCCGTGCTGTTCCTGCTGGGTGCGGCGCTGGCCTATTACTTCATCTTCCCGCTGGCCTGGCATTTCTTCATCAGCTTCGAGACGCCGGCCGGGGCGGGCACGGTGCCGATCCAGCTGGAGGCGAAGGTCAGCGAATATCTCTCGCTGGTCATGCACATGATCCTGGCCTTCGGGCTCGCCTTCCAGATGCCGGTGGGCCTGGTGCTGCTGTGCAAGGTGGGCATCCTGAACGTGCATAGCCTGCGCAAGGGGCGGCGCTATGCCATTGTGGGCATGTTCGTGGTGGCTGCCATCATCACGCCGCCCGATGTGATCAGCCAGGTGGGTTTGGCGATCCCGCTGATCCTTCTTTACGAAATCTCGATCCTCTTCGCGGCCTGGATGACGCCGAAGCCGGAGCCTGAGGAGAAGGCGTGATGAATCTGGTCGTTCAATACGCGCCAGGTGCCGCCGCCCAGGATGTCCTGCTTGAGGAAATGCTGGATGATCCCGTTGAGATGGCCAATCTGACCGAAGCGGATACGGGCGTTCCCGGCATCATCTACGTCTCGACCCGGCAGGGGCGGCACGGCCCGCGGATCAACTGGTATCCGCGCCGGGGCGGGGCCGGCGAGGCCTTCCTGACCGTGACGCTGGAGAATCCGCCGCGCATCCTGAACCACGGCGTGCCGCCGCGCGAAGCCTCTTCGGCGGTGGCGGCCGCGGAATGGGCCGGGATGAACCGCGCGGCGCTGTTGCATTTCTGGGAGGAGGGGACCTCCCTGACCTACCAGGAGGTTGACGCCTTCCTGCGCGGCCTGGCCAAGCTGCCCTGACCACAGGGCTCTTTCTTCTCAAATGGTGAACTGACCATGCATGACATCAGGGCGATCCGCGCCGATCCGGCGGCGTTTGACGCGGCAATGGCGCGGCGGGGCTTGGCGCCGCAATCCGCGGTGGTGATCGCCCTCGATGATGCGCGGCGCGAGGCGATCCGCACGACTGAAGCCGCACAGAGCCGGCGCAACGAGCTCAGCCGCGAGATCGGCGCCGCCATGAAGCGGGGGGAGCATGGTGAGGCTGCGAGGCTTAAGGAAGAGGTCGCCGCAGCAGCAATCGCCGCTGCTAGCGCGGACCCCACGGCCCGCGCCTGGGAATTGGAAGACGAACTGTCTCGCTTGCCAAATCTCCTTGATCAGGACGTCCCTGAGGGGGCGGATGAAACTTCCAACCGTATTCTGAAGACCATCGGCGAGCCGCGCGAAATCGAGTGGGCGAAACAGCATTTCGAGCTGGGCGAAGCCCTCGGCCTGATGGATTTCGCTACAGCCACTCGCCTTTCTGGCAGCCGGTTCGTGGTGTTGAAGGGGCAGCTGGCGCGACTGGAGCGGGCACTGGGCCAGTTTATGCTTGGCCTCCACACCGATACGCATGGCTACACCGAGGTGAACCCACCGCTGCTGGTGAATGCCGCGACGCTTTTTGGCACCAATCAGTTGCCGAAGTTCGAGGAAGACCTTTTCCGAACAGCCGGCGAGCAGGTCGGGACTCAGGAAGAAACAGGCACACCCTTGTACAGGCCAGGGGCGCATTTCCTCATCCCCACGGCCGAGGTCCCGCTGACGAACCTCGTCGCCGACCAGGTGATCCCCGAGCCGCTGGAGCCGTTGCGCTTCACCGCGCTGACGCCCTGCTTCCGCAGCGAGGCGGGCAGCGCCGGCCGCGACACACGCGGGATGCTGCGGCAGCACCAGTTCAGCAAGGTGGAGATGGTCTCCATCACCCGGCCCGAGGACAGCGATGCCGAGCATGAGCGCATGACGCGCTGTGCCGAGGCGGTGCTGACGGCGCTGGGCCTGACTTGGCGGCGGATGTTCCTCTGTGCAGGGGATACCGGCTTTGGTGCGGCGCGGACCTATGATCTGGAGGTCTGGCTGCCGGGGCAGAAGGCCTGGCGCGAGATTTCCTCCTGCTCGAATTGCCGGGATTTCCAGGCGCGGCGGATGAAGTCGCGCTTCAAGCGCGGCAAGGAGATGGTGCTGCCGCACACGCTGAACGGCTCGGGCGTGGCCGTTGGCCGGGCCTTGATCGCCGTGATGGAAACCCACCAGCAGCCGGATGGCAGCATTCTGGTGCCGGAGGTCCTGCGCCCCTGGATGGGCACGGATGTGATTGGGGTCCGGGGCCTTTCGGCCCCGGCGGGTCCAGGGCAGAGCCCTGGCTCTTAGCTTTTTCCGGCGTAGCTCTTCCCCATCCCCTCGGCGGGGTCGGCCTGCGGCCCATAGGGCATGATCGGGTAGCGCAGCCCCGCCTTGGAGAGCCCGCGCAGCCCGGTCACCGCGCGCGCGAGGTCGGCGGGCGGACAGGCCATCAGCATCTCGTCATCGGCCACGCCGCCATAGCGGCGCTCGGCGTAGCAGGGGAGGGAGAGGCAGACGGTGCGGTCCCGCAGGGCGCGGCCCCAACTGTCCGCGCAGGCGCTCTCGCCGGTGATGGAGAAGTCGTAGCGCTGGTAGTTGCGCCATTGCAGACCGTTGATGAACAGAATCATTTGGGCCGGATTGGCGTAGAAGAGGCAGATGTCGGGCGGGTCGAGCCGTGCCGAGCGCAGCGGCGAGACGACGAGGCCGTGATATTCCGGCGAGACACGCGGCATCTGCGCCTGATGCGCGGCCGAGGCCTCCAGGTTCTCGAACCAGACGCCCTCCATCTTGCGGCCGGAGAGGTAAAGCTCCGAGGGCGCGTTCAGGCCGATCACGCCGCCGCAATTGCTGAATTCGGGCACGTTGTCGTGGGTGATGGCCAGGGTGAAGCCGGCCAGCCGCGCCTGGGTGACGAGCTGGCAGGTGGAGAAGCGCTTGCCCGCGGTCGGGCGGCGCAGGCCGGGGATCTGCTCCATCTCCGCCTGGTCGCGGAAGAGCTTCATCCCGATCGGCAGGGTGCGCAGGCGCAGCAGGTCACTCAGGGCGAGGGCCTGTTCGGCAATGGCGGCGGCGTTCAGTGGCGCTTCGGGCGATCCATCTGGCATGGCGTGTCTCTCCTGTTATTGTGAAGAGGCTCGCACGGGGAATGGCCCGGCGGAAGCCAGGAGGTTGGCATGCGGTTGGGTCAGGCGGAAACGGGACGCCCCGGGGAGCGGTTGCGCGCCCTCATCGCCACGCATAAGCCGCTGGTCGTGCCGGGCTGCTACAACGCGCTCTCCGCCCTCATCCTGGAGGAGGCGGGATTCGAGGCGGTGTACATGTCGGGCTATGGCACCTCGATCGGCCTGCTCGGCCTGCCGGATGCCGGGCTGGCGACGCTGACCGAGATGACGCTGAACGCCAGGCTGATCGCGAGTGCCGTGCGCGTGCCGGTGATCGCCGATGGCGATACCGGCCATGGCAACGCTATCAACGTCGTGCGGTGCGTCGAGGAGTTCATCCGCGCGGGTGTGGCGGGCATCCATATCGAGGACCAGGTGGCGCCCAAGCGCTGCGGCCATGTCGCGGGGCGCGAGGTGATCGGCCGCGCGGAAGCCGTGGCGAAGATCCGCGCGGCCAGCGACACGCGCCGCGCGCTGGATCCGAGCTTCCTGCTCATCGCCCGCACCGACAGCCGCGGTGCCCATGGCGGCTCGCTGGAGGAGGCGATCTGGCGCGCCAATGCCTTCCTCGATGCCGGCGCGGACCAGGCCTTCGTGGAAGGTCCGGCGAGCGAGGCCGAGGTGGAGCGCATCACGCGCGAGGTGAAGGGCCCGGTCTTCTACAACATGACCGGCATTTCGCCGCGCATGAGCGCCGAGCGCATGGGCGAATTGGGCATCGCCACCTGCATCCTGCCCGGCGCGCTGCTGCGGCAATCCATCATGGCGATGGGCGACCTGGCGGCCGAGCTGCGGCGTGATGGACCGATGGCGGAGGCGCGGATGACGCAGCGCCTGTCCAACCACCGGCTGGGCAATCTGCACAAATTCTCGGGCTTCGATGAGATCCGCGCGCTGGAGACGGCCTATCTGCCGGCGGAAGCCATGGAGAAGTACGAGGGTGGCCTCGGACATCGGCCCGAAGCCGCCGAATGAGATTGCATGGCGCATGACCTGATCAGCGGCGGCGGCCTGCGGCATGATGCCTTCGACCTGACGCGCCCGGCGCGGCAGGCGGCGCCGCTGGTCTTTGTCTCGGCGCATTCCGGGCGGGATTACTCGGCGGAGTTCCTGGCCGCCGCCCGGCTGGACGCGACGGCCCTGCGCCGCAGCGAGGATGCCTTCGTGGAGGAGATCTTCGAGGCGGCGCCGCGCCTCGGCGCCCCCTTGCTCGCCGCCCGCTTCCCGCGCGCCTGGTGCGACGCCAATCGCGAAGCCTGGGAGCTGGACCCCGGGATGTTCGACGAGCCGCTGCCGGCCTGGGTGAATTCTGCCAGCCCGCGCGTGGGGGCGGGGCTCGGCACCATCGCCCGCGTGGTGGCGAATGGCGAGGCGATCTATCGCCGCCGGCTCTCCTTCCAGGAGGCGGAGCTGCGCGTGCGCCTCTCCTGGGAGCCGTTTCATGCCGCACTCTCGGCCCTGGTGGCGGAAACGCGGGAGCGGTTCGGCGTCTGCCTGCTGGTGGATTGCCACTCCATGCCGAGCGGTGTCACGCCCGCCGGCGAGGCCCCGGATTTCGTGTTGGGCGATGCGCATGGGGCGGCCTGCGCGCCGCGGGCCACGCGGGCGCTGGAGGCCTTGTTGCAGGCGCGGGGCCGGCGGGTGCAGCGCAACGACCCTTACGCTGGCGGCTACATCACCCGGCATTACGGCCGCCCGCGCGAGGGGGTGCATGCGATCCAGATCGAGATGGCGCGCGGGCTCTACATGGATGAGCGCAGCATTGAGCGCGCGCCGGGCTTCGCCGATTTCCAGGGCGAGATGGCGGCGCTGGTGGAGGCGCTGATCGGCCTGGACTGGCCGGCGCTGCTCAAGGGCAAGTAGCGGCGGATGGGTGAGGAGCGGCCCTTCGGGCTGGACCCCGGGCGTGTGGTGGATGTGGACCGCGCCGGCCGGCCCGTGGCGCCGAGCGCGCCGCCGCCGGAATGGCTTTCGACGCGGCACCGGCTGATCCTGGGGTTGTTCGCGCTGGCGGCGCTGGTGGTCGGCGGCTTGGCGGGTGCGACCGTGGCGGCTTTCGCCTCCGGCGCCCGCGGCTGGGCGGCCGTGCTGGCGCTGCTGACCCTGGCCGCTTCGCCCTTGTTGTTGCTCGGTCCCGTCCAGGATTGGTGGAGGTTTCGCAGGGGCCGGTAAAGGGGTCCGGGGCCTTTCGGCCCCGGCCGCCGGAGGCTCTTTTGTCTACTCCCGCTCGTACAGCAACCGCGCCCGAATGGTATCCGGCAACGCCCGCAACTCGGCCAGAATCGCGTCACTGTCCCGCGTCGCCCCCGCATCCACGACGACGTAGCCGATCTCGCCATCCGTCTGCAGATACTGGCCCGCGATGTTCACGCCGCGCCTGGCAAACACCTGGTTCACATTGCCCAGCACGCCCGGCGCGTTGCGGTGCACATGCATGAAGCGCGTGCCGGTGGGGCGTGCGGGCAGGGCCACCTGCGGGAAGTTCACCGCGCCCTCGGTGGAGCCGGTGTCGGAGTAGTCGGCCAGCTTGCGGGCCACCTCCTCGCCGATGCGGGATTGGGCCTCTTCCGTGCTGCCGCCGATATGCGGCGAGAGGATCACATTCTCGATGCCCTGGAGCGGCGAGACGAAGGGGTCGCCATTGCGCTTGGGCTCCTCGGGGAAGACGTCCAGCGCGGCGCCGGCCAGCTTGCCGGAGCGCAGGGCCTCGGCCAGGGCCGGCACATCCACCAGCGTGCCGCGGGCATTGTTGATGAGGAAGGCGCCGGGCTTCATCTTGGCGATCTGCTCGGCGCCCAGCAGGTTCATGGTGGCCGGCGTCTCGGGCAGGTGCAACGTCACCACATCGGACCAATGGAGCAGCTCGTCCAGCGTGGCGCAGCGGCTGGCATTGCCATGCGGCAGCTTGGCCGCCGTGTCGAAATAGATGACGCGCATGCCGAAGGCCTCGGCCAGCACCGAGAGCTGGCTGCCGATATTGCCGTAGCCGACGATGCCCAGCGTGCGGCCGCGCACCTCGCGGTAGCCCTCGGCGGACTTGTCCCACTCGCCGCGATGCGCCGCATTGGACTTGGGGAAGATGCCGCGCAGCAGCATCACGATCTCACCGAGCGTCAGCTCAGCGACGGAGCGCGTGTTGCTGAAGGGCGCGTTGAAGACCGGGATGCCGCGGTGCCGCGCTGCATCCAGATCCACCTGGTTGGTGCCGATGCAGAAGCAGCCGATGCTCATCAGCCGGTCGGCATTGGCCAGCACCTCCTCGGTGATGGTGGTGCGGCTGCGGATGCCGAGCATGTGCACGCCGCGCACCGCATCCACCAGCGCCTGGCCTTCCAGCGCCTTCTTCTCGCGGCCGATATTCGTGTAGCCCTCCTGGCCCAGCAGCTCGGCCGCCGTGTCGGAGATGTTCTCCAGCAGCAGGGCGCGGATGCGGTCCTTGGACAAGGAGAGTTGGTCGCTCATGGGGTTACCACCGGTCTGGAAGGGCATGGATCAGTTGTTCGCGAGGTCGTTGAGCACCTGGGCCAGCACGCGGGCCCCGGCGGCGAGTTCGGAAGGCTCGGAATACTCGGAAGGGTGATGCGAAACGCCGCCACGGCAAGGTACGAAGATCATGCCGGTGGGGCAGAGCGGGTGCATGAATTGCGCATCGTGGAAGGCGCCGGAGGGCAGGCGCAGGGCGCGCAGCCCCTGGGCGCGGGCGGCGGCCTCGACGGCGTTCGGCACCATCGGGTGGAAGACGGTGGGTGTGGCGCTGAAACGCTCAATCACCTTGGCGGTGCAATAGCGCATGGCGGATTGCACCACGCCCTCGATGGCATTGCCGCGCGGCTGGAGGATGCTGTTGTCCGGGTGGCGCAGGTCGATGGTGAAGCGGACGGTCTGCGCCACGGAGTTGGAGGAATTGGGCAGCACCTCGATGGAGGCGACGGTGAAGCGCAGCGTGTCCGAGGGGTCATGCATCAGCGTGTTCAGCGCGTTGATGGCGCGCACCATGTCCTGCACGGCGTCCTTGCGGAGGCCGACCGGGGTGGTGCCCGCATGGTCGGACTTGCCGGTGATTTCCACCAGGAACCAGCGGCTGCCCTGGATGCCGGTGACGATGCCGATATCGGCATCCTGGGATTCCAGCGTCGGCCCCTGCTCGATATGCGCTTCCACATAGGCGTAGGGGGCAGTGCCCTCGACCACGCCGAGCGGGCGCCGCTTCAGATCGCTCTCGCTGGCCAGATGCTCGGCCAGGGCTTCGCCGAAGGGGATGCCGTCCTTGTCCAGCACCGCATCCCAGGTCTCGGGCGGGCGATAGCCGGCATAGGCCATGCTGCCCATGCAGCCCGGGGCGTAGCGGCCTCCCTCCTCATTGGTCCAGGCCACCACCTCGATCGGGCGCTTGGTGGTCACGCCCGCTTCGCGCAGGGCCTGCACGGCCTCCAGGCCGGCGATGACGCCCCAGATGCCGTCAAAGCGCCCGCCGGCCGGCTGGCTGTCCATGTGGGAGCCGGTGAGGACGGGGGCGAGTGTCGGGTCCGTGCCTTCATGGCGCAGGAAGAGGTTGCCGAGCCGGTCCACGCTGACGGAAAGGCCCGCGGCCTCGGCCCAGGAGATCAGCAGCCGGCGGGATTTCCGGTCATTCTGGGTGAGGCAGGCGCGGTTCACGCCCCAATGCCCGTCGGCGTCACGAAAGCCGCCGAGTTCGCCCATCTCCATCAGCCGCTGCCATTGGCGCGCTTCGCTGACGGCGGCGACGAGATTGGGGGCGACGGCGGTGTCGGGCATGGAATCGGCTCCTGATCCTCGCGCCTTACGGCGGGCGGGCAGGGGGATCAAGGCCAGGAGGGGCGGGGCTGGTCTTCCTGCTTGCCATGGCCGCCGCCGCGCGTCAGTTTTGCAGCGCAACACAAGGTGACGCGATGAGCCGGCTTTCCACCCATGTCCTCGACACCGCCCATGGCCGCCCTGGCGCCGGCATGGGCTTCACCCTCTACCGGATCGAGGGCGAGGCGCGGGTGAAGCTGGCCGAGGGCGTCACCACCGCCGATGGCCGCGCGCCGGGCGAACTCCTGCCGGAAGCCAGCTACCAGCCCGGCCGCTACCAACTGGTCTATCAGGTCGCCGCCTATTTCCGCGCCCAGGGTGTCACCCTGCCCGAGCCGCCCTTCCTGGATGAGGTGACGCTCAGCTTCGGCCTGGCGCAGGAGGCGCATTACCATGTGCCGCTGCTGGTCTCGCCCTTCGGCTACACCAGCTATCGGGGCAGCTGATGGAACTCGATGCCGCCTACCTGGCCGAATGGGCCAATCTGCTGCTGCGCTGGCTGCACATCATCACCGGCATCGCCTGGATCGGCGCCAGCTTCTACTTCATCGCGCTGGACAACAGCCTGGAGCCGGCGAAGGACGGCAACCCGCTGGTGCGCGGCGAGCAATGGTCGCTGCATGGCGGCGGCTTCTACTACAAGCGCAAATACAAGGGTGCGCCCGAGGCGATGCCCACCACGCTGCACTGGTTCAAATGGGAGGCCTATTGGACCTGGGCGAGCGGCTTCGCGCTCTTCATCCTGATCTATTGGGGCCAGGCCAGCACCTATCTGAT
>JAIYDS010000106.1 GCA_027487385.1 Acetobacteraceae bacterium | reverse complement strand
TATCGCCGCCTGCGCAACACGCTGCGCTGGCTTTTGGGCAACCTCGCGGGCTTCGAGGAGAGCGAGCGCGTGCCCGTCTCCGAGATGCCGGAGCTGGAACGCTGGGTGCTGCACCGCCTGACCGAGCTGGATGCGCGCCTCCGCAAGGCCGTGCAGGATTACGACTGGAGCGGCGTGATCCCGGAGCTCCACGCCTTTTGCAACAACGATCTCAGCGCCTTCTATTTCGACATCCGCAAGGACAGCCTCTACTGCGACGCGAAGGATGCGCTGCGCCGCCGCGCCGCCCGCACCGTGCTCGATCACCTGCATCGCTGCCTCTGCGCCTGGCTCGCCCCCGTGCTCGTCTTCACGGCGGAGGAAGCCTGGCTCAGCCGCTTCGGCGACGACGCGGAAAGCATCCATCTTCAGGATTTCCCGACGCTCCCCGCGGAATGGCGGGATGAGGCGCTGGCCGAGCGATGGGTGGAAATCCGCCGCACCCGCAAACTGGTCACGGCCAGCCTGGAGGATCATCGGCGGGATGGGCTCTTCGGCTCCTCGCTCCAGGCGCGTCTCGCCCTCACCTTGCCCGGCGATACGCTGAGCGCGGCGGAATGGGAGGACATCCTCATCGTTTCCCAGGTCAGCCTGGGGGAGGGGAGTGAGGTTGCGCTCGACGTCTCCCTGGCGCCTGGCGCCAAATGCGAGCGCTGCTGGCGCGTGCTGCCCGAGGTCGGCGCCTCGGCCGCGCATCCTGGCCTGTGCCGGCGCTGCGAAGCGGTGGTGGAAGGCTGATGCCGGCCGCCCTTCGCACCGGGCTGATCTTTGCCGGCCTGCTGCTGGTCGCGGACCAGGTGACGAAATACCTGATCCTGGACGTGATCAACCTGCCGCAATGGCGAAACATCCCGCTGCTGGAGATCGGGCCGGTCGGGCTTGATCTCACCATGGTGTGGAATCGCGGCGTCACCTTCGGGCTCTTCTCGGGCGATGGCGCCTGGAACCACCTGATCCTTGCTGCTTTGGCACTGGTGGTGGCGGGCTTTCTGCTGCGTTGGTTGGCGCGCTCCGAGACGCGGCTCGTCACCTATGCGCTGGGCGCTGTCATTGGCGGCGCCATCGGCAATGTGATTGACCGCATCCGCTTCGGCGCCGTGGTGGATTTCGTGGATGTTCACGCCTGGGGCTGGCACTGGTATGTGTTCAATGTCGCCGATGCGGCCATTGTCTGTGGCGTGCTGGCCCTGGTGGCGGATGCCTTGATCCGGCCCGAAACCAAGCGCAAAGAGGCTCCATGATGAAGAACGCGGCCCCTATCCTCCTCCTGGCGCCCCTGCTGCTCGCCGGCTGCGGCGACAGCGCCCGGACCTTCGGCCTGGTGCGCGATGCGCCGGACGAGTTCCAGGTGACGACCCGCGCGCCGCTCTCCATGCCGCCGAGCCTCGGCAGCCTGCCGCCGCCGCGCCCTGGCGCCGCCCGCCCGCAGGAATTGACGGCGCGGGAACAGGCCGAATCCGCCCTGGTGCCCGGCACCTTCGCCGCGCCGCAGCGCACCGGCCAATCGAGCGGCGAGCGCGCGCTGCTCTCCTCGACCGGCATCGCCGCCCAGCCCGACATCCGCAACCGCGTGGATGAGGAGACGCTGCGGCTGGAGCGGGTGAACCGCAGCGTGGTGGATCAGGCCCTGTTCTGGCGCCAGCAGCCGACCCCTGGCGTGCCCGTGGATGCGGCGCGCGAGGCCCAGCGCCTGCGCGAGAATGCGGCGCTCGGCCGGGATGTGACGGAGGGGCAGACGCCCATCATCCAGCCCACCCAGCGCAGCTGGATGGACAGCCTGCGCTTCTGGTAGGCCCTGCCTACCAAGTGTAGGCGATACCGATGCCGCCGATCAGCTGGTTGCGGCTGCCCCGCTGCACGATCGGGCTATCGGCCGAATCGCCCAGGATCTGCGTGTAGGCCAGCCCACCGCCGACCGCCCAGCTTTCGTTGAGGCGCCAGACCACCGCCGGCCAGGCGGTGAAGGTGGTGGCGCCGCCCTTGGGCGCGAAGGCCGGCAGGCCGCTGGCCGCCGCGCCGGCGCTGGAAATCCCGAAATAATAGCGGTTGTGCGAGGCGGGCGCGAAACGGGCCAGCGCCCCGGCGCCGACGAAGAGGTTGGGCGAGAGCGGCACCCAGAGGCTGCCCGAAGGGATGACCGAGACCCCGCCATATTGGCCTGTCACATCGCCCAGCACGGTGACGCCCGCGCGCAGCCGGAAGGGGATGCGCCCCAGGCCCAGATAATGGAATCCAATCCGGCCGCCCGCCTCCAGCAGCGGGTCGAGATTGCCCAGCGCGCGCACGGCGCTGTCCTCCGCGTCGGAGCGGCCAAAGCGGTAGTTCAGCACGGGGCCGGCCTGGATGGTCCGATGATCCAGCAGGTTCAGCTCGGCATAAGGGCCGGTCAGCGCCACGAAGCGCTCCCCGCCCAGCGAGATCCGCCCGCCCGGCGCGGCGCCGAAGATGGTGTTGCGCGAGCCGAGATATTCGGGCGCGAAGCCGAGGCCGGCCCCGGCGAAATTCGGCAGAATGTCGCCCAGGGTCGGCTGGGCCTGGGCCGGTGCGCCGAGGGAGGTCAGGGCGGCGGTGACCGCGGCCAGGGCGGCGGTGAGTGCGGCCAGGGGGCGAAGCATGATCTGAAGCCTTCCGATTTGTAACCCGAGCGACAGGCGGCGGGTCGCACAGCCTCCCCCCTATGGTCAAGCGCGGCGCGCTCTGGGAAGTTATTGCGGGCCATCCCGCTGGCGCGATGCCGGCCGCCGCCCCACATGAGGGATATGACGCTCCTGACCCGCCGAACCGCCCTGAAGGGCGCCGCCGCCACCACCCTGGCCCCGCCGCTGCTGGTGCAACCTGCCCTGGCGCAGCCGGCCCTGGTGACGGCCCCGCCGCGCCGCCCGGACCAGCCGCTCTTCGGCGCCGTGAGCTGGACCCTCGCCAATGGCCTGCGCGTGGTGCTGGCCGAGAACCGCCGCGCGCCGGTGGCCGCGCATTACCTGTATGTCTCGGCGGGCGCGGGCGAGGACCCGGCCGGCAAGTCGGGCGTCGCGCATTTCCTGGAACACATGATGTTCAAGGGCAGCCCGCATATCCCCTCGGGCGCCTTCAGCCGGACCGTGGCGCGCGAGGGGGGGCAGGACAATGCCTTCACCAGCCGCGACGTGACGGCCTATTTCCAGATCGTCGAGGCCTCACGCCTGCCGCTGATGATGCGGATGGAGGCCGACCGCCTGGCCGCGCCGCTCATCCCCGAGGGCGAGACGGAGTCCGAGCGAAATGTGGTGCTGGAGGAGCGCCGCCAGCGCACCGATGCCGTCCCGCGCGGCCGCTTTCGCGAGGCCTTCGACGCCGCCATGTGGGGCCCGCAGCATTGGCGGGGCCGCCCGCTGATCGGCTGGGAGGACGAGATCCGCGCCATCACCCGGCAGGATATGGTGGATTTCCACGCCGCCCATTACGCGCCGGCCAACTGCACGCTGATCGTGGCCGGCGATGTGCGCGAGGCCGATCTGCGCCGCTGGTCCGAGGAGTTCTACGGCCCGGTCCCCGCGCGCCCGAAGCCCGCGCGCAGCCGCGCCGCGCCGCTCGCCGCGGCACCCGAGCCGCGGCTCATCACGCGTGACCGCGCGGTGCGCGAGGCGAGCTTCCTGCAGGCCTTCGCCGCCCCCTCCGCCACCTGGGGCGAGACTTCCAAATCCGACCCGCTGGAGGTGATGGCCCATGTGCTGGGCGGCGGCCCGGGCTCGCGCCTGCATCGGGCGCTGGTGGAGGCCGGCCACGCGGTGAATGCCTCGGCGGGCTATGACGGCGATGTGGTGGGGGTGGGCGCCCTCTTCGTGGCGGCGACGCCGCGGCCGGGCGTGAGCCAGGAGCGCATCGAGGAAATCATCCGCGCCACCATCGCCGAGTTGGTGCAATCGGGCGCCACGGAGGCGGAAACCCGCCGCGCCATCCGCCAGCAGACGGCGGGTGCGCTGCTGGCGCTGGATGGGCTCGGCGCCGCGCCGCGCATGCTGGGCGGAGCCTTGGCCATCGGCCTGCCCATTGAAGCGGTCGAGCAATGGCCCGCCCGGATGGCGGCCGTGACCGAGGCCCAGGTGAATGCCGCCGCCCGCGCCGTCCTCGCCAGCCCCGCCATCGCGACCTCCGCCTGGCTGCTGCCGGAATGAGCCCGGCAGATCGGGTGACCGCCACCGCCCGGACAGCGTCTGGCGCCCGGTGTTCTACGGCATGCCGAGCATCCTCCGGCCGCACAGCGGCCGGCGCCGCCCAACCGACCTCCCCATCCAACGCGCCCGTCGCGCGGCGAAGCCAAGCCGGCGGAGCCGGCGCCCGGCGTTTGAGGGCCTAGAATAATGTCCGAGACCTTGTTTGGCGTGACCCTGCCGCCCCGCCGCGGCTTTTCCGTGCCGATCCAGATAGTCGAGCAAGGCGGGATTTCCGCCTGGCTGGTCGAGGATCATTCCGTGCCGGTCGTCTCGCTCGCCTGGGCCTGGCCGGGTGGGCAGGCGAATGATCCGGCGGGGCGCGAGGGGCTGGCCGGCTTCTCCGCCGCCATGCTGAGCGAGGGGGCGGGTCCGCTCGACAATGTCGGCTTCGCCGATGCGCTTCGCGATTCCGGGATCGGCCTCTCCTTCTCGGCCGCGCGGGACAGTTTCGAGGGCAGCTTGCGCGCGCTGTCAGATGCGTTGCCCGAGGCGCTGCGCCTCGCGCGGCTCGCCATGGCGCAGCCGCGCCTCGATGCGTCGGCCATCACGCGGGTCCGGGCGCGGGCCGTGCTAGGCGCGCGCCAGGCGCTGGAGACGCCGGCCGGCATTGCCCGCCGCGCCTTCTGGGAATCGGCCTATCCGGGCTTCCCGGCCGGGCGCCTTTCCACGCCCGAGAGCCTGACCGCCATCACCGAGGCGGAGATCCGCGCCTTTCTCGCCGCGCAGCTGCGCCAGGGCGGTGTGTTGCTCGCGGCCTCCGGCGCCATCACGGCGGCCGGGCTGCGCGCGGTGATGGCCGAGCTCTTTACCGACCTGCCCGCGGGCGCCCCCGCCGCCACGCCCATGCTGCCCGCGCTCGCCGCTTTCGGCACGGTGAAGCGGGAGAAGGCCGCGCCGCAATCCACCTTGGTCTTCGGCCAGGATGGGCTGCTGCCGACCGATCCCGGCTGGGAGGGTTTCCAGGTCGCGCTCCGCATCCTGGCGGGCGGAGGCTTCACCAGCCGCCTGATGCGCCGGGTGCGCGAGGAGCGGGGCCTGACCTATGGCATCGGCGCCGGTCTGGATCTGCTGTTCGGCCGGGGCATCGTCATCGGCAATGTGGCCACGGAGAATGCGAAGGTCGGCGAGGTCTGGGGCCTGATCCGCACCGCCTGGGCCGAAATGGCAGCCGATGGTCCGACCGAGGATGAGCTGAGCGAGGCGGTGGCCTTCCTCGCCGGCTCGCTGCCGCTGCAATTCACCGATAGCCGCCGCACGGCCTCCCTGCTGCTGGGCCTGCGCCAGACGGGCCGCGCGCCGGATTGGCTGGCCGGGCGCCCGGCGCGGTTGGCGGCGCTGGACCGTGCCGGCGTGGCGGCCGTGGCGCGCCGTGTTTTGCGGCCGGATGGCCTTGTTCTGGCAGTGGCCGGAGAGCCGCAAGGCCTGTAATGGTCGCGGTTCGAAGCAGGCGGACCGAAGCATGAGTGGTGATTCCCTGGAGACGGCTTGGGCGGGCGTGCGGGCGATCGCCGCAGCCCCGGATGCGGCGGCGATCCGTCCGCTCTTTGTTCAGGATCCCCAGCGCTTCGACCGCTTCCATGCACGCGGCGCCGGCCTGCTGCTCGACATTTCCAAGACGTCCATTTCGGATTCCGCGCGCGAGGCGCTGCTGGGCCTGGCCCGCGCCGCCGATGTGGCCGGGCAGCGTGATGCCATGGCCTCGGGCGCTCTGGTGAATGTGACGGAGCGGCGCGCCGCGCTGCACATGGCCTTGCGCGGCACGCTGCCGGGTGCCGCACAGGAATGCGCCGAGGTGGCGGAAACGCTGGAGCAGATGCGCATCTTCACCGATGCGGTGCATCGCGGCGAAATCCGCGGCGCCACCAATCAGCGATTCGACACGGTTCTGAACATCGGGATCGGCGGCAGCGATCTCGGCCCCGTCATGGTGGGCCGGGCGCTGTGGCGCGCGGGCGATCCGATGCGGCCCATCCATCTGGGCAATGTGGATGGGCATGGGTGGGAGACGGTGCTGCCGCAGCTCGATGCCCGGCGCACCCTGGTGCTGGTCGCTTCCAAGACCTTCACCACCCAGGAGACGATGGCCAATGCCCACCTGGTGAAGCGTTGGATGGAGGCCTCGGTCGGCAAGCTCGGCGCCGCCGCGCATTTCGTGGCGCTCTCCACCAACCTGAAGGCCACCGCGGAATTCGGGATCGCGCCGGACCGGGTCTTCCCCTTCAATGACTGGGTGGGCGGTCGGTTCTCTCTTTGGTCGGCCATCGGCTTGTCGCTCGCCCTTTCGCTGGGCTGGGAGCGGTTCCGCGCGCTGCTGGACGGCGCGGCCGCGATGGACCGGCATTTCCTGGAGGCGCCGCTGGAGCAGAACCTGCCCGTGCTGCTGGCGTTGACCGAGGCCTGGCATGTGAACGGGCTCGGCTTCAACCGCCGCGCCGTGCTGCCCTATGACGAGCGGCTGCGCCGCCTGCCCGCGCATCTGCAGCAGCTGGAAATGGAAAGCCTCGGCAAGCGGGTGCATCTGGATGGCAGCGCTGTCGTGGGTGCCACCGGCCCCGTGGTTTTTGGCGAGCCCGGCACATCGGCCCAGCACAGCTTCATGCAGCTGGTGCATCAGGGGCCGAAGCCGGTGCCGGTGGATTTCATCCTGGTGGCGAATCCCGACCACACCCATGCCGAGAATCACCGCATCCTGCTGGCCCATGGCCTGGCCCAGGCGGAGGCCCTGCTGATGGGGCGCGATGCCGCCGGCGTCACCGCCGATATGCGCGCCGCGGGCGCCGATGAGGCGACCATCGCGCGGCTGCTGCCGCACCGCATCTTTCCGGGCGACCGCCCCTCCGTGACCATCCTGCTGCCGCGGCTGGACCCCGGCTCGCTCGGCGCGCTCATCGCGCTTTATGAGCACAAGGTCTTCGTGCTGGGCGCGCTGTGGCGCATCAATCCCTTCGACCAATGGGGCGTGGAGCTGGGCAAGGTGCTGGCCACGCCGCTGGTGGCAGAGCTCGCGGCGGGTGCACCCTCCGATGCGCATGACGCCTCCACGCGTGGCTTGCTGGCGGAAGTGCTGAAGCTCCAGGCCGGCTGATCCGGCGCGGCATGGCCATCCGCCTCCTCCCCGAGACCACCGCCAACCGCATCGCGGCGGGCGAGGTGGTGGAGCGCCCGGCCGCCGTGGTGAAGGAGCTGGTGGAGAATGCGCTGGATGCCGGCGCGCGGATGGTCCGCGTGGCGCTCGAACAGGGCGGCATTGGCCGCGTGCTGGTCGAGGATGACGGCATCGGCATGGCGCCGGAGGATCTGGCGCTCGCCGTCGAGCGCCACGCCACCTCCAAGCTGCCGGAAGAAGCGATGCTCTTTGCCATCGGCACGCTGGGCTTCCGCGGCGAGGCCTTGCCCTCCATCGGCGCGGTGGCCCGGCTTTCCATCACCTCCCGCCCGCGCGCGGGCGAGGCGCATCGCATCACCGTGGAGGGCGGGCGGAAATCCGCTGTCGCACCGGCCTCCGGCGCGCCCGGCACGCGCGTCGAGGTGAATGACCTGTTTTTCGCCACCCCCGCCCGGCGGAAGTTTCTCCGCACGCCGCGCAGCGAGGGCGAGGCGGCGATCGAGGCGCTGCGCCGCCTGGCCCTGGCCTGGCCCGAGGTGGGCTTCGAGGCGACGCTCGATGGCCGCACCCAGCTGCAATGCGCGCCCAGCACGCGGGAGGGCCGCATCCGCGACCTGCTGGGCGAGGAATTCACCGCCGCCGCCCTGCCGGTCACCGGCGGTGCGGCGGGTGTGCTGGAGATTTCCGGCCTGGCCGGCGGCCCGGCCTTCACCCGCGCGACGGCGATGGAGCAGCACCTCGTCGTCAATCGCCGCCCGGTGCGGGATCCGTTGCTGCGCGCCGCGCTGCGCGTGGCCTATCGCGAGGTGATGGCGCCCGGCCGGCACCCGGTGGCGGCGATCTTCCTGGAACTCCCGGCCAGCGAGGTGGATGTGAATGTCCACCCCATGAAGACCGAGCTGCGCTTCCGCGACGCCAATGGCGTGCGCGGCGCGCTGATCTCGGCGCTGCGCCGGGCGCTGGGGCATGGGGTGGGGCAGGTGGTCGGCGCCGGCGGCCCGAGGCTCGGCTATGCCGGGCCGGCGCGGCTGGGCTTCGCCCCGCCGCCTGCGCTGCCCATCACCCATTCCGGTGGCTTTCCGGAGGCCCCCGCGCCGCAAAGCGGGTTTCGCGAAGCCCCCCTGCCGCTGGGCTTCTCCGCGCCCGCGCCGCTGGCCCCGCCCCAGGCGCCGGTCTCGGCCGATCACCCAAACGACTTCCCCTTGGGCCGCGCCCTGGCCCAGGTGCTGGAGACCTATATCCTCGCCGAAGCGCCGGATGGCGCGCTGATCCTGGTGGACCAGCACGCGGCGCATGAACGGCTGACGCATGAGCGGCTCTCGGCCGAGATCCAGGCGGGCGGCGTGCGGGCCCAGCCTTTGCTGATTCCGGCCGTGGTGGAATTGCCAGAGGCCGCGCGCCTGGCCGAGGCGGCGCCGGAGCTCGCGAAGCTGGGGCTGGAGCTGGAAGGCTTCGGCCCCGGCGCCGTCATCGTGCGCGCCTTGCCCGCCTTGCTCGGCGCGCCGGACCCGTCACCCCTGCTGCGCGACCTGGCCGAGGAACTGGCCGAGAGCGGGGAGGGGGTGGCACTCGCTCTCAGGCTCGATGCCGCCATCGCGCGTCTGGCCTGCCATGGCAGCATCCGCGCCGGGCGCCGCCTCACGCCGCCCGAGATGGATGCGCTGTTGCGCGCCATGGAGCGCACGCCGCGTGCCGCCACCTGCAGCCATGGCAGGCCGACCTATCTGCGGCTGGGTGCTGCCGAATTCGCCAGGCTGTTCGGCCGGAGCTGAACCTCCTCCCACAGCACCTCGCAGGCGGCGCCGGCGCGCAGCGTCAGGGTCAGCCCTTCCAGCTCAGCCAGGGGCAGGGGGCCGCGCAGCGCAGCCAGAACGGGGAGGATGGGGCCGGGCAGGGGCGTCTCGGGCAGGGTGATCCGGCCCATCTCGCCTCCACCGAGCCGCAGGAAGGGGCGCGCCGGGCCGCCCGCCAGGGCCAGCACCGCGCCCTCGCCCAGGAGATGCGCGCGGCGCCAGATCGCCTCCGGGATCAGCCCCTCTTCGCTCCATAGGCGGCAGGCCAGGTGCTCGGGCCCTTCCCCCAGGCCGCCGGAAATGCGGAAGGGCGCGCCCTCGGCCTGCAGGCTGATCGCCGGGCCCGGCAGGCGCAGGATGGCCCAGCCGGCGCCGGGTGCGGCGAGCCGCGCCTCGCCGGAAGCGGTGGCGACCACCAGCGTGGAGGAAGGGGCCGCGGCGGGCAGGTGCAGCCCCAGCACCGCGCCCGCGGGCAGGCTGACCGGATGCGGCGTGGCGCCGAGCCAGAGCTGCGTGCGCCCGGGCCGGCGCTGGAAGATCAGCGGCATGCGGCGGCCAGCAGGAAGGCGGTGCGGCGGATCATGGCGGCCTCGTCCCAGGCGGCGGCGACCTCGCGCGCACGGGCCACGCGGGCGGCGGTGCCGGCCGGGTCGCGCTGCATCTCGGCGAAGACGCTGGCGATCTGTGCCGGGTCGCGCAGGATGAAGCGGGCCATCTCCGCCGCCTCGGGCCAGGCTTCCAGCGCCTGGCGGGTGGCGAGGATCGGGCAGCCGGCCTGCGCGGCCTCCAGCACGGAGAGCGGGCAGCCCTCATGCTCGGAGGGCAGGATGAAGGCATCGGCGGCGGCCAGCAGGGCGGGAACCTCCTCGCTCTGCCCCAGCAGATGCACGCCGGTGGCGCCCTGAAGCCTGTCCCGCAGTGGGCCATCGCCGGCCAGGAGCATTTGCGCGGGGGCGATGGCGGCGGCGATGCCGGGGGCGAATTGCGCGCCCTTGCGGATATCCAGGCGCCCCACCTGGAGCAGCTTCGGCCCCGGCGGCATGCCGCGCCAGGCGGGCAGGGCGGGGCGCGCCGGGGGGAGGCCATTGGGGATGGCGGCGACGCGGTGGGGCGGCAGGCCGAACAGCGCCTCCAGCCGGCGGGCATTGGGCGCGGAGACCGCCGCCCAATCGGCGCGGAGGGCGGCGAAGGCGGCGCGGTCGGCCGCGGTCAATTCCCAGTCCAGCCGGACCAGATGCGCCACGGCGAGACTCGGGACGCCCGCCGTGCCCAGCGCTTCCAGCGCGCCGAAACCCTCGGTGGGCAGGGGGCAGCAAACCAGCCCGGCATCGGGCGGAAAGCGCAGGAGCAGGGGGGCAAGGCCACGGGATTGCCAGCGCCGCGCGGCCTCGGGTGCCAGTTCCTCGGGCGGGCGCAGGGGCGCGGGCAGGGGCAGCGCCCGGCCCAGGGCGGCGCCGGCGGCGGCGAGCACGGCGGGCTCGGCCGCCACGGCCAGTTCGGCACCCTGGGCCAGGAGGCCGCGCGCCACTTGCAGCGTCTGTGCCTCGGCACCGCCGAAGACCGGCGAGGGGATGATGACGAGGATGCGCTCCGGCTGGCCGCGCATCGGGGCGTCAGGCCTGGAGGATCAAGAGCCGGGCCTTGCCGTGGCTGCGGTCATCCAGGGTGGTGAAGCGCGTCTCGGGCACGTCGTCGCGCTGGCCCAGTTCGGTGCAGAGGATGGCGCCGGGGGCGAACCAGCCGGCGGAATCCAGCGCAGCCAAGGCGGGGGCGAGCAGCCCCGCGCCATAGGGCGGGTCGAGGAAGACCAGCGTGGCGGGCTGGATGGGGCGCGGCGGTTTGGTGGCGTCGCCGGCGATGACCTGGGCTTCGGCTTTGCAGTTCGCGATATTGGCGCGCAGGGCGGCGAGCGCCGCGCGGTCCTTCTCCAGGAAGGTGGCGCGTGCGGCGCCGCGCGAGAGCGCCTCCAGCCCCAGGGCCCCGGTGCCGGCGAAGGCATCGAGCACGGTGGCGCCGTCCACCACCTCGCGCCCCGCCCAGGGGGCGTGCCAGAGCATGTCGAAGAGGGATTGGCGCGCGCGGTCGGAGGTGGGGCGCACCGTCTCGCCCGCGGGGGCGATGAGCTTCTTACCCTTCCAGAGGCCGGAGATGATGCGCATTACGTCGTGCCCTCAAGCGCCGGGCGCGCGCTCCGCGCGCTTGGCTTCGCCGCGCGGCGGGAGCGCTGGGCCAAGCGGGCGATTGGGCGGCGCCGGCCGCTGTGCGGCCGGAGGCTGCGGGTGGCGGTGCCGGCTTCCATGGGCGTTGCGCCCCGCCCTGCGCTCGCCATCAGCCCTTGCCTCGGCGCGTCGGCGCGGCCAGGCCCAACTGCTCCCGCAGCACCTTCGGGTTCACCTCATCCACCGCGCCGCGCTCCAGCGTGCCAAGCTGGAAGGGGCCATAGGCCACGCGGATGAGGCGCGAGACCTCCAGGCCGAGATAGGAGAGCACCCGGCGGATTTCGCGGTTCTTCCCCTCCTGCAGCGCTACGGTCAGCCAGGCATTGTCGCCCTTGCGGCTGTCCACGCCGGCCTCGATCGGCGCGTAGCGCACGCCCTCGATGGTGACACCCTGGGCGAGAGCGGTCAGCGCGCGCGGGTCGAGATCGCCGAAGACGCGCACGCGATAGCGCCGCACCCAGGCATTGGCCGGCAATTCCAGCCGGCGGGAGAGCGCGCCATCATTCGTCAGCAGCAGCAGCCCCTCGCTGTTCAGATCCAGCCGACCGACGGAGATCAGGCGCGGCAGGGCTTCGGGCAGGCGCTCGAAGACGGTGGGGCGGCCCTCGGGGTCGCGATGGGTGGTGACCAGGCCCGCGGGCTTGTGGAAGCGGAAGAGCCGCGTGCGCTCGGGCTCGTTCACCGCGCGGCCATCCACCGTCACGATGTCATCGGGCTGCACGAAGGTGGCGGGTTGCGTCACCAGCTTGCCGTCGAGCTTCACACGGCCCTCGGCGATGATCTTCTCGGCATCGCGGCGGCTGGCGACGCCAGCGCGCGCCAGCCATTTGGCGATGCGTTCGCCGCGTGCGGGGTCATCCCCTTCGGGCTTCGCTGTGGCGTTCATCGGCAAGCCTCCACGAAGGCGCGCAGGATCAGAGGATCGGCCGCGTCCACGCTGTATTCCGGGTGCCATTGCACGCCCAGCGCGAAGCGGTGCGCGGGCGCCTCGATGCCTTCGATCAGCCCATCCGGCGCGGTCGCGTTCACGATCAGGCCATCGCCCACGCTTTTCACCGCCTGGTGATGCGCGGAATTCACCGCCATGCGCGTGGCGCCCGTGATGCGCGCAAGCAGCGTGCCCGGCGCGATCATCACCTCATGCCCCGGCTCGGTGCGCGGGTTGGGCTGTTCGTGCGGGATGTCGCTCGGGTGTTCGTCGGGGATGTGCTGGATCAGCCTGGCGCCCAGCGCCACCGCCAGCAATTGCTGCCCGCCGCAAATGCCCAGCACCGGCTGGTCCTTCGCCAATGCGCGCCGCGTGGCCGCGAGTTCGAAATCGGTGCGGCCGGGCTTCAGCGTGACCTTGGGATGCGGCGCGCCGCCGCCCCATAAGGCCGGGTCCACATCAAAGGCGCCGCCCGTCACCAGGAGCCCATCCACGGCATCGAGATATTCGGCGGCGAGCTCGGGCGCATGCGGCAGCGCGACGGGCAGGCCGCCGGCCGCGATGACGGCGGAGAAGTAGTTCTGCCGCAGCGCATACCAGGGCAGCTTCGACCAGCCGCCGGCCGGTTCTGCATCCAGCGTCAATCCGATCACGGGGCGTTTTGTCATGGGTGGTGTGAAGCAGCGTCACGCGGCCATAGCAAGATGTCGTTTGCGTGACGCGGCCTTGCTCGGGCAGAAGCCAGCGCATGACGCCCATGGAGATCGCGCTGGAAGAGGCAGCCGCCGCGGCATCCCGCGGCGAAGTGCCGGTGGGCGCCGTCGTCACCGATGCGCGGGGCACAGTGCTGGCCCGCGCCGGCAACCGCGTGGAGGAGCGGCGCGACCCCTCGGCCCATGCCGAGATGCTGGCGCTGCGCGAGGCCGCCGCCCGACGCGGCGATAAGCACCTGGCCGATGCGACGCTCTGGGTGACGCTGGAGCCCTGCGCCATGTGCGCGCAATCCGCCTCGCTCTTCCGCGTGGCCCGCGTGGTCTTCGGCGCCTATGACCCGAAGAGCGGCGGGGTGGAGCATGGCGCGCGCGTCTTCGCCCATCCGCAATGCCACCACGCGCCGGAAGTGGTGGGCGGCGTGCGCGAGAGCGAGGCGGCGGCCCTGCTGCGGGATTTCTTCGCCGCGCGGCGGTAAGCCTCAATCCGCGTGAATCGCGGTGCGGGGCGCTTCGCCGGCGCGCCACCAGCCGCGATACATCCCCTCCGTGCCGAAGGGCAGCGCGACCTCGCCCGCCGCATCCACCGCGATCAGGCCGCCATGGCCGCCGGCTTCGGGCACGCGCAGCAGCGCTACCTCCTCCGTCGCCTCGCGCAGCGATTTGCCGGCGAGCCGCATCAGCGCCGCCACCTCATGCGCCGCCGCGCAGCGCAGGAAGGCCTCGCCTGTGCCGGTGCAGGAAATCGCGACGCGCGCATCCGCCCAGGTGCCGGCGCCGAGAATGGGCGTATCGCCCACACGCCCCGCGCGCTTGTTCGTCATGCCGCCGGTCGAGGTCGCTGCCGCCAGCGCGCCGTGGCGGTCGCGCGCGACGGCGCCGATGGTGCCCATCTTCGCCGGCAGGTCGTGATCGAGCACCACGGTTTGCGCCGCTTGCGCCGCCAGAAGCTGTGCGCGGCGATGCGCGGTCTCGAAATAGGCGGGGGCTTCCAGCACCAGGCCCTGGGCTGCCGCGAAGTCATCCGCCGCCGCCCCGGCCAGCAGCACATGCGGCGTGGCGCGCATCACCGCCCGTGCGGCGAGGATGGGGTTGCGGATGCGCGTCACCCCCGTCACGGCGCCGGCCTCAGCCGTGCTGGTCATCAGGCAGGCATCCATCTCGATGGTGCCGGCCGCCGTGAAGGTGCTGCCATGCCCAGCATTGAAGAGCGGGCAATCCTCCAGGCTGATCGCGGCGGCCACCACCGCCTCCTCTGCGCTGCCGCCGGCGGCGAGGATGGCGCCGCCCGCCCGGAGCGCGGCCTCCAGCGCGATGCGGTAGGCGGCCGCCTTCTCGGGGGTGAGTTCGTCGCGCCGGATCGTGCCGGCGCCGCCATGGATGGCGAGGCTCCAAATGTCTTGCATTGGGGCAAGGCTAGGCCATCGCCCCGCCGCGTGGAAATCGGCGCGCGGGGCGTGGCGGTCCGCATGTCCAAAATGTTATGTCAGCCCCAGAACCACGCCACAGGGAGGCGACATGATCCGCACCATCCAGGGCCCCGCGATCTTCCTCGCGCAATTCGCAGGCGATTCCCCGCCTTTCGATTCGCTGGACTCGATCGCCGGCTGGGCCGCTGGGCTCGGCTTCCGGGGCGTGCAGATCCCGAGCTGGGATGCGCGCCTCTTCGACCTCGCCCGCGCCGCCGAGAGCCAGGATTACTGCGACGAGGTCCAGGGCACACTGGCGCGCCACGGCCTCGTCATCACCGAGCTTTCGACGCATCTGCAAGGCCAGCTGGTCGCGGTGCATCCGGCCTATGACGCGGCCTTTGACGGCTTCGCGCCCGAGGCCGCGCGGGGCAACCCCGCCGCGCGCCAGGCCTGGGCGGTGGAGCAGCTGAAGCTCGCCGCCCGCGCCTCGCGCCGGCTTGGCCTGAGCGCGCATGCCAGCTTCCCCGGCGCGCTGGCCTGGCCCTTCGTCTATCCCTGGCCGCAGCGCCCCGCCGGGCTGGTGGAGACCGCCTTCGCCGAGCTCGCCGCGCGCTGGCGCCCGATCCTCGATGCCTTCGACGATGCGGGCGTGGACCTCTGCTTTGAAATCCATCCGGGCGAGGATCTGCATGATGGCGCGAGCTTCGAGCGTTTCCTCGAAGCGGTGGGCAACCACCCGCGCTGCAACATCCTTTATGACCCCAGCCATTTCGTGCTGCAGCAGCTGGACCACCTGGCCTTCCTCGACATCTACCATTCCCGCATCCGCGCCTTCCACGCGAAGGATGCGGAGTTCCGGCCCAATGGCCGCGTCGGCGTCTATGGCGGCTATCTGCCCTGGGTGGAGCGCGCCGGGCGCTTCCGTTCGCTGGGCGATGGGCAGGTGGATTTCCGGTCGGTCTTCTCCAAGCTCGCGCAATACGGGTTTGGCGGCTGGGCGGTGCTGGAATGGGAATGCTGCCTGAAGCACCCCGAGGATGGCGCGCGCGAGGGCGCCGCCTTCATCCGCGACCACATCATCCGCGTCACCGACAAGGCCTTTGATGATTTCGCCGCCGCCGGCACGGATGAGGCGGCCAATCGCCGCCTGCTGGGGATCGGCTGAAATGCGGCGCCTCAGGCTCGGCATGGTCGGCGGGGGCGAGGGCGCCTTCATCGGCGGCGTGCACCGGATGGCCGCCCGGCTGGATGACCGGTGGGAGCTGGTGGCCGGCTGCTTCTCGCGCGATCCGGAGCGGGGCACGCGTTCCGCCGCCGCGCTGCATGTGCCGCCAGATCGTGCCTATCCGGATGTGGCGAGCCTGCTCGCGGGCGAGGCGGCGCGGCCGGATCGCGTGGATGCGGTGGCGATCGTCACCCCCAATGCCAGCCACCATGCCATCGCCCACGCCTGCCTGACGGCGGGCTTCCATGTGATCTGCGACAAGCCGCTCTGCACGCGGATCGAGGATGCCGAGGACCTGCGGCACCTGGTGCGGGAGAGCGGCCGCGTCTTCGCGCTGACCCACAACTACACGGGCTATCCGATGATCCGCGAGGCGCGCGCGATGGTCGCCGCCGGCGCGCTCGGCCGGCTGCGCGTGGTCCAGGTGGAATACGCGCAGGATTGGCTGGCGACCGCCCTGGAGACGACCGGCCAGAAGCAGGCGGCCTGGCGGCAGGACCCCAGCCAGGCGGGGCCGGCGGGCGCGCTGGGCGATATCGGCACACATGCGCACAACCTGCTGGAATTCGTCAGCGGGCAGCATGTGGCGCAATTGGCCGCGCAGCTCACCGCCTTCGTGCCCGGGCGCCGCATGGATGATGATGTGCAGATGATGCTGCGGCTTTCGGGCGGGGCGCGGGGCATGCTCTGGGCCTCGCAGGTGGCGCCGGGGCATGAGAATGGCCTGCGGCTGCGCCTCTATGGCGAGGCGGCGAGCCTGGAATGGGCGCAGGAACACCCCAACCAGCTGCGCGTCGCGGCCCTGGGCGAGGCGCCGCGCATCCTGGCCCGTGGCACGGGCGGGCTGAGTGCCGCGGCCGCCCATGCCACGCGCCTGCCGCCCGGGCACCCGGAGGGCTATCTGGAGGCCTTCGCCCAGCTCTACCGTGACACGGCCGAGCAGATCGCAGCCCGCCTCGAAGGCCGCGCGCCCGATCCGGCGAGCCTTCTGGTGCCCGGTGTCGAGGACGGGGTACGCGGCGTCGCCTTCATGGCGGCGGCGCTGGAGAGCGAGGCCCGCGGCGGGGCCTGGGTGGCGCTATAGGGCGCCCCCTGTTTACCCGCCCGGGCTCAGCCCCAGGGCGCGCACCGTCTCGATCTCCTGCTGGTTCACCAGCACCGCGTCATTCGCGTAGTTCTCGCTGTCGAGGTAGCGCACCGGCATGTCGAAGCGCGCCAGCACGGCCAGGTGCTGCGGGTCATGCACGGCGAGCTTGAAGGCGTCGTGCAGGATGTTGACGATGGCGGGCGGCGTGCCGCGCGGCGCGGCGACGCCATAGGCGCTCTCGGCCACCACATCATGCCCCAGCTCCCGGAAGGTGGGCACGTTGGGGAAGCGCGCGGCGCGGGCGGACATCCAGAGCGCGAGCGGCCGCACCCGGCCTTCCAGCGCCATATCCGCCCAGGCCGAGGTCTCGGCGGAGAAATGGATCTGCCCGCCCAGCAGGTTCTGCAGATTGGGCGCGGCCCCGCGAAAGGGCACGGAGGTCCATTGGATGTCGAGCATCCGTGCGAGGCGCGTCATCGTCACATCTGTCGTATTCGCGCCGGGCGTGCCGTAGAAGAGCGCGCCGGGATGGGCGCGGGCATGGTCCAGCAATTCGCGCATGCTCCGCCACGGCGCATCGGGGCGCACCACCACGCCGCCCATATAGCCCACCAGACGAATCACCCAGGTGAAATCCTGCATCGGGTCAAAGGGCGGGTTCATGTTCTGGGCGCGCATCATGGCCGGCATGCGGAAGACGCCATTGGGCATCTGGCTCAGCGTATAGCCATCGGGCCGCGCCTCGCGCGCCAGGGCCTGGGCGCCCAGCGTGCCGGAGGCGCCGGGCTTGTTCTCGACGATGATGGGCTGGCCCAGATGGCGGGACGCCACCTCGCAGACCATGCGCATCTGGATGTCGGTGGCCCCGCCCGGCGTCCAGGGCACATAGACGCGCAGCGGCCTGTCGGGGAAGCGCGACTGCGCCATTGCCAGGGAAGGGGCGGCGAGCCCCGTGATCAAGGCCGCGCGGCGCGTGACGATCATGCTGTGCTTCCTCCGTTTCGGGGAAGCTTGCGGGTTTCGCGCGAGGCGGCGCAACCGGCCGCCTCGCAGGTGCAGCAATCGGCCTTGTTGAGCGTCTGATCGTCTTTGGCGTTGCCGCCAAAGACGATCAGATGTTGGCCGAGAGGCTGATTCACGTCTTTGGTGATTCCACCAAAGACGATCAGACTCTAGCTCAGCCGCAGCCCCAGCTGCTGGATCAGCCGCCGCTCTTCCTCCATCGTCTGGCGGACGAAGGCGGTGTAGTCGGCGCTGTTCTTGTAGTTGGGCTGCATGTCGAAGCGATCGAGGATCGCGACATGTGAGGGGTCGGCCATCGCCTCGCGGAAGGCGTCATGCAGCGCCCGCACCACGCCGGGGTCCATGTTTTTCGGGCCCGCAAGTCCGTAAGGGCTGATCGAGACGATGTCGATGCCGCTCTCCTTCAGCGTCGGCACGTTCGGGAAGCGCTTGGCGCGCTGCTCGCCCCAAGTGGCCAGCACGCGCACACGGCCTTCCTCGGCCATCGGCACCCAGCCGGAGCTGTCGGCCGTGATCTGGATCTGGCCGCCCAGCAGGTTCTGCAAATTCTCGGCGACGCCGCGGAAGGGGATATGCGTCCATTCGATGCGCTGCATCTGCGCGATCTGCTCCATCGTCAGATGCAGCGAGGTGCCGACACCGGGCGTGCCGTAGTTCAGCCGGCCTGGCTCCCGCCGCGCGGCGGCCAGGAGGTCGGCGAGGTTCTGCCAGGGCGCGTCATTACGCACCACGATGCCGAAGAGATAGCCGGTGACGTGGATGACATAGGTGAAGTCCGTCAGCGGATCGAAGAGCGCGCGGCTGTTGAGCAGCGGCTGGCGGAAGACGCTGATGGGCATCTGGCTCAGCGTATAACCATCCGGGGCCGCGCTCAGCAGCGCCTGGGCGCCCAGCACGCCGCCCGCACCCGCGCGATTGTCCACGATGATGGGCTGGCCCAATCGGCGCGAGGCGGCTTCGCACAGCGCGCGCATCTGCACATCCGTGGTGCCGCCAGCCCCCCAGGGCACGATCATGCGGATCGGCCGGTTGGGGAAATTTTGCTGCGCAATGGCGGGGGCGGCGAGTGCGGCGCCCGGCAGGATGAGGGCGTGGCGGCGGGAGATGACGGGCATGGCTTTCCTCGGCTGTTCTTGGCCGAGGTCTATCGCGCCCCCTCAATCCATCCGCAAGCCCAGCCGGCGCACGGCTGCGCCCTCTTCCGCGTTGAGCCGCCTTGCAAAATCCGCATAGGCCTCGGGGTCCATGTAGCGGACCGGCATGTCGAAGCGCTCCAGCGTCGCCACATGCTGCGGATCGAAGAGCGCGGGCTTCAGCGCGTCATGCAGGGCGCGGATGATGCCGGGGTCCATGTTCTTCGGGCCGGCCAGGCCGAAGGGACTGTCGGAGACGATGTCGATGCCGACCTCGCGCAGGGTGCGCACCTCGGGGAAGCGCTTGGCGCGCTCGGCGCTCCAGACGATGAGCAGGCGGAAGCGCCCCTCCTGCACCATGGGCGCCCAGCCCGTGCTGTCCGCCACGCATTCGACGGAGCCTTGCAGCAGCGCCTGCGTCGTATCCGCGCCGCCGCGAAAGGGCACGTGCAGGAATTCGATGCCGCGCTCGGCCGCGATGCGCTCCATCGTGATGTGCAGCGAGGAGCCGACGCCGGGCGTGCCGTAGCTGACGCGGCCGGGATTGGCCTTCGCGAAGTCAAGGAATTCCTCCCAAGTCCGGTAGCGGCTGTCGCTGCGCACCACCACGCCGAAGACATAGCCCGTCAGGTGGATGACCCAGGAGAAGTCGGTCATCGGGTCGAAGGTCGGGCGGCGGCTCATGGCCGGGACGCGGAAGATGGTGACCGGCATCTGGCCGATCAGATGGCCATCGCCGCGCGGCTCCTGCGCGATCATGGCCGGGCCGAGCGTGCCGGTGGCGCCGGGCCGGTTCTCCACGACGACGGGCTGGCCGAGCCGCCGCCCCGCCAGATCGGCCAGGACGCGCAAATGGGTGTCGGCCGAGCCGCCGGGCAGCCAGGGCACCACCAGGCGGATGGGCCGGTTGGGGAAGCCCTGCTGGGCCAGGGCGGGTGTGGCCAAGGTGGGCACGGCCAAGGCCAGGGGGGCGGCAAGGGCGGCACGGCGGGTCAGCATGGCGGTTCCTCGGGCTGTTTTGGCGCAGCATGGCAGGCGGGGCGGGCGCTGGTCCATCATCTTCCGCGCTAGGGCCGATTGGGGGAGGGCCTCCCATGTCGACCCCGCATCTTGCCCGCGCGCATCCCCCCTGCCACACATCGCACCCGCATGAACGATGGACCCACCCCGAACACGCCGCCCGGCCTGCTGCCGGCCGGGCTGATGGACCTGCTGCCGCCCCAGGCGGAGCGGGAGGCCGTGCTCGTCGAAGCCCTGATGGAGGGCTTCGCCCGCCACGGCTATGAGCGGGTGAAGCCGCCTTTGCTGGAATTCGAGGAAGGGCTGCTGGGTGGCTCCGGCGCCGCCGTGGCCGAGCAGACCTTCCGGCTGATGGACCCGGTGAGCCAGCGCATGATGGGGCTGCGTGCCGACACCACGCCGCAGGTGGCCCGCATCGCCGCCACGCGGCTGGGCCTGCAACCCCGGCCGCTGCGCCTCTGTTATGCCGGCCAGGTGCTGCGCGTGCGCGGCAGCGAACTCGCCCCCTCGCGCCAATTGGCCCAGGCCGGTGTCGAGCTCATCGGCGGTGCCGCGCCTGAAGCCGATGCGGAGGTGGCGCTGGTCGCCGCCGAGGCCCTGGCCCGCGTGGGGGTCACCGATATCACGCTGGACGTGACCCTGCCGCGCATGGCCCAGGCGCTGCTCTCCGCCGCCGGGATTGATGATCGCCTGGCCGCCCGCCTGATCCACGCGCTGGACCGCAAGGATGCCGCCGCTGTCGCCGCGCTCGCCGAAGGCGCGGGCCCCGTGGCGCTGCTGCTGCCCCGGCTGCTCGCCGCCGCCGGCCCCGCGCCTCATGCGCTGGCCGTGCTGCGCGAGGCCGATCTGCCCGAAGCCGCCCGCGCCATCGCCGAGAACGCCGCCCGCATCATCGAGGCCATCGCCGCCCGCGCCCCCGGTCTGCGCATCACGCTCGACCCCGTGGAGTTCCGTGGCTTCCGCTATCACGTGGGCGTCGCCTTCACGATCTTCGGCCCCGGCATGTCGGGCGAGCTGGCCAAGGGCGGGCGCTACCTCTCGGCGAATGACGAGCCGGCCACGGGCATGACGCTCTACCCCGACGCCGTGCTGCGCGCCGCCCCGCCCGCCGCCCCGCGCCGCCGCTGCTTCCTGCCGCTTGGCACGCCCGCCGCCATCGGCGCGCGGCTGCGCGAACAGGGCTATGCCACCGTCGCGGCGCTGGCCGCCGAGGACGCGGCCCAGGCGCTGCGTTGCACCCATTCCTGGGATGGCGCCAAGCCAGCCCCCCTGGTTCAGAAAGGTTCAGACTGATGGCCAATGTCGCCGTGATCGGCGCCCAGTGGGGCGACGAGGGCAAGGGCAAGGTGGTGGATTGGCTGGCGAGCCGCGCCGATATCGTGGTGCGCTTCCAGGGCGGCCATAATGCCGGCCACACGCTGGTGGTGGATGGCACCACCTACAAGCTTTCGCTGCTGCCTTCGGGCGTGGTGCGCGGCAAGCTCGGCGTCATCGGCAATGGCGTGGTGCTGGACCCGGACGCGCTGCTGGGCGAGATCGCCAAGGTGCGCGCGCAGGGCCTCGATGTCGGCCCGCACAATCTGCGCATCGCCGAGAATGTGCCGCTGATCCTGCCGCTGCACCCCGCGCTGGACCGCGCGCGGGAGGCCGCCCGCGGCGAGGACAAGATCGGCACCACCGGGCGCGGCATCGGTCCGGCCTATGAGGACAAGGTAGGCCGCCGCTCGATCCGGCTTTGCGACCTGGCGGAACCCGAGACGCTCTCGGCCAAGCTGGATGAGCTGCTGCTGCACCACAATTCCCTGCTGCGCGGCTTGGGCGCCACCCCCTTCGAGAAGCAGCCGCTGCTGGATGCGCTGCTGGCCCTGGCCCCCCAGCTGCTGCCCTATGGCGAGCCGGTGTGGGAGCGGCTGGACGCGGCCCGCGCCGAAGGCAAGCGCGTGCTCTTCGAGGGCGCGCAGGCGGTGATGCTGGATGTGGACCACGGCACTTATCCCTACGTCACCAGCAGCAACACCGTCGCCGGCAATGCGGCGGCGGGTTCTGGCGTGGGGCCGGATGCCATCGGCCTCGTCCTCGGCATCGCCAAGGCCTATGCGACGCGCGTGGGCTCCGGCCCTTTCCCCTCCGAGCTGCATGACGAGATCGGCAAGCGCTTGGGCGAGCGTGGGCGCGAATTTGGCACCGTCACGGGCCGGCCGCGCCGCTGCGGCTGGTTTGACGCCGCCATGGTCCGCCAGGCGGTCAAGATCGGCGGTGTGAAGGGCCTGGTGCTGACCAAGCTCGACGTGCTGGATGGCCTGCCGGAGCTGAAGATCTGCACCGGCTATCGCCTGGATGGAGCCGTCGTGAAGCACCTGCCGGCGGCCATGCGCGCCCAGGCCCGCTGCGAGCCGGTCTTTGAGGTGATGGAAGGCTGGGCGGGCTCCACCGCCGGTGCCCGCAGCTATGCCCAACTGCCGGCCCAGGCGGTGAAATATGTGCGCCGCATCGAGGAGCTGGTGGAGGCGCCGGTGATGATGCTGAGCACGTCGCCCGACCGCGACGATACCATCGCGCTGCGCGATCCTTTCGCGGGGTGATGCCTCCGGCGGCTGGGGCCGAAAGGCCCCAGACCCCGATCCTTGGCGTTGACCTTGGAATGCTGCGCGGTGCTGGGGTCTGGGGCCTCTCGGCCCCAGCCGCCGGAGGCCATTTCTTCCCTTTTCAGGCTGTTTCCGAAATCCGCATCGCCCGAACCCGCTGGGTGTTCCCATCGCCTGTTCGAGTCTAGAAGCCCTCCGCAACCCTGCGGAGCTTCCCCATGACAGCCAGCATCACCCCCGTCATCGGCCTGATCGGCGGCTCGGGCCTTTATGACATCGACGGGCTGGAGGATCGCGAGTGGCGCCATGTCGCCACCCCCTGGGGTGAGCCCTCGGATGCCCTGTTGTTTGGGACGCTGGCCGGCATCCGCTGCGTCTTCCTGCCGCGCCATGGCCGTGGCCACCCGAACCCGCCCTCCGCGCTGAATTTCCGCGCGAATATTGATGCGCTGAAGCGCAGCGGCGTGACCGATGTGATTTCGCTCTCGGCCGTGGGTTCGCTCCAGCCGCAATACCCGCCGGGCCATTTCGTGATCGTGGACCAATTCATTGACCGCACCTTCGCGCGCGAAAAATCCTTCTTCGGCCCCGGTTGCGTCGCGCATGTCAGCGTGGCGCACCCGACCTGCCCGCGCCTGTCGGATGCCATCGCCCATGCCGGGGCGGAACTGGGCCTGCCGATGACCAAGGGCGGCACCTATCTCGTCATGGAAGGTCCGCAATTCAGCACCAAGGCGGAGAGCCTGCTGTATCGCCAATGGGGCTGCGACGTGATCGGGATGACCAACATGCCCGAGGCCAAGCTCGCCCGCGAGGCGGAGCTTTGCTACGCCTCCGTCGCCATGGTGACCGATTTCGACTGCTGGCACCCGGACCATGACCACGTGACGGTGGACCAGGTGGTGAAGGTCCTCTTCTCTAATGCCGACAAGGCGCGCGCCCTGGTGAAGGCGCTGATCCCGCGCATCGGCGCCGAGCGCGGCGCCTGCCCGGCCGGCTGCGACCGTGCGCTGGATCATGCGCTGATCACCGCGCCCGAGAAGCGCGACCCCGCGATGCTGGCCAAGCTGGATGCGGTGGCCGGCCGGGTGCTGCGCCCAGCCTGAGCCCAGCCGTCATTTTGACGCTTGCGTGACATGTCAGCTGCTGTGTAGGATCACTGACATGTCAGTGAGCTTTACAGCCCCATGTCGCTGGTAACGCAGATCGAGCCGCCGCCCTCGCTCACCGAGCGCGCGGTCGCGGCGCTCCGGCGGGACATCCTGACCACCCGCCTTGCCCCGGGGGAAACCGTCTCCGAAACCGCCGTCGCGGCCCGGCTGGAACTGGGCAAGGCGCCGGTCCGCGCGGCGCTGGCCCGCCTGGCCGAGGAAGGGCTGGTGCAGGCCGTGCCGCGCCGGGGCTGGATGGTCAGCCTGGTCACCATCCGCGACATTCATGAGGTCTTCGACCTGCGCCTGATGCTGGAGCCCGAAGCCGCGCGCCGCGCCGCCGGCCGGGTGGATGCCGTCATGCTGCGCCGCCTCGATGCCATCTGCGCCGAGGGCTATGACTGCGCCGATGCCGAGAGCGCCATGTGCTTCCTGGACGCCAACAAGCAGTTCCACGTCGCCATCGCCGAGCTTTCCGGCAATTCCCGCCTCGCCCGCCAACTGGACCGCCTGCTGGATGAAAGCACCCGCATGCTGGTGCTGGGCCTGCGCCCGCGCGACCGCACGGGCGAGATGGCGCATGAGCACCACGCGCTGGTCGAGGCGCTGGCGCTGGGCCGGGCCGATGAGGCCGCGCGCATCATGCAGGAACAGGTTTCCGCCAGCCGCCAAATGGTGCTGGCCGCTCTCACCGCGCCCGATGCGAGGACCGCCGTATGAACATGATCGCCGCCCGCACGGGTCTGGACGCCATGCTGGGCGAGATCCGCCTCGCCGCCCGCACGCCACTGGCCGAGCGGCCCGGCGCCGTGGCTGCCGCCATCGCACCCTATCTGGGTGATCACGGGCTGCTCGATGGGCGGGACTGCCCCTGCAACCCCGATCGCTACGTCCGGCATCTGCTGGAGGAAGGGGAGGGCTATGCCGTGGTCGCGCTGGTCTGGCGGCCGGGGCAGATGTCGCCCGTGCATTCGCACCACACCTGGTGTGCGCTCGGCGTGCATCGCGGCTGCCTGACCGAGCACTTCTTCGCCCCCGGCGCTCCGCCGCGCCTGACCGCGGCCCATCTGCGCGCCGAGGGCGCCACCAGCCATGGCCCGGGCGAGCCGGACCTGATCCATCGCATCGCCAATTGCTGCGCAGAGACCGCCGTCTCCATCCATGTCTATGGGGTGCCCTATGCGCAATTCGCGGATGGGGTAAACCGCATCCTCGCTTGACGCGCGGCGCCTGGGCGCGCGCTATGGGGCGGCGATGGCAACCCCTTGATCCGGAACATGAGTCCCAAGCTGCTGGTCGGGCTGCTGCTCGGCGCGCTGGCTTCCGTCATCTGGGGCGGGCATGCCGTCGTGGCGCTGATGGCGCTGAACGGCCAGGGCTTCCATGTGCTGGACCTGCTCTTCTGCCGCTATTTCCCGGCTGCGCTGATCCTGGCGCCGCTCGCCTGGCGGGCGCGGGGAGAGATCCTGCGGCTGGGGGTGCGGCGCCTGCTGGTGCTGAGCTTCTTCGGCGGCGCCGGCAATTTCATCATCTTCGTCTCCGCCTTCCATTTCGCGCCGGCGAGCCATGGCGCCACCATCGCGCCAATGGCGGCGCCCGTGGCCGGCGCGCTGCTCGCCTGGTGGCTGCTGCATGAGCGCCCCACGCCCGGCCGTATCGCGGCTTTGGCCGCCATGCTGACGGGCGTTCTCATCATCGCCTGGGATGGGCTCGGGCTGCATCCCGGCGCCTGGGTGGGTGACATGATGCTGCTGGCGGCGGGCAGCACCTGGGCTGTCTTCACCGTGCTGCTGCGGCGCTGGCAATTGGCCGCCATCCCGGCCTCGGCGGCGGTGACGCTGGTGTCGCTGGTCTTTGCGCTGCCGGTCTTCCTCGCGCTGCGCATCGAGCCCTTCCTGGCGCAGCCGGTGGGCATGATCCTCTGGATGCTGATCGCGCAGGGCGTGCTGCTGGGTTCCATCTCCATGCTGCTTTTCGCGCGCAGCGTGGAATTGCTGGGGCCGACGCGCGCGGGGACGATGGCCGTGCTGGTGCCGGTGACGGGGCTGGTCTTCTCGGCGCTGATCCTGGGCGAGCCGATCGGGGCCGTCAAAATCCTAGGGGCGGGGTTGGCGGTGGGGGCAATGCTGGTGGCGGTGCTGTTCACCGGCCGGCGGGTGTAGCCCTCAATCCACGATGAAAAGGGTGACGCCGGTCTCGGTGCGGGAGCGGTGCGGGGAGTCCCCGAAATCCGAGACCTGGTAGCTCATGCCGGCCTTCATCGGGAAGCTTCGGCCATCCTGGAGTTCGGAGACCATCTCGCCCTTCACGACGTAGATGATGTGGCCGCGGTCGCACCAGTGATCGGCCAGGTAGCCCGGCCCGTACTCCACCATGCGCACGCGCACATCGCCGATGTTCAGCGTGCGCCAGTAGCCCATGCCCGTCTCGCCCGGGTGTTCCGTGCGGGGCACCTGGTCCCAGTCGGTCACGGTGAAGGGCAGGCGGGGGATTTTCATCGCATGGGCCTCACATCAACGCTCCATTCTGGAAGCATGCGGCAGCGCGCGCTCCGCTATCGCATCGCGGAGGCACGAAAGCCCGGGGCGGTGGCATCATAGGTCTTGAGGGTTGCCAGGTCGAACCAGGAGGCGGCGTTTCTGCGGCCTTCATCATAGCTGCCGCCGATCCGCCCGAGACCAGGCATATAAAGTTGGTCCAGATAGAGATGCGGCGCCTCATGCGCGATGATGCGCCGCTCGCCTGGCCCCGTGGCGGTCAGGCCGGGGCCGGCCCAGCAGCCGATGATGATTCCGGGCTTGGGCCGAACGGCGACGATGAGATTCGCATCGGTGAAGACATCCGGCAGGGCCAATTGGCGTCGCGCCATTTCGATGAGATCGACATTCGCGGTGCGTGCGCGGTCGATCAGCAGCATCATGCGGTCCAGCTCGATCCACCAGGGCGAGTTCAGCATGTCCACCGGTGCTGAACCCGGCGGCATGCGCCCCGGGCTGACGAAACGCATCATGGTGTCGCCCGCATAGACGGTGATGCGCCGGCGGGTGATCAGCCCGCCATTGCGCTTCACCACACCGGCCGGATTGGCCTGGGCGCGATCGGGATTGGGGTCGGGCTCATAAACGAGCAAGCCCGACGCGTTGTATTCCAATCCCTCAGCCTCGCCGGAGAGGCGGCTGTTGCGGAAGTAGTCGGCGTTGACTTCCTGCCGCATCTCGGCGCGTCAGGCCAGCACGAAGACCGGCACCGGGGCGCCATCACCCTCGGTGGCGCGGAACTTGACCTTCACCTTCTGCCCGACCTTCAGCGCGTCGAGGTCGCACTCGACGATGTTGGTCAGCATGGTCGGCCCTTCGGCCAGCGTCACATAGGCCACGCAGAAGGGCTCCTTCCCGCGCGCCACGCTGTAGCTGTAGATCACGCCATCGCCCGAGGCTTCCACGAACTCCACATTGTTGGAGAGCGTGAAGGGCGAGACATGGCGCGGGTAGTGGAACAGCTTGCCCGTGTCATTGCACTTGCCGAGGATCAGCTTGCCCGCGCGGCAGCCGTCGAAATAGACCTTGTTGTCCGGGCTTTCGGCCGGGGCCGCGGGGGTGCGGTCAAAGGACATGGTCGCCATGGTGATCACTCCCGCTCCAGGATGACGGTGCCGCAGCCATGCCGCGACCCAAGGTTGCCGCCCTTGCCATTGGCGAGGACGAGATCGGCATTTTTCACCTGCACGGCCGGGTGGGCTTCGCCGCGCGCCTGGCGCACCGCCTCGATCACCTTGGTCATGCCGCCGCGATTGCTCGGGTGGTTGTTGCAGAGGCCGCCGCCATCCGTGTTGAAGGGCAGCTTGCCGACGCCCGAGATCAGGTTGCCATCGGAGACGAACTTGCCGCCCTGGCCCTTCTCGCAGAAGCCCAGGTCTTCGATCTGCACCACCACGCTGATGGTGAAGCTGTCATAGATCGAGGCGTATTTGATGTCGGCCGGCTTCACGCCCGCCTTGGCATAGGCCATGGGGCCGGACATGCGCGTGGCGGAGTAGGTGAGATCAATGCCGCCGGCATTCTGGTGCTTGTAGGCCTCGCCCCAGCCCTTCACGCCCACCTTCGGGCGGTTGAGCGTCTTCGCGATTTCGGGGCGCGCGATGATCAGCGCGCCGCCGCCATCGGAAATGACGCAGCAATCCAGGCGATGCAGCGGATCGGCCACCATCGGCGAATTCACCACATCCTCGACGGTGACGACCTTGGGCAGCATCGCATGCGGGTTGTGCTGCGCGTGGTGCGAGGCGGCGACCTTCACCCAGGCCAGCTGCTCGCTCGTCGTGCCGAACTCATACATGTGCCGCATGGCGACATTCGCGTGCATCGTCGCGATGGTGCGGCCATAGGGCAGCTCGAAGCTCTCATCGGGCACGCCCACGCCGGCCGAGCGCACGGCGGTGCCGGTCTGCATGCCCTCGGCGCGCGGGCGGCCGGCGAGCGTGATCAGCGCGACATTGCACTTGCCCGCGATGATGGCTTCCACCGCATGGCCGACATGGATGACGTAGGAGGAGCCTCCGCTTTCCGTCGTGTCATAGTGGCGCAGCTTGTTGAGGCCCATGTAGTCGATCATGGACAGGCCACCCATGCCGGGCGCATCGCCGGCGCAGAAATAGCCATCAATATCGGCGGCGGTGAGACCGGCATCCTGCAGCGCGCCGTAGGCGACCTCGGCATGCAGCTGCGCGGTGGACTTGGTCTCGGCCTTGCGCGTCGGGTGCTCGAAAGCGCCCACGATGTAGGCGGGATTCTTCATGGGGCTC
>JAIYDS010000192.1 GCA_027487385.1 Acetobacteraceae bacterium | reverse complement strand
TGTGGCCCGCCGCTGCGCCTACGGCTCCGCGCCGGGCAACACCGCGGGGCGAAGCGCGATGGAAAGGGGGGTCCCTTTTGGACGCCGATAAGGGGTCCTTTTTGGACGCCGATTGACAGTCGTTGTGGCGCGGCCATGTTGAACCTGGCCCATAGTGCCTCCTTCCAGCTCCGCGAGAAGACTGCACCATCAAAACCTGGGATCAAACATCTAGGACCAGTTGTACCGGACGGTTGGGGAGATGACCCGAAAGGCGGCGCCCCGCTGTCTGCGCCTCGACCATAGCCGCGGTTCATAGACAACCCCGGCGGGTTCTCGCATCGCATGCGGCACAAAACGGGGCGTGGAGCAGCGCGCCAAGCAGGGCTGTTTGACCCTGGTGGCGCCCCCCCAAAGGCCGCGGCGCATCACCCGCGGCGGACGTTCCAGAAGAGCGGCGGCTGGCCCTTTAGGATGCCCGTCAGATTCCGTCGGTAGGCCGTCGGCTGGTAATACATACCGGTCGGCACATACGGCACTTCGTCGAAGGCGATCCGCTGCATCTCCGTCGTCGCTGCGAGGGCAGCGGCGTCATTGGGGGCGTTGAACCAGGCATCGCGCTGCGCCTCGATGGCTGGGATCGTAGGCCAGCCCGGCCAGGATGCGGCGCCATGGCCCCGGATCGAAGCGTGGCTCGCCGGATTCCAGTGATCGACGCCCGACCAGAAAGTGAAGAAGCCCGACCACCCCCCCTGCTCGATCGGGTTTCGGCTGCCGCGCCGGGCCACCATCGTGCCCCAGTCCGTGCTGGCCAGGTCCACGTTGAAGCCCATGCGGCGAAAGAGGTCCGCTCCAACGAGTGAAGCCGCATTGATGGAGCTCAGGTCGGTCGCGTTCATTAGCAAAAGGCGCGCGCCCATGGCGCCGGCTGCCTGCAATTCGGCCCGCGCCGCATCCACGCTTTTGCGAAGCCGATCGAGGCCGACCGTGCTGGCGGAAGGGCTCTCGGGCGCGAAATAGCCGATACCCTCTCGCCGCAGATTGGGGCGCCCGGGAATGCCAGCGTCACCGATCACGGCCGTCATGAAATCCATCTGGTTGATTGCCGTCACCACCGCACGGCGCACCGCGGGGTTGTTGAAGGGCGTGGTCAGATGGTTCGGCCGGAAGATGCCAATGAGGCCAGTATTGTTAATGACATCAACGGCAATGTTGCGAGCCGCGGCACCGCGCAGGAATAAGGGGAAAAGGTCCGCCGTGGGCTGTTCCCACCAATCGACCTCGCCCGCCTGCAGGGCCGCGCTGGCGGTCGCCGGATCAGGCATGATGTGCCATTCCACGCGGTCAAAATGCGTAATCTTGCCGCCAGCCGTCATGCTGGGGGCCGCCTGCACCGGCACATAGTCGGCATTGCGCTCATAGACCACGCGGGAGCCGGGCACCCATTCCTCGCGCCGGAAGCGGTAGGGGCCGCTCCCGATCGCCTCCGTGATATTGGTGGACGGGTCCACATTGCCTAGGCGCTCGGGCATGATGAAAAGGCAGCTCGTGGTCACCTTGGCGAAGGCATCAATGATCTTCGGGAAGGGGCTCGTGAGCCGGATCTGGAAGACGCGGTCACTGACCTCCGTCATCTCGCTGACACGGGCCATCAGCGCCTGGCCGAAGGCATCGCGCGCGCCCCAGCGGCGGATCGACGCGATGCAATCCCGCCCGCGGACCGGGGTATTGTCGTGGAAGCGCAGCCCCTCGCGCAGCGTAAAGCGCCAGAGCAGCCCGTCATTTTCCACCACATGGCCAGCCACCATCTGGGGCTGGGGCCGGAATTGCTCATCCATCCCATAGAGCTGGTCGAAGACCATCATCGCATGGTCGCGCGCCACGAAGGCGGTGTTTGTGAACGGATCGATATTTGGAAGATTGGCATGGGGCACGTAGCGCAGCAGGCGCGCGGGCTGCGCCGTGGCAGGGGCGGCAAGCGAGGCGGCCGGAAAGGCGGCGGCCCCGGCCAGAATTTGGCGTCTTTGAATCACGGAAGCTCTCCCTCAAATCTATGCGCGAAATCTAGCACGTGTTCCGACCTTGTCTCGACCCACACGGCCTTCGCCTGAACATATTCCGCAAGCGGCACCACCATAGAGGAGCGCCTCTGCCCTGAGATCCCACGCGTCACCGAAACACCGGTCCCGCGGTGCCCATGGGCCCAGACCCTGCCAGCTTGCACCGTGCCCGCCGGGCGATGCCCGTAGGCTCGATCCCGCATTCAAGCCGCGCCTGCCCGGTCAATACGATTGGCACCGGCCGGGCTTACCGCGGTTCCTTCACCGATCAAGCGCCGAACGCCTCAGGGTGAGGATCTCCTGACGACCAGCAGTTGCATCCCCGGCCAACTCATCGAGGATGACCAACCCGTCGAGGATGATTGGGGCGATGAACCAGCCTCCACCGGCTTGGCGGCGGTCATCACTCGCGCACTTGGGAGCAATGGTCGAGTTGTCGGCGACCGCATTCGCTGCATGCGGTCGCAATATTTTCGGAGATAGGATCACCACAGGAATGGCCAACGCGACGGAGCGGGGAGCAGCCACTTCCAACAAGCCTCGTCTCTCCGCCAATCATCACGACGGCGTCCCGCCGCCACCTGGCCGAGACCCACTGGGCCGATGGTCGCTATTCCGCCGAAAATGAAAGCTGACCCTTGTGCCGCAATTGCGCCATAGCGCGCGGCAACAACCTCATCATGCGCGAGATGATCCAACAATTTCTTCGCTTTGGCGTGGTGGGCACGATAGGCTTCCTGGTGGATGCTGCTGTGCTGCTGGGTATGCTGGGCTTGGGGCTCGGCCCCTATAGCGGGCGCCTTCTCTCCTACCTTGCGGCGGCCAGCACCACCTTTGCCCTGAATCGTGCCTGGACCTTCCGAGCGGCGCCGCGTGATTCACCTATTGCTGCGCAATGGGGGCGTTTCGTGATTCTGAATTTGGTGGGCTTCGCAGCGAATTATGGCACCTATGCGGCCCTGATCGCCAGCCTGCCGCTGGTTGCACAGCACCCGGTCCTGGGGGTGGCGGCTGGCTCTGTTGCAGGGATGTCCATCAATTTTGGCCTGTCTCGGCGGTTTGTGTTCCGAGACAGGGCGCATTGATCCGAGAGCCTGCGCTTCGCGGGGGCACGACAGCGGATTGCATTTGGCTTCAACGGCATCTCCGGCTATTCCTCTACTCCGCGCTTTGGAACTTTGATGTTGCGCGGAGACGAGAGGATGGCCGTGACGCTCCCCACAACCCGCCGCAGTCTTGGCGCCCTCGGCCTGCTGGCGGGTGCAACCGGGGCCGCGGCGCAGCCAATGCCGCTGCAATTCGGGGTGATGCCGAATGTCAGCGCCCGCATCCTCCTCGGCCAATACCAGCCTTTCCGCGTCTTCCTGGAGCAGGAATTGGGGCGCCCGGTCGAGGTCGTCACGGCCCCTGGCCTGCAAGCCTTCCACGAGCGGAGTGCCGCCGGAGCCTTCGGCCTGATCGTGACGGCCGCCAATCTGGGCCGCGTCGGACAATTGGACGCCGGACTGCGCCCCATCGCCATTTATGAACCGCGCATCCCCGGCCTTATTGTGACTTTAAGGGCTCGCCCCTTGAACCAGGCGGATGAGTTCCGCGGGTTGACCGTGGCCATGACCAACCCGCAATCGCTCGTCGCCTTGAAGTTCATCCACTGGTTGCGCGCCCAGGGCCTGGAGGTCGGCCGTGATGTCGCGGCCACCCATGCGCGCAACGAGGACAGCCTCGCCCAATTGCTGAACACCTCCGAGACCCGGGCAGCCGTGATGAGCAGGGGCGAGTTCAACGCAATCCGCGCTGATATCCGGGACAATCTGCTGGTCTGGCAGGAGTTTATCCGCGTGCCGGGCTTCCTCGTGCTGCTCGGACCCCAGGTGCCGGAGCGCGACGCACAGCGGATCAGTGCCGCCATTGCGCGCTTCCCGGGCACGCCGGCCGGCCGTGAATTCTTCGCAGCGACCGGCTTCAACGGCATTCGTCCCGTCACTCCGGCCGATCTTGCCGAGTTGGACGATGTTGTCGCCGAAACCCGCGCCTTTCTTCGCGCCGGCTAAGCCCGGGGGCCGCCAGACCCCCGATGCTCGCCCGCCTCTCGCTTCGGCTGAAGCTGTTCGGCCTTGCGGCCCTGGCCCTTCTCGCGCTCGCCGGCGTGCTGACCTTCATGCAGGATCGCTTGGTGCTGCGTGCGTTGGAGGGCGAGTTGCACGCGCGTGCCATCGCGGTCTGCCCCATCCTGGAGGCAGCATTGGCCGCACCTATGGTGGAGCGGGACTATGCAACGGTGCAGGCCGTACTGCGTGAGGGCGTGGCCTCTGGTAGCTTTGCACACATGGTGCTGCTCGATGCGCGAGGCCAGCTGATTTCGAGCGAGGGCTGGTCGTTCGGCGACGGCATGCCGCGCCCAGGGCGCTTCACCATGGCCAATGGCGAGGAACGGCAGCTCTACACCGTGCCCATCGTCTTTGCCGGACAACCATTGGGCACGCTGCATTTCGGCCTTTCCCGAATGCCGCTGCAGGCTGCGCATGATGCGCTGCTGCGGGGGGCCTTGCTGGTCGGGCTCGCGGCGCTGGCCCTGCTTGTCCCCCTGGTGGAGTTGGGCAACCGCATGCTCTTTCGCCCCATGGGACGGCTTGAGGCCGCGGCGGGGCGGATCCGTGATGGGGATTATGACATTCGGCTGGAGGCGCGTGGCCAGGATGAAGTCGCCCGGCTGACCGTGACCTTCAGCCAGATGGCCGAGGCGATGCGGGAGCGATTGCGCGCGCTGATGGCCAGCGAGGCGGCGCAGGCTGTCCTGCTCGAGAATGCGCGGCTGCGCGAGATTGAGCTGCGCGAAGCCCGCGACAAGGCCGAGATCGCAACCCGGGCGAAGAGCGAGTTCCTCGCCAATATGAGCCATGAGCTTCGCACGCCCCTGAACGGCATTCTTGGCATGGCGCAAGTGCTCGAATCTCCCGACCGGTCCGAGGAGGACCGTGAGGCCATCGCCGCGATCCTCGATTCAGGCCAGCAATTGCTGCGCCTCATCAATGATGTGCTGGAGCTCTCCCTGTTCGAGACCGGTGGCACACAACTGCGCCCGGTGCTGGTCCCGGCGCGTGGCCTTTTCGCCCCCGCCCTGGCACCCGCCGCCGCAGCCGCCCGCCGCAAGGGGCTGGGTTGGCAGTTGGATATCACGCCGGAATTGCCGGGGAGCCTTAGGATCGATCCGGCGAGGGTGGCGCAGCTTCTTGGTCATCTAAGCGACAATGCGGTGAAATTCACTGAGGTCGGCCGCATCGCCGTCAGCGTGGGTTGGCAACCCAAGGATGCGAACAGTGGCACGATTCGCGTCGAGGTCCGGGATACGGGGATCGGCATTCCGCCTGAGCTGCGACCGCGGCTTTTCCTTCGCTTCAGCCAGGCCGAGAGTTCCAGCACGCGCCGCTATGGCGGCACCGGACTCGGCCTAGCGATTTGCCGGCACGTGGCGGAATTGATGGGCGGCGTCATCGGGTATGATAGCCATCCCGGACAGGGCAGCCTCTTTTGGTTTGAGGTGCCGGCGCGAACCATTTAGGAACGACCTTAGATGCCCCACCCAAAAGCCGGCATTTGGCCGAATGGTCGGAGTGAGAGGATTCGAACCTCCGGCCCCCGCGTCCCGAACACGGTGCTCTACCAGGCTGAGCTACACTCCGACGCCTGTGACGGCGGTCTTAGCCGCATGACGCTTCCTCGGCAAGACAGACCATGGAAGAATGATCCGGTCGGAGGGATCCCCCCGGCAACCGCGAGGAGAGATCGCATGAAGCTTTGGATGGCAGGCCTTGGACTGGTGGCGATGATGGGCGCCGCGCCCATTATGGACGCGGTGGCGCAGAGCAATCTCGGCGCCGTGGTGACCGAGCGGCGGGAGGGCCTGAAGGCGGTCGGCGACAACATGACGGCCATCGCCGCTGTGGCGCGCGCCGGGGGTGACCCGCGCGGAACGGTGGAGCGCATCGCGGCCGTCCAGGCCTTCTTCCCGACCATGGGCGCCCGTTTCCCGGCCGGCACGCAGCAGGGTGCTCCCGGCATCGACACCCGTGCCCTGCCAGCGATCTGGACCGACCGCGCCGGCTTCGACGCGGCCCTGGCCGCGATGGGTCCGCGCCTGGCCGCGCTGCGCGAGGCGGCGGCATCGGGCAATGTTGCGAATTTCCAGGCGGCCGTACAAGCGACGGGTGCGGCTTGCGGCGATTGCCACCGCCCCTATCGGGCGCGCTGAAGCCGCCTCACATCCGCTTCCGCTGTTTCTGAGGGCAGGAAGAAAAAGGTGAAGATGTAGGGCTCCGACGCCGCGAAGACCGCGGGGTCGGGGCTCGCCACCTGCATGGTGGCTGCTTCGAAGCTGGTGATGGGCTGGATCTCGCCCTGATGCGCGTAAAAGCCGGCATAGCCCAGGCTGGCGAGCAGCGCCGGCACGTCCCGTGTGCTGCCCGGCCGATGGCGTTCCTCGATTTCCACCGAGAGCACGGGGCGGCACCGCGTGAGCGTATGCCGCGCGCCCTCCAGCACTTCCTGCTCCGCCCCTTCCGCGTCGAGCTTGATCGCCGTCACCTGGCGCAAATCAAGGCTGTCGAGGGGAATCACGCGGACGCGATGCGACTGCCGCGTCACGCTGCGATGCTCCGCATAATCCTTGGTGATGCTCGCCCACTGTTCCTGCGGCACGCCGTCGAGCACGGGCAGGGTCAGCACCGCTTCGCTGACCTCGGCTCCGAGCGCCTCAGGGTGGAGCGTGACATGCGGTGGGATATCGCCGAAAGCGGCGATGAAGGCGGCGTGCAGCCGTGCCATGGCCGTGGGTAGCGGCTCGAAGCCGTGTACCTGGCTGCCGGGCAGCCGCGCGAAGGGGATCGTCAGCAGGCCGTCATGCGCGCCGATGTCGAGCAATTCGCCCGGCCGATGCAGCGCGCGGAAGAATTCCAACTCCTCCATCAGAGGGCGATCACGCCGCGGGAGACGGGCACCACGCCGCCGCCCACGCGCACGCGGATCGTGCCATCCGCCTCACGCCGCGCGGCCAGGATCAAGTGGCTCGGTCGGCCCATCTCCTCGCCCTGCTCCACCTCCAGCGCCAGGGTGGAGCCGCCAGCCAGGTGCAGCAGCAGTCCGGCCAGCGCCACATTGGCGCTGCCCGTGGCCGGGTCCTCCACCACGCCGTTCAGCGGCGCGAACATCCGCGCCCGACGCCGCCCGACGCCGAGCGGCGTGTGCAGCAACAGGCCCACGGGCTGGCTGGGCAGCGGGTGGAAGCATTTGCGCATGGCCAGGATATCGGGGGTGGCCGCGGCGAGATGGGCCACGTCCTCAACCTCGGCCACGGCGAAGGGCGTGCCGCAGCCGGCGAGGATGGGCGGATGTGCATTCACATGGATCGCCTCCACCGGCAGCGCCGCGCAGGCGGCGATGGCCGCGCGATCCAGCGTGGCGCCCAGGGTCAGCGGGCGCGGCGCCTCGATCTCGGCAGCGACCGGCACGCCGCCGGCACCGCGGGTGAGCCAAGCGGTGACGTGCCCGGCCGGCTGCTCCAGGATCAACTGGTTGCCCTCGTGGCCGATGCGGCGCGCAATCATCACGGCCGCCCCCACATTCGGGTGGCCGGCGAAGGGCAACTCCAGGCCCGGCGTGAAAATGCGAAGCCGCACATCGGCAGGCTCCCGCTCGGGCGGCAGGATGAAGACGGTTTCCGACAGGTTGAACTCCCGCGCGATGGCGGCCAGCGCCTCGCTCTCCAGCCCATCCGCACCATAGACCAGCGCCAGCGCATTGCCGCCGAAGCGGCTTGTGGTGAAGACGTCGCAGGTTTCGAATTCAAGCTCCATCGAGGGCATCCCTGATCGCTTGGTTCATCTGGTGCACCCCGGCCGCTGCGCCGTCGGGATGGTTCCACACCGCACCGACCACGGCCAGGAAATCCGCCCCTGCACGGACCAGGGGCGCGCAGTTCTCTGCCGTGATCCCTCCGATCGCGACCGAGGGCACCTCCATCAGTTCGCTCCACCATTCCAGCAGCGAGAGATCGGCCACGTGCTGCGTCTCCTTCGTGCTGGTCGGGAAGAAGGCCCCGAAGGCGACGTAGTCGGCGCCCATCTCGCCCGCGGTCATCGCCAGATGGCGCGAGGCATGGCAGGTGATCCCCAGGATCTTGCCCGAGAGCAGCATGCGCGCCCCGGCATGATCGCCATCCGCCTGGCCAAGATGCGCGCCATCGCACCCCATTTCGGCGGCCAGGGGGGCATCGTCGTTCACCAGGAAGGCCACGTCGCGCGCTTGCGCAATGGGCATGAGCTGAGCGATGGCGCGCCGAATCTCGTCGCGTGGTGCGTCCTTCAGACGCAGTTGGAGGCAGGCGACATCACCGGCGTCCAGCGCCGCGGCCAGATGATTCTCGAAGCCAGGCGGCAGGACCGGGGGGGTGATCAGATAGAGGCGGCAAGGTTCGTCCATGGCTGTGTGTCGCCCGATGTCCGGCCAGCCACAAGTGCCGACCGATCCATTTCGGCCATAGCGCCGTGAGAGGCTAACGCGCTTCCCTGAAGCGGCATCATTTTTCGGTAGGTTCCGCTCCGGCGAGAGGGGGGACGAATGAAGTGCGGCAGGTTCAGCTGCGAGCAGATCATTGGGAGATTGAAAGAGCGGGGTTGATGTCTGCGCGCGGTCAATGGCGCGGCGACGGCGGACATGTGCCGCTGGCACGGCATCAGCGAACCCACCTTCTACCAGTGGAAGGCGAAGCTCGGCGACCCTGAGGTGAACGAGGCCAAACGGCTCCGGACGCTGGCGGGTGAGGCCGCGTAGCCGACGAACAACGCCAAGGTGAAGAAGCGGCTGGCGGCGGCAATGCCGGACATCGCGATCTGAAGGACCTCTCGACAAAAAATGCCGACGCCCGGCGCAAAGCGAAACGAGGTCGCCCACGCCCGGAGGTGGCACGGGGTGAGCGAGCGTCGGGCGTGCGATCTGGCCGGCAAGCCTCTGGCGCTGGTCCGTGACAACGGCACGGAACTGACGTCGGCATGGATCCTGCGCTGGCCGCGGGAGCGGGAGGTGGAGTGGCACGACACCGCCCCGGGGAAGCCGACGCAGAACGCGCTCATCGAGCGCTTCAAGGGTCGGCTGCGGGATGAGTGCCTGAACGAGACGTTGTTCACCTCGATGGCTCAGGCCCGGGTGGTGCTGGCCACCTGGCGGCAGGACGACCGTACGATCCGGCCGCACTCGAGGCTGGGCGTCGCACGGCCGCCGAGATCGCCGGCCAACGCGGTTGGGGGCATGCTCCCAGCACCTTTCCCATCAGCCATCAGACATCAACACGGAGGACTCTCCGTCTGACTGGATACACGCTGGGGAGCATGTCGCGGGCAGAGTACCCCGCCCGGCGAGGAACGCCCGCAAACCGTTGTTGTCTTTGGCGGCGTCGGCGAGGAACTTGTCGGGTGGCGGCAAGCGGGCGAGCACGCTGTGGGTGGGGCGCGTGTCACCCATCTGCCCGGATGTGACGAGAAAGGCGAAGAAACGGCCCGCGCCATCGGTCACGAGGTGGAACTTGGCCCCGCGACCGTCGCGACAGCGGCCGATGGCCTGGAACTCGGCCCCCCTTGTCCGCCCGCAGCCGCGCCGTGTGCCTTGGCCGTTGGGCTGTCCATCAACTGCAGCCTGCCTGGGGTCGCCTGGGCCAGCGCCTGAGCCCAAATGCTGCGCCGCGACTATCGACGATAGGGATTGTGGATCGGGGTCGGCGCGCCGTAGATCCGATGGCCATCCTGCCCGCGGCCGCCGTGCTGGAGCACATGCACGATACCGCTCCGCACACGCCGGTCGTCCACTCGCCGTGCCCCGGGTCGATTCCTCGGCAGGAGCGGCGCTATCGCCTCCAACGGCCGATCGGTGAGCAACGATCCCTGCGCCATCCCCGCCCGCCTCCTTGACTATGGCAGCAAATCATACGCGGCCCCTCGAAGCGAAAGTTGTTTGGGTTTGGAGCCTAATCCAATTCCGGCATGACTTGGCTGAGGCGCCCACCAAGGCGGAGAGGGGCCACGCGCTTGGCGAGGCCGCTGGCATCATCGGTCTCGACGTATAGACCGCATATCGTGGCCTCCCCTTCGGCCGGCGCGAGCTTTTCTCCTGGCATCTTTTTCCAGAAGCGCATGGCTGCACTCCCCTTCTGCATGCCGATGATGCTGTCATAGTCGCCGCACATGCCGGCATCAGTCTGAAAAGCGGTGCCACCGGGGAGGATCTGGTGGTCGGCCGTTGGCACATGAGTATGGGTCCCGATGATCAGGCTCACCATACCATCGAAGCTATGGCCGAAGGCCTGCTTCTCGCTACTCGCCTCTGCATGCACATCAATGACCGCGGCCTGGATCGAGCGGCCGAGCGTGTGCCGCTGCAATTCCAATTGTACGGAACGGAAGGGATCATCCAGCGGATCCATGAAGACCCGCCCCATAACATTCATCACGAGGGCCTTCCGCCCGCCGCGAACGTCAACCACCACTGCACCGGCCCCAGGCGTGCCCGGCGGGAAGTTCGCCGGCCGCAGCAGCCGCCGCTCCTCTGCCAGATAGGGGATGATCTCGCGCCGGTCCCAGGCGTGGTTGCCCAAGGTGATGACATCCGTGCCGGACGCGAAAAAGGCGCGCGCCATCTCAGGGGCAAGGCCGAACCCATGCGAAGCGTTCTCGCCGTTCACTACCACAAGATCAAGGTCAAGTTGCGCTCGCAGTGCGGGAAGGCGCTGGCCCAGGGCGTCGCGGCCGGAGCGACCGACGATATCGCCGAGAAAAAGGATCTTCACGCCCGGATCAATCCTTGCTCCGTCGCGATGGCATGGAGGGGAACATCATGCGGGCCGGTGGGCACCTGGGCAATCTCCTGCGCGGCATAGGCCACACCAATGGCCGTCGCTCCGCTTAGCAGGGCGAGCGTCCGGTCATAATACCCCCCGCCATAGCCCAGTCGCGCACCGGAACGATCGAAAGCCAGGAGGGGCACGATCAGCCAATCGGGCGTCACAAATTCACCGGTGGGCGGGTGCTGCGTCCCTATGGGTCCGCGAACCATCGCGATGCCGGGCGCCCATCGCCGAAAGCGCAACGGTTGGCCGCGTGGCGGGGTCACCGGGAGCACGATCCGGTGACCCCGCCCATGAAGCGCCTGAAGGAGGGGCCTGGTGTCGATCTCGCTTCCCATCGGCCAGAATCCGCCAACCACTGCCCCCGGCCCGGGCGGCACCTCGCTCAACACCACGTCGCGCAGCGCTTCACCGGCACCAGCGATCGGGCGCCGTAGGGCGAGGCATGCACGCCGCAACGCTGCCTTATCTGTCTCCAGCGAAATCATGCTGAGGAACGGCGCCAGGCTTGCCGCCGGCCAACTGGCCGGAAGAACCCGCTGAGATGCTTCTCTGACTTCCGCCATGGAGCGGGGCCAGAGAGCGCGCAGCAGATGGGCAAACCTGGGACGTGCCTGCCGGATCGTTCATCCCAGTTCGCCGTGATGGTTTCGGTCATGACCTCTCGCCTATGCCCTTAAGCGAATATATCGCAGATCCTCATACGTCGCGCGCCCGAACCGCTGATCCCAATCCGACACGCGGGCGAGTGAAGATGCACAAGGAAAGTGATTGACGAAACGCCGGGAACCTTCCTAGAACGATCTCAACGTTTCTGATTTGTTCGTCTTCCGCCGGATGGCCTCACCGCCCCTCCGCCCTTACGAAAGCTGGTTTGGCATGCTGACCCGCAAGCAACACGAATTGCTTATGTTCATCCATGAGCATCTCCAGGCAACAGGCTTTTCGCCGTCGTTTGACGAGATGAAGGTCGGTCTTGCGCTCAAGTCGAAGTCGGGCATCCACCGACTAATCAGCGCCCTTGAGGAGCGAGGCTTCCTGCGTCGGCGCGCCCATCGGGCGCGCGCCTTGGAGATCGTAAAGCTGCCCGGCGCGCAAAGCCCAGCCACTGTTCCCGACGCCCCCGAAGCGAGGGAGGGTGTCATCCAGGGACAGTTCAGAACGCCCGTGCGGCCCGAACCTGCGGGTGTGGTATCGCTGTCGCTCCTAGGGCGGATCGCGGCCGGCACACCTATCGAGGGCTTGCGTGACCAAGGCCAAGCCATCGCTGTACCAGCAAGCATGCTGGGCAGCGGAGAGTATTATGCCCTTGAAATTGCCGGTGATTCGATGATCGAGGCGGGCATCCTGGATGGTGACAAAGCCCTGATCAAGCGCACCGACTCGGCAAACAACGGCGACATCATCGTTGCCTTGATCGACAACGTCGAAGTCACGCTTAAAAAGTTGCGCCGCCGCGGCAACTCGATCGCTTTGGAGCCAGCGAACAAGCTCTACGAAACGCGGATTTTCGGCCCGGATCGCGTGGCTGTCCAAGGCGTCTTGACCGGGATCATCCGCTACTATTGACGCTCGCGCGGCGGAATGAGCTTGCTGGAGACGGTTTGGGCGAGCACGCTGATCGACATAACTGGCTCTCGGAGCCTGGATGGCGCATGGTGGCAGTGACGTTGTCTCGCCCAAGATGGACATGGCCCCCATGCCGAAGTCTGCCTCGCCATCCTTGATGTCTCGCTGGGGGGGAATGCTCGGATATCGGATCGTCGTAACCGCGGCGGTCCTGCTTGTGATCGTTGTTCTCTCCATTGCTTATGCCGTGCAGTCCTCACGGCGCGAGGCCCGCGCCATTCGGGATACAGAGCGTCTCACGCAAGCGCTTGCGACTGGCTTGGCAGACCAGGCCTCCCGCACACTCGATGCGGTCAGTCTGGTCCTGACGGATGTGCTCTCACGCTCTCAGCGCAACGAAGCGCTTGCCATCTCGCCTGAGTTGGCGAGTCTCATCCAGGATATGCCGCAATTACGGGCCGTGCTTATCCTGGATGGAGCAGGCCGAACGGTGCAGTCAGTCCCGGCTCACCTGACGGGCCGCCAGTTCATGGACAGCGCATGGTTCCAGGAATTACGCCGGATACGGGCCGAAGGCGGCGGGTCAGCGCTGCGCATGCTGTCGCCCCAACCTGGCCGCCTCCTGGATGAGGCCCCTTCCCGGGCAGCCTGGACCCGCTGGACCATCCCGCTTGCCCTGCCGCTGCCGGAAGCGGATGCACCCAGGGGTGAATTCGCGCTTGCCCTGATCAATCCTGAATATCTGACCGCCATCTCCGCCCTGCCAGCAACGGCCTTTGGCGTAGATATCCGTCTTTATGGCTTCGACGGAGTCATGATCGCGCGCAGCGACGGGTTGCATGAGGGAATCGGACAGCCATTGCCGGACAACTGGCTCTTCCGCGATTTCCTGCCCCGGCGCGAGGCGGGTTCCTTCACCGGCCTTGATGGTTATGGGCACCGCGTCACGGCCAGCTTCGCCGTGAGCCGTCAGGTGCCCATCGTGATCGAGGTGGCGCAAAGCCGACAGGATGTCCTGGAGCCGGTTCGCGAACAGTTTCAGATTTTCCTCTTCGCGTGCATTGCTGTGGCTGCCATCGCTGGAGCCGCCCTGATCCTGCTGCTGCGCCAAGGCCAGCGCCTCGCCGACAGTGAGGCGCGCGCGCGCAGTGCGTCAAAGGCGAAGGAAGAGTTTCTTGCGTCGATGAGCCATGAGATTCGCACTCCGATGAATGGGGTAATCGGGCTGAGCGGCCTGCTTTTGGAGACCCGGCTGAACCAGACCCAGCGCCGCTACGCCGAGACCATCCAGAGTTCCGCAGACCACCTGATGACAGTGCTGAACGACGTCCTCGACTTCTCGAAGATCGAGGCCGGGGAGATCGAGCTGGAAGCGGAAATCTTCTCGCCGGAGGAGCAGGTAACGAACATCATCGAGCTCTTTGCACCCAAGGCTGCGGCCAAGGACATCGAGCTGGTGGGCATGATCGAGCCCAGCGTGCCGACGCAGGTGATCGGCGCGCCTGGCCGCTTCCGGCAAATCCTGCTCAATCTTATCGGCAATGCCGTGAAGTTCACCGATCGGGGCTGGATCCGTGTCTCGCTCTCCGCAACGCCCAACGGCTCCGACGGCAGCTGGCGGCTGACCTGCGCTGTCAGTGACACCGGGATCGGTATCGATCCCGCCACCATTCCTAAACTATTTGAACGCTTTACCCAGGCGGACGCCTCGACCAGCCGCCGGTTCGGGGGAACAGGCCTTGGCCTGGCGATTTCGCGCAAACTCGCAGAGATCCTGGGCGGCGGAATTGAGGCGGAGCCACGCCCCGGCGGCGGCAGCGTCTTTCGGTTCAGCGTTGCAGCGCGAGCCGCCCCGCCGCCGGCGACGCTCCAAGGTCCGGAGGCTTGGGGAAAGCGTGTTCTCGTCGTGGAACCGCAGCCGATCAATCGCGGCATCATCGCGCGGCAATTGCGGGGCATTGGCCTTGAAGCTGCCGAGGCGGAGAATGCCGAAGTCGCGATGGAGCTGCTTCAGAAATCTCAGCAAACAGAGCGCAGCTTCGATGCTGTCATCATTGATGGGCGCCTCGGATCGGAAAGCGGCTATGCGCTGGCACGGCGCATCCGCGAAGGATCGGGAGCAGAGCCCCGGCTCATTCTGCTGAGTGCTGGGGAGGGCAAACAGGGCCCCCCGCCCTTTGGCTTGTTCGACGCGATGCTGCTGAAGCCCGCCATGCCGGCGCGGCTGCGCGAGGCACTGCGCCATGCCTTTCGGCCGCGGCTGCCCGGCCCCGAGCCTCCAGCCGCAAGCGAAATCAGCACCCGCATGCAGGCCCTGGTGGTTGAAGACAATCCAGTCAACCAGTTTGTTCTCACGCGAATGCTGGAGCAGGCCGGGGTCGGCGTCACCCTGGCCGAGAATGGCGCCTTGGCGCTGGCCGAACTCGCGCAGCGCCGCTTCGACGTCATCCTGATGGATATGCAGATGCCGGTGATGGACGGCTTGGAAGCCACCCGCAGCATACGCTCCGGTGGCAGCCCGAATCGCGAGACCCGGATCATCGGTCTCACCGCCGCCGTGGGTCCGATCTATGAGCGGCAATGCTTGGATGCTGGCATGGATGACTATCTTTCCAAGCCGGTTGCTCGCGCCGCGCTGCTGAACGCCCTGGGCCTCGCCGAGGACGCGGCGCCCGAGGGCTGAGGCTTATTGCCCCCGCCCACCGGCCATCACCGCCACGGTGCGCAGCGCAATGCCGAGATCCGTGCCCAGCCAGGCGCCGAAACTGGTCAACCGCATCGCATAGGCGTGATCCCAGGCGACCTTGTTGCGCACATCTTCAAGGCTCGTGTCGTATCCTTGGTTCACCTGGGCGAGGCCGGTGATGCCAGGACGGATACCGCCGGTGCGCTCGGCGAAAAAGGGGATGGCGCGGTCCAGCTTTTGGTAGAAGCCAGGACGCTCCGGCCGGGGGCCGATCAGCGCCATGTCGCCCTTCAACACGTTGATCAGCTGCGGGATCTCATCCAGGCGGGACTTGCGCAGGAAGGCGCCGACGCGGGTGATCCGCGGGTCGCGCTGCTTGGCCCAGACGGCGCCTGTCTGCTTTTCGGCGTCGGCCCGCATGGAGCGGAACTTCAACATGCTGAACAACACCACGCGGTCCGCCTCGGCGCGGCCGATGCGCAATTGGCGGAACAGAACGGGCCCCGGGCTGTCGAGCTTGATGGCGAGCGCGATGAGCGGCCAGAGCGGCAGGGTCAAAAGCAGCGCCACCAGCGCGACGGTGATATCCATCGCGCGCTTGGCGATGCGGATGGAGAGGGGGGGATCGCAATGGAACATCGGGGTCTTCTCCGGGTTGGAATTCGTGATGGTCAGCGTTACGGCGCCGCGCGGCGCCAGGGTTGTGCGGGACGACTGAGCACGTAGCGTGCCGCGCCCCATCCGCTCGCTGCATGGCCGACCAGCGCATAGGCCGCGAAGGCGAGCAGCCGGGGCGCGCGCTCGCCAAGCGCGAGGCCGGCCAGCGCCGCGGCAAAGCCGGCAATCTGAGCAAGGGCAAGCAGCGTGAAGAAGTCCGAGCCCGGCGCCAGCACCGCGGTGCCCAACGCGGCGATGAGGATCAGCAAGGGCGTCATCACGCGCAGCGCCTTGCCGGAGAGGAAGGCCAGGGCCACGCCGCCATGGCGCGGGTGCAGCAGGGGCAGCAGGCGCAGCAGCTGCTGCATGTTGCCGGCCGCGATACGCCGCCGCCGCCGCAGATCCTGCGCGGGGCTGCTGCGCTCGGCCTCCCGCACGACGATCGTCGGGTCATAGGCCACGCGCCAGCCGCGCAGCACCATCTGCATGGGCAAGATGAAATCGTCATTGATGGTGTCGGCAGGCAGCGCCTCGAAGGCTTCGCGGCGGAAGGCCCAGAAGGCGCCGTGCAGGCCAAGCGGTGCGCCGAGGGCCGCTTCGCCACGCTTGGTCGCCACCTGCCACTGCCAATACTTGGCCTCGCCCGCGGAGCCGGGCTCGTCCAGCTGGTAGGTGCCGCCCACCGCGCCCAGGCCGGGCTCGGCGAAATGGGCTGCGATACGGCGCAGCGCGTCGGCGGGCAGCAGGGCCGAGACATCGCTCAGGGCCACGATGCCCTTGCCAAGCCCGCCCACCACCTCGTTCAGCACGGCCACCTTGCCGCGATTCTGCCGGAATTCCCGGATTTCCGCAGAAAGCCCGGCCGCACCCAGGGCAACCCGCGCCCGGGCCACGGTGTCATCCGTGCAGCCATCGGTCGCGATGATGATCCGCAACTGCTCGCGCGGGTAATCCAGGCCGGCGAGGTTCTCGATCTTTCGCGCGATGAACCGTGCCTCGTTATGCGCGGGCATGACCAGCGTGATGCTGGGCAGGAGGTGGTCGGCGATGGGCCGGGGGGCCGTGGAGGCCTTCCCGGCCGCCCGGCGCAGGATCAACGGCCAGACGAGATGGTGATGCAGGATCAGCGCAATCGCGCCGAGGGTGAGGGTCGCGAGCAGGATATCCATGGCAGCCAGGCCTACGATTGGTTCGGTAGGCCCTGTGCAAGCGAGGTTCCGCTCAGTCCTCGCGCGCAGCCTCGCAGCGAGCGAATGGCGCGGCCAGGTCCAGGCAGGCGCGCGCGGCGGCATCGAGGCTCGCCGTGGCCAGCACGAAGGGGCGCGGATCGCCTGCCTCGTTCAGGGCCCGCCGCAGGGCTGCGGCCAGCACCTCGGGATCCTCGGGCGGCACCAGATGGCCGGTCAGAGGGCAGATCCCTGCCGCCGTGCCACCCACCCGCGTCGCGACCACGCGCACGCCGCAAGCCTGCGCCTCCAGGGGAGCGAGCGGCAGCCCCTCATGCCGCGAGGGCACGACCAGCAGGTCCAGCGCCGGGTAGAAGCGCGCCATGTCGTCCAGGACACCGAGCCAATGCACGCGATCCTCCACGCCATGGGCGATGCTGAGCGAGCGCAGCGTTCCCGCCTCGCGCCCGCCGCCCGCAATGGCGAGGTGCACCTGCTGCGGCAGATGGCGCAACGCGTCCAGCGCCACATCCACCCCCTTCACATGTTCCAGCCGTGCCGCGATCCCGAGCATCTGGACATCAGCGGGCAAGCCGAGCGCCTGCCTGGCGCTGGCTTGGTCACCAGGCTGCAACCGCTCGGTATCCACGCCATTCATGACCACCAAAGGGAGCGGCCCACCAAGGGCCTGGGCGACGGCCTCGGCCACATGGGGGGCATCGGCGATCATCACCGGCGCCATGAGCAGTCGGGCGGCCCGCACCAGCCGCCGCCGCCGGGGCTCGGCCAGATGCCAGGCATCATGCTCGGTGTGCAGCCGGGCGGGCACGCGAGCGAGGCGTGCGGCAGCGCCGGCATACAGCATCGGCCCGACATGGTGCGTGTGCACGCAGGCCGGGCGCATGCCGCGGAACAGGGCGATGAGGCGCGGCACCAGGGTCACATCCAGCCCGGCGCGCTTGCCCATGAAGAGCAACTGCCCCTTCTGGGTGGCCAGCCGTGGCCAATGCGCCAGCGCCTCCTCCAGGCTGCCTTCCAGGCTGAGGACATAGGTTTCCTGGCCAAGAGCCTGCTGCGCGCGGGCCAGTTCGAGGGCCATCACCTCCAGCCCGCCCGGGCTGAGATGCTGCACCACATGGATCACCGCGCCGCTCATGCCACCAGCCTCCGGTCGATCCGAGGCAGGCGCGCCAGGACGGGGACGCCCAGGAGCCTCTCGGTGGCCCGGATGCCGCGCACCGACCCATCCATCAGTTCGAAGAGGGCGGCGAGGCCGATGCCGAGCGCGAGGCCCGCGGCGATGCCAGCCAGGGCGAAGATCATGGTCATCGGCTTGGTCGGCGCCGTCGGCTCGAAGGGGCGGTCAATCACCTTGATACGCTCCGGCGCCTGCTGGCGGGCGAGGTCGGCCGTCACGCGCGCCGTCTCGAAGCGGCGGCGCAGTTGCTGGACCAGATCCGCCTGCACCGCCACGTCGCGCTCCAGACCGCGCAACTCCCGCTCCACCTCGCCGGAGCCGGCGATGTGGCGGGAGAGATCGGCCACGGTGGCGCGTAAATTCTCCGTCTCGCCGCGCAATTGGCCGAGCCGGGCCCGCGCCTGATCCAGGATCGCGATCTGGCTGACCAGCAGGGGCTGGGCGCCATCCGCACGGGCGACGCTGACGGCGGCGATGTTGCGCAGCCGCGCATCATCCATTGCCACGCCGCTGCGGGCCAGCAGGCTATCGCGCTCGTGCTCCAGGCTTTCGGCACGGTTCAGCACGGCCTGCACGCGGGAATGCGCGTCGGTGTAGCGGCTCCGCAGCAGGGCCAATTCGCCGCGGGTGGCGACGATGTCCTGCTCCAGACGGCCAAGCACCGGGTCGGTCTGCAGGAGGCGGCTAGAGATCGAGTTGATCTCGGCCTCGGCGCCGGCGAGGCGCACCTCGCGGTCGGCCAATTGCTCGCGCATTTGGGCCAGGCGCTGAAGATTGGCGGCGCGCATGTCGGGCAGCCGCGCCGCATGGGTGGATTTGAAGCTGGAGAGCGCCTGTTCCGACTGGTTCAGCGCGTTCTGCGCGTCCTGGATCTGGCCGCCCAGGAAGGCCACGCTGTCCCTCAGCGAGGCATCTTCCGGGCCGCGCACCCGCTCGATGAAACGCTGGCCCACCTGCGCCAGCACGCGGTCCATCCCCTCCGGACGGCGGGCGCGGTAGCGCAGCTCCACCATTTCCTGCCCGATCAGCTGCACCGAAACGGAGCGGGAGAGGCTGCCCACAGCCCGCGACTGCTCGGATTCCGTGGCGCCGGGCTGGATCATGCCGAGATCCTCCGCCACCCCCAACAGCACATGGCGGGAGGTGAGCAAGGCGCGCAGCCCGTCCATCCGGTCACGCAGGTTGGAGCGGACCGAGAGGTCTTCCAGGAACGGGTTGAAGCGCCCCGGCTCCTGCACCAGCACCGACATCCTGGTTTCGTAGGAATGCGGCACGAAGCTGCCGACCAGCCCGCCCAGGATGGGCAGCAGCAGAAGCGGCAAGAGGATGAGGTAGCGGCGGCGCCAACCCGCGGCCAGCAGCGCGTGGAAGATCTCGGAGAGCGGCGGGGTCGTCGGGGTGCTGTTCATCGGGGGGCTCCGCTCGGCAGTTGAACGCGGACGGTATCGGGGGGAAGCTGCGCCTCGAATTGAATGTCCACCTGGGGGAAATCGGCTTCCAGCAGCCGCGCAACGGCGATGGCGCGGCGCGGCGGCAGCATTTCCGCGCCACCGCCGGGGCGGGCCTGGACGATGAGGCGGGGGGCGCCCCGCGCGGCGGTCGCAAAGCGCGAGATCGCCTCGCGCTGCGCCGCGTCGGGCGTGGTCACCGCGCCAGGGAAGCGCAACACCAGGGGGGCAGGGTCGTTCGCCCGAGCGCGGGCCAGCATGGCCTCGACGGTGGAGCGGCGATCCCGGCTGGTGGAGAGCCGTGCCTCGGCCTCCAGCATGTTGCGCTCATGGCTGGGGATCGCCCGCAACGGGTCGGGCGTGCCGCAGGCGGCAAGGCTCAACAGGATCATTCCACAGAGGGTCGGCTTCACGAAACACGTCTCCCGCGCGAAGGCGCGCCCCTCACCACATCAAATTGCGTGCCAGGGCGGTGATCGCATTCTGCCATGCGCTTGCGGCGTCGGGGGACAGGGCCATGGCGTCCCGCCAACTTGTCGGGACCTCCCGTCGGAGCCGGCGGCGCAGGGCCGCCGCCGCCTCGCCTGGCGCCTGCTCCAGCCAGGCCAGCCAGCGGAGGTCCTCCTGCCCGGCCATGAGTTCCAAGAGGTCACCATCCAGGTCCGGCGCAGCGCAGAGGCCAGGGGTGGGCCAAAGGAATTGCACATCGCCCTCCCGCCCATCCGTGGGGTCGAAGGCATCGGCGGTGGGCATGCGGGCATGCCACTGCAACAAGCCCTCCGCCCCGATGCGCCAGAGGTAAAAGCCCGCCGCAAGCCGCAGACGGGGCATATTGTAAAGAAAGGGCTGGACGCCCGCTGCCCGCAGCCGGGCGATGTCGCCGAGGTCAGCGCCGTATCGCGGATTGACCGTCACCAACTGCAGCAGGGGCAGCAGGGCGGTGTCCGCCGGGTCGTTCAGGTGCCCGGCGAGGCTTGCCTCGCTGCCTGCCTCGCGCAATGCGAAGGCCATGGCCCGGACGCGATCCGCCATGCCGGCGCCGGAGGGCTCATCCGCCACCACCCAGACCGGCTGGGGCAGCCCCGCTGCGGCAATGGCGCGTTCCGCCGCCACGAGCTGGGCCGCGGCCTCACGTGGGCCGTGCTGCATCTCCAGCCGCCGCAGGGGCGTATAGGCCACCAAGGGCGGCGCGAAGCGGCGCGCGGCCGCCTGCAGATCCAAGAGCATGGCGGCATGGTCGGGCGGAGTCGCCAAGGGCGGGGCGATCAGGTCGAACCCCAGGTCACGTAGCGTGTCCAGGTCACAAACGGACTGCCGAGCCGCCTGGTCCGGCGCCAGATGCGGCGCGACATCCAGGAAGACGCCGACCCTTTGCCGCGGCTTGGGGCGCTCGATCGGCAGGATGGTGATCCGGGCCTCGGCCACGGCGTTCCCGGCCAGGAGGCGCAGCCGGCGCTCGCCGGGGGGGGTGCCGGAGGGAATGGTGACCAGGGCGGTGATCTCGCGCGGCAAGGCCTCGCCGAGCGGCACGCTCGCCGCATCCGCCCGAAGATGGGCGGCCGAGAGAACCAGGCCCGGGGTCTCTGGTGCCGGCCGGCGCCAGCGCCATTGGCCCCAATGCGCGCGCAGCGGCAAGGGGTCGCCCTCCCAATGCCATTGCGGTGTGAGGCGTTGCGTCGGGCCGCGGGCCGTGAAGCGCAGCGCCACCACGCTGCCGGGCGCGGCCAGGGTTTCCACCGGGGCGACGATCGAGAGGCTGCCGCTGTGCAAGGGCGCTGGCCGGTGCAGCACCGGCCAGGCTTCGGCGAAACGGGCCGCGCGCAGGGCTTCCATGGTGGAGCGCCCCTCTGTCCCCGGTTCGGCAAGAAGGGCTGCAAGATGCGTCGCGGCCTGCGGATGGCCCGCAAGCTGCACCACCAGATCCTCACCCGGCGCCAGGCGGATTTGCGCCTCCACGCGGCCGCCGCGCCGGCCGCCCAGGGCGGGCCAGGGGCTCTCCGTCGCCTCGATCTCGCGCCCGGCGAAATAGCGCTGGGCGGCCCATTCCTCCTGGCTGCGTCGAAACAGCACGACGTCCCGGCCATTGATGCGGATGCGCTGTTCCAGCACGGCGGGCAGGGTCTCCCACTCGCCCGCATCCTCGGTCCAGAGGGTGATGTTCCAGTCCCCGGGCGGCAGCGGCGTGGCAAAGCGGGTCACGCCCACCATGCCTCGCGCCAGGATCGGGTCCTCGCCTGGCCGCCGCACGTGACGGGGATTGATCCCAGCCAGGCCCGGCGCGCCCGGGGCGACGCTGATCATGCCGCTGAGCGGGGCAGCGCCCTCGGGGGCAAAGGACCAGCCTCGAACGCCCGGCGGCAAGGCGGGCGCCCCCTCGATCGAAAGGCGCGAGAGGCGCATGCCGGGATCGCGCGAATCCGCAATGGCGAGGCGCAGCGCGGCAGGGTCTATGGCGCGGCCGCGCGGGGTGGTGAGCAGCGGCAGGCGCAGGCGCAGGGTGAAGGGGCCGGGCGGGACCAGGCGCTCCACATTGGCGCGGTCGTGATAGGGCGCGCCGGGGCGATCATCCACGCGCAGCAACAGCAAGGCGGGTCCCGTGCCGCGATTCTCGCCGCGCAGGACGAGTTCGGGCAAAGCCGGCAGGCTCTCCGGCGGGCCGATACGCAGCGTCTCGGCGGAGGCGGAGGAGAGGGCCAGCAGAAGAAGAAGCAGCGCCCTCACAGCGCATCAATCCATGCGGCGGCCTGGGCGGCACGCGCGGCCCAGGATTGCGCGGCGACGGCAGCGCGGCGGGCAGCGGCGTTCTGATCCGCGAGGCTCGCGCGCAGGGCGGCGGCGAAGGCCTCCGGCGTGGCCGCGACTTGAACCAGATGCCGATATTCATCCAGGGCGGGGAAATCCGTGCTGACCACGGGGCGCCCGGCGGCCAGGTATTCGCGCAGCTTCAACGGATTGCAGGCGCGGATCTGCGGCGTGTCGCGGAAGGGGATGATCCCGGCATCCCAATGCTGGGCATAGCCGGGCAGCGCTGCATGCGGGCGCGGGCCCAGGCGCTGGATATTGCCGATGCCCTCAATGGCCGAGAGATCTGTTTGCGCCGCGCCGATCATCAGGAAACGCCATTCCGGCAAGAGCTTCGCGGTGGCGGCGACCAGATCGAGGTCAATCCAGGGTGCCAGGCTGCCATAGAAGCCGGCGACTGGACCGCCCCCGGGCATATCGGCCGGACGGGGGGCGGGCGTGCTGAAGAGGTCGAGATCCACGCCGTGCGGCAGGAGGCGGGTCTTGTGGGCGGGAAATCGGGCGGCCAGTGTTTCGCTGGCGGCGAGGATGAGGTCCGCACGCGCCACCAGTTCGGCTTCCATGCGGCTGGCCGCAGCATGATCCACGCCGGCCAGGGCCGAGAAATCATCGCCACAGTAATAGACGACGGCCTGCTCGCCCAACGCGCCGAGCGCGGCCACGGCTGAGGGCAGCGCCGCCCAGACCACTGGGCGCTTCAGCCCGGCGGCGGCCCTGCGGACCTTACCGCCGATCAGCGCGCGATTCATCGCGCGGCCCAGCCGGCTTTCCGCCATGGGCAAGGCGAGCGGTTGCACCACGGGGCCGGGCGCTGGCACGCGCACGGCCGGCGCCTTGTGGCGGAAGGCCGCGCCCAGCTTACGGGCGGCGCGGGACGCATCGGCCATGGAAAGGCTCGGCTTGCGCAGGCCGATGGAATTCACCCAGACCACGTCCCGGTCCTTCGCCAGATGCGACACCAGATGCTGGCTGGAAGAAGGATGTGCGCCCCAATCCTCGCCAAAGACGATCAGGTCATGCGTCATCTGCCGATCTCCCGGATCACGCGGGCCGGGCAACCGGCCGCGATCACGCCGGCCGGCAGGTCGCGCGTGACGACGCTGCCCGCACCCACCACCGTGCCACGCCCGATGCGAACGCCCGCCAGCACGGTGACGCCGGTGGCCAGCCAGACGTCATCTTCCAGGATGATGTCACCGATCTGGTCGGCATCGCAGGGCTGGCCCTGAGCGCGGCGCTCGGCCTCGAGCGGATGGCCCGGATAACCCGCCAGGAAGCAGCGGCCGGCCAAGCGCACATTGTCACCCAACTCCACGCGGGTGCCGACCGCAATCGTGGTCTGCCAGCCGATATCCACGTTGCTGCCGACTTCCAGCAGCGGCGCGGCGCTGGCCGTGCGGCCGGTCAGCGTCGTGGCACCGGAGAGCCGGACATCGCGGCCCAGGCGGATGGTGAGCGGGCCCATCACCAATGGCATGCCGCCCTCCAGATAAAGGCCCGGCGCCGCATTCTCGACGCGCGAGAGAAACATCGGCGTCCACCAGAGGATGCGCGTCGCATTGGCCCAGGCACCGCCCACGCCCTTGTGCAGTGCGTAAAGCGCGCGGTGCAGGGGCCGGATCACCGGCATCCGCGCCCCGCGCAGGGCCTTGGCCGCCGCGAAGGCGAGGCGAGCCATCGGGTGCTCCCGCCGCTTCACCCAGGCACGCAAGGACATGCTCCGGCTCCCCTTCACCTGCAGCCCGTCGCGCCAAGCGGCGCTGTGTGCATCGGACGCGCTCATTCCACCGTCACCGATTTCGCGAGGTTGCGGGGACGGTCCACATCATGCCCGAGAGCCAGCGCCGTATGATAGGCCAGAAGCTGCATGAACACCGCCTGGGCGAAGGGCGCGGTCAGCGCATCGCCAGGCAGGGTGATGGTCTCAGCGGCCGTCCCGCTCGCGGCCTCGGCACCAGACGCATCGGTCAGGGCCACCACCCGCGCGCCACGGGCCGCCACCGCGCTGGCATTGGCCAGAACCTTGGCCTGGCCCGCATCGCCCGGCGTGCAGACGATGACGGGCGAGCCCTCACGGATCACCGCGATGGGGCCGTGCTTCAATTCGCCCGCCGGGTAGCCCTGGGCACGGAGGTAGGAGAGTTCCTTCAGCTTCAGCGCGCCCTCCTGGGCAAGCGCCGCGCCCCAGCCACGGCCAATGAAGAGCGCCTCGCCCTCGCCGGCGATGCGCTGGGCCAGGATGCGGGCGATGGGCTCACTTTTCTCGGCTTCGGCGCAGATGCCGGGGGCGGCGTCCAGCGCATGGGCCAGGGCGACACGGTAAGCGGCGTCACCCGTGCCCCGCGCTTCGCCCAGTGCGATGCCGAAGCGCATGAGAGCCAATAGTTGCGAGGTGAAGGACTTTGTGGCGGCGACGCCGATCTCCTGGCCGGCAGTGACCGGCCAGACCATCTCGGCGGCCCGGCCGATGGCCGATTCCCGCACATTCACCATGCCGATCGCCGGAAGGCCATCAGCCCGGAAGCGCGCCATGGCGGCAATGGTGTCCGCCGTCTCGCCGGATTGCGAAATCAGCAGGGCCACGCCCCGGGGCGGGGCCGAGCGGTCGCGGTATTCGGAGGCGACTTCGAGATCCACCGTCACCCCGGCCGCCCGTTCTATCGCATCGCGGGCCACGGCACCGGCGAAGAGGGAGCTGCCGCAGGCGATCACGGTGAAGCGGTCACATGCGACCACCGCCGGGGCCAGGGCCAGGCCACGAAGCGCGGCGTCGGTGGCGGCCAGCGCCTCCGGCTGCTCAGCGATTTCCCGGCGGGTGTGATGGGTGAAGATCCGGCCATCCGCGCGCGCGGCGGTCGGATCGGCGATCAACTGCCAGCTGCGCTGCTCGGCGCGCCGGCCCTGGCCGCGTCGCTCCACCGTCACCGGGCGGGGCTGCTGGCGGCGCTCGCCGCGGCGGCGCTCCTGAATGCGGATCGGGTGGAAATGGATGCCTTCGCCGGTCAGTTCCGCGATTTCGCCTTCGGCCAGCGCGGCGTATTCATGGGCCATCCCGGCCAGGGCCGCAGGGTCGGACGCCGTTGCGGCGACACCTTGGCCGCGCGCCACGACCAGCGGGCTGCCCATGCGGGCCACCAGCAGACGATCCGGCTCGGCCGCGGTTACCGCGGCGATGGCATAGGCGCCCTTCAGCACCCGGCAGGTCTCCAGCAGCGCCTCGACCGGGCTGCAACCCTGCGCCAGGGCCTCCGACATCAGATGCGGGATGACCTCCGAATCCGTGTCCGAGGCGAAGTGATGGCCCTTCTCGCGCAGCTGGCGGCGCAGCACGTCGTGGTTCTCGATGATGCCGTTGTGCACGACCGCGACGCCGCCATGGCGGTGCGGGTGGGCGTTGCGAAGTTCCGCGCGGCCATGGGTGGCCCAGCGGGTGTGGCCGATGCCGGCATGGCCCTGCGGGGACTCGGCCTCCAGCACGGGGACGAGATCGGTGGCGCGGCCCAGGATCCGGTGAACGGGAAGGCCTGGGCCCGCCAGTGCGACACCGGCCGAGTCATAGCCGCGATACTCTAGCCGCCCCAGCGCCGCGACCAGATCGGCCGCCACCGGATGACCATTCACCATGCCCACAATGCCACACATGTCTTTCGCTCCTGAGAGGTTTTGCGCCTCGATCAGGGCATGCGGCGTGCCAGACCCCCATTCGCAGGCTGCGAGGCAGGGGGCGAGGTCGGCTCAGGGGAGCGGGGCAGAGCGGAAAAGCATCACTCGCAGCCCACCATGCGGAACGGGCGGCCCCGGGGGGAGGAAGGGCAAACGCGTCGCCTCCGCCAGCCGGGCATCGGCAGCGACCAGGCCGACGCGCCAGCCCACGAAGCGGCGCAACAGCACCTGGCCCAGGGCCTGATAGAGCGGCAGAAGTTCCCGCCGGTCTCCGAGGCGGGTGCCATAGGGGGGATTCACCATCACGAGGCCGGGCGGGCCGGGCGGGGGCTCCACGTCGCTGATCACCGCCTGGCGGAACTGCGTGAAGCCGCCCACCCCGGCGCGTTCGGCATTGGCCTCGCTCATCGCGATGGCCCCGGCATCACGATCGCTGCCATGAAAGCGGAAGCCAGGTACCCGTTGCGGGCTGACCGCGCGCATGCGCGCCCAGGCCTCCGCGTCAAAGGTGGCGAGTTGCTCGAAGGCGAAGCGGCGGGAGCGGCCTGGGTTGAGCCGGGCTGCGATCTCGGCCGCTTCGATGACCAGAGTGCCGGAGCCGCACATGGGATCGAGAAGGGGTTCATTCCCATCGAACCCGCATTGGCGCAGGAAAAGCGCGGCCATGGTCTCGCGCATGGGCGCCGCGTTCACCGCCTGCTTGTGTCCGCGCCGGTGCAGCAATTCGCCTGAGGTGTCGAGGCTGACAGTACAGATGTCCTTCTCGATCCGGACCCGCACCGTGACCTCCGCCTCTGGCGAGGGGGTGGCGCCAAGGGTCTCGCGGATGGCGGTCTCGATACGCTCGGCAGCCGCGCCGCTGTGATAGATGCGCGACTTGGCGCAATTCGCTTCCACCCGGAAGGGAATGTCCGGGCGCAGCACGCTTGCCCAGGGCACGTGCCGGGCGCGGCCATCCAGCTGCGCCAGGTGCTGAACACGGAACGAATCAACGCGTGCCAAGACGCGCCCCGTGCCGCGGATCCAGAGGTTGGCACGCCAGACCTCGGGCCAGCCCCCCAGCAGCATGACGCCGCCGGGCACGGCGCGGGGCCGCTTGAAGCCCCTGCCCTTCACTTCATCGAAAAGCGCTTCCTCCAGGCCCGGCGGGGCCATCAGGAAAATCTCGAAGGGCGCATCGGCAGGGCGTTCGAAGGAGGGCATGGCCCCTGCTTACGCCGCCCGGCTGCGCACGGCCATCGCAGCGCATCAGTCGAATTCGGGCGGGAGCGTGCCTTCTTCGCGCCAGGTGATGATGCGGCGGTAGATCGTGGAAGGGTTGATCTCCAGCAGCGCGGCCGCGCGGGGCACATCCCGGTTCGTGTGACGCAAGGCGGCCAGGATGCTGCGGCGCTCGATCTCCTTCATGGTGAGGAGGGGCGGCTCCTCCTGCGGAGGGGCGGCGGGCGGCGGGGCGGGCGCCGGCGCTCCCTCCATGACCACCTCCTGCGTCACCGGCTCCGGTACCGGGGAGAGGGGCGCGGGCGGAACTGGCGGCGGCGGGGGGGCCATGAACGAGGTGAGGGCAGGCGTGGCCGCGGCAGGCGTGGCCGCGGCCCTGGGCGCCGCGCGCAGCAATTGCGGCGGCAGCATGCCCCGCTCCAGCGCCGCGCCATCATGCAGCACCACGGCATTGCGGATCGCATTCTGCAACTGCCGCACATTGCCTGGCCAGGGATAGGCGGCGAGCAGCGCCTCCGCCTCGGGCGTGATGCTGCGGAAGGCCTTGCGTTCCTCCTTGGCGAAGGATTTCAGGAAGGCGCGCGCAATCATGATCACATCGCTGCCCCGCTCGCGCAGCGGCGGCATCTCGACCGGCACGACATAGAGCCGATAGGCGAGATCCTCGCGGAAGCGACCCTCCTCCACCGCCGCCCAGATGTCCCGGTTGGTGGCGGCGACGAAGCGCACATCCACCTTCTCCGACCGTGTCGCACCGACCGGGGTGAAGCTCCCGGTCTGCACGAAGCGCAGCAGCTTCACCTGCATGTCCGTCGGCATCTCGCCGATCTCATCCAGAAAGAGCGTGCCGCCATCCGCCGCCTTGGCGGCACCGATCCGGTTCTCGGTGGCGCCGGTGAAAGCGCCCTTCATGTGGCCGAAGATCTCGCTTTCCAGCAGGTCCTTCGGGATGGCGCCGCAATTGAGCGCGATGAAGGGCGCCTTGCGGCGGGGCGAGGCCTGGTGCACCGCCTCGGCCGCCAATTCCTTGCCGGTGCCGCTCTCTCCGGTGATGAAGACCGTGGCCTTGGAGGCGGCCACGCTCTCGATGGTGCGATACACGGCCCGCATGGCGGGCGAGGCGCCGATGAATCCGTGATAGCGGTCAGGATTCAGGTCGGCCTTCACCGCCTGCAATTCCTGCGTCAGGCGGCGGGCCTCCAACGCGTTGTTCAAGGTGACCGTGAGGCGGGCCTTGTTGTAGGGCTTCACCACGAAATCGCGTGCGCCCTCGCGCATCGCCTCGACCGCGACGCCAACCGAGCCATTGGCGGTGACCACGATGATGGCCGAATCCACACCTTCCGCCTTGAGGCGGCGCATCAGGTCGAGGCCTTTGCCGTCCGGCAGTTCGAGGTCGAGCAGGATGACGTCAGGCGCTTCCTGCGCGATTGCCTCATGGGCGGCCTGTGCCGTCTCCGCCACGGCGATCCGCGTGCCGAGGTCGCGCAGCAGCGCCTGGGCCAGGGCGACCTGGGGCGGGCTGTCCTCGACGATGAGGACCAGCGGCGCCTGGCTCATCCGGCGGCTTCCTCCAGGGCGGCGATGGTTCCATCAACCAAGGCTGCGATGCGGGCCAAGGCTTCGCGGCTGGGGGGCTGCTCCATCAATTCGCGCGCGGCGACCTCCAGGGGACGTGCTGCCAGACCGCTGGCACCGCCGGCGAGGCGATGCGCCGCACGCTGCCAAGCCGCTTCATCGCCTGCCGATTCCGCCTGGGTCATGGCTGCCAGCATGGCCTGCGCGTCGCGCACAAGCAATTGGCAGACATGTCGCAGGTCCTCCGGCGGAAGGTCGCTCGCGAGCTGCCTCCAGGCTTCCGGGTCGAGGAAGGGGCCGCTCACACGCGGAGCCCGAGCAGGGCGGAGCCGCGCACGGCCCGCGTCAGCCGCGCAGCGAAGCCAGGCAGGATGCGCGCGAAGCGCGCGGCCTGGCGCTCCAACTCCATCGCCAGCGAAGGGTTGTCACGGTCGTTCAGCGCAACGCCAACCAGCCTGGCGCCAGCCGCCTTAAGCCGCTCCCGCGCCTCGCGCAGGGCGGAGGCCGCCGTCCGGCCAGCCAGCACGACCAGCAGTGTCGCCTCGGCGGCGGCAGCGGCGGTCAGGCCCGGCAGGGCCTGGGCGCCGCGGGCCAGCACGGGGGCGGCATCAATCACCACAAGGTCCCAATCCTGACGCCAAAGGGCAATCGCCTCGCGCAGCCGGGCGGGCTCGCGCCAAGCGGCAAGTTGCGCGGCATCGGGTGCCCCCAGCTCCCCTAAGGGGTGATTGCCCAGGCGTCGCACCTGGCCCGGCTCGGCGCCCGGGGTCGCGCCATTGAGCTTCACCAGCAGGGCCGAGCGGCCGGAATGCTCGGCCCGCCGCCAGATCGCCTCGGCGATCAGGCTGGTCCCGTCACCCGGCTGGGCGGCGGCGATGGCGATGCTGCCGGCCTCGCCCACGCCACGCCACAGGGCCTCGATCTCGGGGTGGTCAGAAGGGTGGGTCATGGTCAGAGGGCTCCGATCAGGGCGATGATGGAAATGACGGGAATGATGTCCCGAAGCGTGTCGAAGAAGACCCGCCAGCCGCTTTGGGTATTGGAGGGGACGTAGACGGTGTCCCCTGCCCGCACGACGGGCAGGCGGGTGATGTCGCCGCTGCGGGCGAAGGCCGGCAAGTCGAAGCTGCTGGCCTGGTCGGCGCAGCAGGAGAGGTTCACCACCACGATGCGCTCCTGCCAGGCATCCCGCGTCGGGCCACCGGCCTCGGCCAACAGGTCCAGGAGGTTCATGCTGTCATTGAACTGGAAGCGCCCCGGGCGATTCACCGCGCCCAGCACGCGCACCGTGCTGCCGGGCGACTGCTCCAGCCAGTTGCGGTTGCGATCCGGCACGAAGATCACGTCGCCAGGGCGCACGCGCGGCAGCAGCGAGTCGTCACCACTTTCGAAATAGGCGGCGAGGTTGACGCGGCTCACCCGGTCCCGCCCCTCGCCGCGATGGGCGACGCGGATGTTGAGCAGATCCGCCGCCGCCGTCGGCCCGCCTGCCGCCGACATGATGTCGAGGAAGGAGAGTTGCGGCTCGAAGGCATAGCGCCCCGGCGAACCCACGCTACCCATGATGTAGATCGAGCGCTCGGCCGGCTGGCCGATCCAGGTGGAGCGCTGGTCGCTCGGGCTCGCCGGCAGTTCCGGGATGGTGATGGTGTAGCCGGCGCGGATCTCTGGCAGTGCGCCCGCACGGCCACCCTCGGCCAGGAAGCGGCGCAGGTCGAAGCGGCGGCTCTGGCCGCGATCACCCATCAGGATCTGCACCCCGGCGGTGTCGGCGCGGTCGGTCGGGCCGCCCGCCTGGGCGATGAGGTCGAGCAGGCTCATTTCATTCGACCATTCGAAGCGGCCGGGCGCCCGCACGGCGCCCAGGACTCGCACGGCGCGAGAGGGGGGCGTGCGCAGCCAGCTGGCCTGCTCGGTCTGTTGGGTCTTTTCGGGGACAAAGATCGCATCGCCGGGGGACAATGCAGGAGCTATGCCACCGCCCCCCTCGATGAAGGCGCCGAGGTCGAAAGGCTCCACCCGGCGGCCATCGGCACGAATGATACGGATCTGGCGCGTCTCGGCGAAGCGGGTCGGGCCGCCGGAATTGGCCAGCAAGTCGAAGAACCCCGTGCCGGGGCGAACCTCGAAGGCCCCGGGGCGGGCCACTTCGCCCATCACATAGATGACGCGTGGCCCTTGGCGGACCTCCTCGGTCTGCACCGGCACAAAGATGGTGGTGCCGGCCAAGATCGGCGGGTTCATGGCCGCGTTGCCGCTGTCCAGGAAGGCCTTGAGGTTGAAGCTGCGTGGCTCATTGTTGGCGATGACGCGGACCTGCTCGGTCCCGGCGAAGCGGGTTACGCCGCCGGCACGGATGATGGCATCCATGACCGTCATTCCCTGGCGCCATGCGAAGCTGCCCGCGCTCTGCACCTCGCCGAAGACCCGGACGGAGGTGCGGTCCTCGGCGGCGTCGCCGGCAGCGGCCAGGGTGCGGGCGTCGAAATCAATCTGCACGTTGCCTGTCAGAGGCGAGGCGGGGACGAAAATCTCATCCAGCGGCCGGAGCGTGGGCAGGATGTTGCGCGCGCCCGTATCCAGGAAGCGCTTGTAATCAAAGGTGATGACCTCATTGCCGCGCCGCACCTGCAGGCGGTCCAGCTGGGCGCCCTGGGTGAGGCCGCCTGCGGCCGCGATGGCCTGCTGCACATTGGCGCCGGCCGGCAACTCGACCGGCCCCGGGGTGCGCACGAAGCCGCCCACGCTTACCAGGAGACGACGCTCGCGCAGAGTAAGGTTGAAGCGGCCGAGGTCTCGAAAGGATTGGGCGAGCGCCGCGCGGACGCGGTCGCGCGCCTGGGCCACGGTCAGGCCCGCCACATCCACGGGGCCGACTTCGGGCAGGTTGACCCTTCCCTCGCGGTCAATCTGCAAGGGCTGAGCGAAGGCCTCCTCACCGGGAAGCGTGACCTGGATGATGTCGCCGACATTCAGCCGGGCATTGCCGTTGCTGCCCGCCGGGCCGTTCTGCGCCAACGCCGGGGCGCCAAGCGCCACCAGCAGGACAAGCAAAAGGATGGCCAGGCGACGAATCATCAGGTGCACTCCGGCAGTGCGGGGCCCCCCAACATCGGGTGCAGGCGCGCCGCGTCTTGCTCCAGCCGGTCCAGGGTGCGGCCGGCATCACGCGGGAGACTGCCATACGTCTCTCGCGTCGCGCGAGTGGCGGTGAGGCGCAGCAATTGGGTCTGGCCGGTGGCGCGGCCCTGTTCGCGGCTCGCGGCCTCTAGCACCGAGACCCGCTGCAAGGCGCAAGTGAGGCGGGCCTCCAGGGCCGGTTCGGCGGCGGGCGTGGGCTGGCGGAGCTCGGCAAGCCCGCCCTGCCCTTGCTCCGGCCAGTTGGCGCAGGCGGCAAGGGCGAGGATGAGCCCCAGGGCAGGCAGGCGGGTCATGCCTGCGCCCCCCGCGTGGCGCTCCAGCCCATCCCCGGCAGCGGGCGCAGCAGGTTGGCCCAGAAGGGACGCGGCTCATCCTTCAGGCCGAAGCTCCGGGCGAGGCCAAGCTGGCGGAGCAGGGCAAGCGGCTGGCCATGGGCGCCGGCGATATCGAGGCGACGCCCCGCTGCCATCAGGCGCTTGCGCAGATAGGCGATGGCACCGATGCCCGATCCATCCATCTGATCGACGGCCGAGAGGTCAAGCAGCACGCGGCGGGCATGGGACGGGCCGGGCTTGGCCAGGGATTCCAGAACCGGGCGCAGCTTCAGGCTCCCTTCCGCGTCCAGTGCGAAGGTGGGCGTGATCTTCAGGGTGTCGGCGGCGATGCGGGCGAAGGCGGTCATGGGTTGGGGCTCCTGTCGGGATGATGCTGTGGGGTCAGCAAGGGCCATGCCGCCGCGACATTCGCAGCCTGCCTCGCAGCGAGCGAGGCGCCCCTGGCACAGCCGCTGCACCCGAAGCCCGTCGCCAAGGAGAATGACCGATGACCGAAGAGACTTGGTTGCTGCTGGACAGTCGCGGCTTTGGCGGCATCGAGAGCCATGTGGCGGAACTGGCGGCCGGGTTGCGCACCGCCGGACAAGCGCCGCGTGTGCTGCTGTTGCAGGCGCATGGGCCTCATCCGCTGGCGGCACGCCTCCTGGCCGATGGTGTGCCGCTTGAGGTTCTGCCGGGTGGATTTCGCGCCCTGCATCGCCGGTTGCGGGTTGGCCGCCCGGCGCTGCTGCACACCCATGGCTACAAGGCCAATCTGCTGGGGCGGCTTGCAGCGCGCCTGACCGGGACACCCTGCGTCGCGAGCTTCCATGCCGGCGAACGCCCACCTGGCCGCCTTGCCCTTTATGATGCACTGGACCGCTGGACCGCCGGCCTGAACCCCGCGATCGCGGTCAGCCGGCAGATCCTGGCGCGGCTGCCCTGGGGGGGCACGCTGATCCCGAACTTCATCGCGCTGCCGCCGGAGACCCAGGGTGAACCGCCGGCCTGCGTCGCCTTTGTCGGCCGCTTGTCGGCGGAGAAAGGGCCCGATGTATTTGCCGCGCTCAGCCGCCTCGCGCCAGGCCCGCGTTACGAGGTGTTCGGCGATGGCCCCATGCGCGAGGCCATGACGGCGCCAGGCCTCGTAGTCCATGGTGCCGTTCCCGGCATGGGGCAGGCCTGGGGTGGCATCGGGCTGCTGGCCATCACCTCACGCGCCGAGGGTCTGCCGCTCGCCGCGCTGGAGGCGATGGCGCATGGCGTGCCGGTCGCGGCCTTCCGGCTCGGTGGGCTGCCCGACCTCATCACGGACGGGCGGGATGGCTTCCTGGCCGCGCCCGCAGATCTGCCAGGACTGGCGCGCGCGGTGCAGCGCTGGGCCGGCATGACATCAGGCGAGCGCCAAGCGATGGGACTCGCGGCGCGCGCCACCATCGCCACTCGCTTCAGCCGCGATGCGGGTGTGAGTTGCATCCTCGAGGTCTATGGCGCGGCAAAGACTATCAGGCGCGACAAAGCGGCCAGGGCGCTTAGCGCTGCTTAGGGGGGCTTGGTCAGCCGGTGCTCTATGCGGTTCTCGGCGCAAGCCAGAACAAAGCCGTGCGCGGGGAAGATCTCACCTCGATCCATTGCCTCCAGGATAAGCGACGCGGCGGAGGCCTCGTTGCCGGGAGGGGGAACTGCCGGCCCTTGTCCGTGAGCACGGTGTGGATCCGGTATGGGACCGCGGCGAGAACTGCGCGAAAGAAGTCGGATGCGACGCGGACGCTGGCGCGCTCGTGCAACCGGGCGACGACCACCGCAGCTTGCTGTTTACCATATCGCATCGGTGGTCGCCGTCATTCTAACGGGGCGCGGAGCGAGAACCTTATGAACCCTCAGCCGTTCCAATCAACAATCTGCCGCATCGGCAGTCCGGCGGAACTCCCAAAGGCGGCTGCTACCAAGCCACTTAGCCATGCGCCTGCCACGGTGCCGGCGAAGCGGGAATGGCAGGCCTCGCCCGCGAAACAGAGGCGCCCCTGGCCAAGGGGGGCGGCCAGCGCGGCCCGGGACGCGTGATGGCCCGGCCGGGCATGGGTGTAGCTGCCGCGAAACAGCGGGTTCTCACCCCAATCGGTGACGAGGCATTCACCGAGCGCGGCCTCCGCGCGCGGGCCGAACATGGCCGCGAGATCGGCGCGAGCGGCGGCCTCCGTGGCGGCCGCACCCTGGCGCGAGAGCTCCCAGGCGCGGGCACCGCCGACAAAGCCGAAGATATGGTCACTGCCGAAGGGCCAGAAGACCCAGCTCATCGGCTGCGGGGCTTCGGATGTGACGGCGCGGCGGGCGGAGTGGAAGGCGGGCATGTCGAGCCGGTCCGCGCCCCTGGCCCGGAAGGCGATTTTGGTGAGCAGGCCCATGGGCAGGCCGGCGATCGCGGCCTGGGTGGCCGCCGGCAAGGCGGGCGTGAAGGCGATGCCGCCTGCGGCCAGCACGCCATTCGAGACGGTGACAATGGCCCGTCGCGCGCGGATCTCGCCCCAAGGGCCACGCGCCACGACGCCCGGCCCGGACCAGTCGAGATGGGTGACGGCATGGTTCAGCCGGACCGGCAGGCCTTCCGCGAGCCGCTCGACCAGCCCGCCCACGCCCTCGCGCGGGAGAAGGTTGGGGCCTTCCAGATCCGTCCTGACGAAATCCTCCAGGGAAATCCCGGTCAGCTCCATCGCGTTGATCTGCGAGCCCAGCCAATGCGCGATAGTGGCATCCCAGATGCCGCCTTGCGGCGCGGCCGCCATTACGCTGCGGTCGGGCGTGAGCGGCGCGGCGGCCACCGCATCTTCGAAGGCGGCATGGGCGCGCCAGTAATCCGCGAATTCGGCGCGGCTGGCGAAGCGCGAGCCCAAATGCAAATGCCGCTCCCGCACCGTGTCATGGTCCAGATGCTCGCCCACGAATTCGGTCAACGGATTCTCCCGCGCCTGGTGAAGCCAGGTGGCGCCGAGGTCGAGGGCCGCGCCCAGCGCAGTGGTGGTGCAGGCCCGCCCGCCGACGCGACCGCCCGCCTCCAGCACCAGGCAGCTTTGCCCCGCCCGGTGCAGCGCCCGCGCGGCGGCAATGCCGGCGCAGCCTGCGCCGATGATGAGGACGTCTGGATCATTGCCGTGCATGGCCGCATCATAGGACAAAGCCGCCGGCCGGACATGACGGCCGCGAGAAGGAATGCCCCCGATGCTGCAAGCCCCACCCGCCGAACCCGGCATGCGCGAAGACGAGGTGGACACGCCCGCGCTGCTGATCGACCTCGACGCCTTCGAGCACAATCTCGACACCATGGCCGCCTTCCTGGCGCCGACGGGTGCCAAGCTGCGCGCCCATGCGAAGACGCATAAATCCCCCGTGGTGGCAAAGCTGCAGATGGCCCGGGGCGCCATCGGGCAATGCGTGCAGAAGGTGGGCGAGGCGGAAGTGCTCGCCTGGGGCGGCATCCCCGACATCATGGTGACGAACCAGGTGGTGGGGGCGCGCAAGCTGAACCGGCTGGTGGCACTCGCGCGCATCGCGCAGGTCTCGGTCTGCGTGGATGATCCGGCGCAGGTGGCCGCGATCGAGGAGGTGGCCGCGGCGGCCGGCGTACGGATTCCCGTGCTGGTGGAGATTGACGTGGGCGGGGCGCGCTGCGGGGTGCAGGCCGGCCCGCCCGCCGTGGCGTTGGCGGAAGTCATCGCGGCCTCCAAACACCTGAGCTTCGGCGGCATACAGGCCTATCACGGCAGCGCCCAGCATATCCGCGAGCCGGAGAAGCGCGCCGCCGCCATCGCCGGCGCCGTTGAGGCCTCGCGCCGCACCGTCGAGCAACTGCGCCAGCGCGGCCTCGCCTGCCCCGTGGTCGGCGGGGCGGGCAGCGGCAGCTTCCAGCATGAGATGGCAAGCGGTGTCTACACGGAGATCCAGGCCGGTTCCTACGCCTTCATGGATGCCGACTACGCCCGCAACATCGAGGCGCCGCCCTTCCGGCACGCGCTGTTTGTCCTGGCTACGGTGATGAGTGCGGCCACGCCCCACATCTCCGTTGTGGATGCCGGCCACAAGGCGGTGCCGACCGACAGCGGCTATCCGCTGATCGCCGGGCGGCCGGGCGTGTCCTATGTCGGCGCGTCGGACGAGCATGGGAAGCTCACCGTCGAAGACCCCGCGCTGCGCCCGCGCCTGGGGGAAAAGCTGCGCCTGATCCCTGGCCATTGCGACCCGACGGTGGATCGCTACGACTGGTACGTCGGTGTGCGGAAAGGCCGGGTGGAATGCCTCTGGCCGGTGGCCGCCCGGGGCGCCATGGCCTGATGCCGCCCGCTCCGAGCTTTGGCGTCGGCCGTGCGGCCGCGCAGGACCGCATTGACCAATGGATCGCCGCCGTCGCGCCGGGCCGCAGCTTCGTGGACGTCGGTGGCCTTGGCGAGCGCAGCGCGAATGAACGCTGCAGTTGGGCCCTGCGTTGTGGTGCGGTGGATGTGGCGATGGCCGACATCCTGCCGCTGGATCATCCGTTCTGGACGCATTTCCGCAAGGAAGTCCGCGCCTTCGGCCTGCGCGACATCGATTTCCGCCCGGGGATGGACCTGAACGATCCGGGATTTCCCAAGGCGCTTGGCCGCTTCGACATCGTACACGCCTCGGGGCTGCTCTATCACTTTCCGCACCCGCTCCAGAGCCTCCTGAACCTGCGGCGGGTGGTGGGCGGGTACCTCATCACCAACACCGTCGTGATCCCCGATGTGGTGGAGAATGCCGAGGGGCGCGTCAGCTTCCCGGCGGCATCCGCGCTCTTCCTGCCGGCGCTTCGCGGTCGGGAGCGGGCGGTGCTCAAGCGCTACTACCTGGACCGCTTCGGGTTGGACCTGGACGTCCACGCACCGATGAGCGACGGCCGCGCGATGCCATATCTCAAGCAGGGCGAGCCCAAGCCTGGACCCTATTGGTGGTTCTTCACCAAATCCGCCTTCGAACAGGCGCTGGGCTTGCTGGAGATGCGGATCCTGGACCGCCACACCTGGCAGGACCACGCGCATTTCGTGTTTCTGGGGCCGAAATAGCCGGCCTCAGGCCGCCACCTTCGCCGCCGCCAGGAAATTCCGCAGCAGCGCGTGCCCATGTTCGGAGGCGATGCTCTCCGGGTGGAACTGCACCCCATGGATCGGCAATTCGCGATGGCTGAGGCCCATGATCAGCCCATCCTCGGTCTCGGCCGTGATCTCCAACTCCGCCGGCAGGCTGGCGCGTTCCACAACCAGCGAGTGATAGCGCGTGGCGCGGAAGGGCGAGGGCAGACCGGCGAAGACGCCGCGTCCCTCATGCAAAACATCCCAGACCTTGCCATGCACCGGCTCCGGCGCGCGGATGACGTTGCCGCCGAAGCTCTGGCCGATGGCCTGATGGCCCAGGCAGACGCCCATGAGGGGCAGCTTCGCCTCGGCGCAGGCGGCGATCAGCGGCAGGCAGATGCCGGCCTCATTCGGCGTGCAGGGGCCGGGCGAGAGCACCACCGCATCGGGCCGCAGGGCGAAGACATCCTGCACCGAGAGCGCGTCATTGCGGCGCACCACCGGCTCCACCCCCAGATCGCCCAGGAAGTGGTAAAGGTTGAAGGTGAAGCTGTCGTAGTTGTCGATGAGGAGGAGCATGGGCGGAACCTGCCCGCGCGGCGCCCCCTCGGTCAAGCTTCAGCTTCGGCGGCCATCTGGCGGAGGGCCACGCGCGCGGCGCCGCGGCTGTGGCGGTCCTCGCCCGCTTCCGCGCCGGTCTCGCGAGCCTGCCGCTTGGCGGCCAGCATCTCGGGCAGGCCGAAGCGGGCCAGCAGCGCCTGGAAGGCCCCGTGGCGCGCCGCGTCGAAGGGGCGCGGCTCCAGCATCGGCGTGCGCAGCGGGTGGGCCGGGAAGATGTCGAGCGCGGAGACCCAGCCTTCCGGGATAGGGCTGGTCGCCGCATGGGCCCGGCCGGTGCCCAGCAGCTTGGGCAGGAGATGCGTGTGCGGCCCCTCGGGCGAGCGGCCATCGGGCGGCGGGATGGGCTGATACACCTCGATCCGGCCGAGCTTGGAGACGAAGACCCGATGCGGCGATTGATGCACGATGGCCATGCCGGCCGGGTTGGCCGGGTCCAGCAGCGGCATGCCGCAGGCATCGCGCAGCACGCGGATCAGCGCGGGATCGGCGGTGCGGACGCAGGCGCGCAGATGCGGAAAGCCCACGCCCATGTCGAAGAGCTCCGCCGCGCGGTCTTCCTCGCGCAGCGCCTGGTTGTCGGGGCCGAGTTCGGTGACGACGGCATTGCCGCCGATGGCCGCTTCCTCCTCCGGCAGGATCAGCGCCGCCGCCTGTTTCCAGAGGCGCGGGTCGGTCGAGGGTTCCTCCCAGGCGATCAGCCGGGGTTCGGCGCGATCGAGCCGCAGGGCGATGCCGCCGCGGGCGGTGATGCGGCTGAGCGGCGTGGACTGCACCTGTTCATCGGCGTCGCGGATGAATTCGCCGATGGCGCCCATCACGCCGATGGCGAAGCCGGTTTCAGGTTCGTCGAGGAGGGTGGTGAGGGCGTCGCGCATGGGCACATGCTGGCGCGCCGCGTGTCCGGCCGCAAGAAGCGACCGCTACCCTTGAGTCCTGGGCTCCGGGGCCTTTTCTACCGTTACCGCCCGCCCGCCGCGAAGCGCACCGCTTCTTCAGCGGCGCGGAACAGCGCCTTGGCCTTCTGGATGCATTCCTCCTGCTCGGCGCGTGGATCGCTATCGGCCACCACGCCGGCGCCGGCCTGCACATGCAGCACGCCTTCCTTCACCAGCGCGGTGCGCAAGGCGATGCAGACATCCATGTTGCCATCCACGCCGAAATAACCGAGGCCACCGGCATAGAGGCCGCGGCGCGAAGGCTCCAACTCCTCGATGATCTCCATCGCTCGCACTTTGGGCGCGCCCGAGAGCGTGCCGGCCGGAAAACCCGCCTGCAGCGCATCCAGCGCGGAGAGGCCCTGGCGCAAGCGGCCACGCACCTCTGAGGCGATATGCATCACCTGGGAATAGCGCTCGATGCGGAACTGCGCCGTCACCTTCACCGTGCCGATGGCGGCCACGCGCCCCACATCATTGCGGCCGAGATCGAGCAGCATGAGGTGCTCGGCGCGCTCCTTCGGGTCGGCCAGGAGTTCGGCCTCCAGCGCGAGATCCTCCTCCGGCGTCGCACCCCGGCGACGGGTGCCGGCCAGCGGACGGATGGTCACTTCCCCTTCCTTCACGCTCACCAGGATTTCCGGCGAGGCGCCGACGGTCGCGAAGCCGCCGAAATCAAAGAAGGTCAGGTAGGGGGCCGGGTTGATGCGGCGCAGCGCGCGATAGAGCGCGAAGGGCGGCAGGGCGAAGGGCGCCGAGAAGCGCTGGCTTGGCACGATCTGGAAGGCATCGCCAGCGCGGATGTATTCGCGGGCGCGCTCGACTGCGGCCATATAGGCCTCGGGCGTGAAGTTGGAGGTCGGCGCGGGCGGGGCCGGTAGCCGGGCGGGCGGCGCGGGGCGCGGCAAGGGTCGGTCCAGCGCGGCCTCGGCCTCATCCAGGCGGGATTGGGCCAGCGCCCAGGCGGCCTCGGCATCCAGGCCACAATCGGCCCAGACGGGTGTGACCAGCGTCAGCGCATCGCGCACATGATCGAAGACGGCGACCAGGGTAGGGCGGATCATCACCGCCTCGGGGATGCCGAGCACATCGGGTTTGGTGGCCGGCAGGCGCTCCATCTGGCGCACCATGTCATAGCCGAGATAGCCGAAGAGCCCGGCGCAGATCGGCGGCAGGCCGGGCGGCAGCGTCATGCGGATGGCGCCGATGCGCGCGGCAAGCGCCTGCAAGGGCGGCAGCGCCTCGGGCTCGAAGGCATGCGGGGCAGCCAGGGCCTGGGTGTTGCACTCGGCCTGCCCGCCCCGGCAGCGCCAGATCAGGTCCGGTGCCATGCCGATGGCGGAGAAGCGGCCGCGTGCGGCACCGCCCTCGACGCTTTCCAGCAGGAAGGAATGCGCCTGGCCATGGGCAAGCTTGAGGAAGCTCCCCACCGGCGTTTCCAGATCCGCCACCCGCTCGCGCCAGAGCAGCTGGGACTGGCCGGCCGCAAAACCCGCCCGGAACTCCGCGAAGCCAGCCATCTCAATTGCCCGCCATCTGATCCACCAGGCGCGGATTGATCCGCACATTGGCCCGGGCGCGCAAGGCGGCCTGGTATTGCGCCTCGAAATCCTCGGCCATGGCCTGGGCCGTCTCCCCGCGCAGGGTGGCCACGGCCGCGGCCTCGCCCGAAAGATCGGCTGGGGTGACGCTGAGCAGTTGCATCACCGCAAAGGATTGCGCGCGCTCGATCATGGTGGTGGCGTTCGGTGCCAGCTCGAAGACCGGGGCCAGCAGGTCGCGCGGCATGGGGTTGCCGCCGCCCGGCTCGCGGCCAAAGGGGCCGAGTTCCTCAGCGGTGATTTGCGCGGCCTCGGCTGCGGCGGCGAGGTTCTGGCCCATCCGCGTCGCGGCGAGCAGCGCGGCCGCGCGCTCCTCCTGCCAGCGGCGGCGGGCGGCGGCCAGGAAGCCGGCAAGGACCTGTTCCCGCACCGTCTCCAGGGGGCGCAGGGCGGGCGGCGTGATCTCGCGCACATCCAGGGCGAGGAAGCCCCATTCGCCCTCCTGCAGGCGGGGGGGCGCGCCGCGCTCGGCGGCGAAGATGGCGCGCAGCACAGCGGGGCGCACGGCGGGGGCGATGGGCAGCGCCACCTCGCTCCCATCGGGCGAGCGGCCATTGGCATCCAGCCGCGTCTCGACATAGCCGAGCGAATAGCGCCGCGCGGCCTCGGCCAGGCTGGCGCCGCCGGCCAGCGCATCCTCCACGCGGTTCACCCGCTCGAAGGCCAGGTCCGCGGCGCGCTCGGCCTGGATCTCGGCGCGGATTTCGCCGCGCACCTCGTCCAGGCTGCGCTGGGCGCCGGGCTCGATCTGGCCGACCCGCAGCACATGCCAGCCGAAGGGCGAGCGCACGGGCGCCGAGACGGCGCCAGGGGCGAGCGCGAAGGCGGCCTCCGCCAGGGTGGGGAGCGGCAGGTCGGCGCGGGTGGAGAGACCGAGCGAGCTGGCCATGCCGCCGGCCGCACGGGCGGCGGCCTCGATCACGGCGAAATCCGCCTCGGCCTGCCATTGGGCCGCGATGGCCTGGGCGGCCGCCTCCTCCTGCATCACCGCCTGGAAGATCTCGCGCTTCTCAGGGGTTTCGTAGCGGGCGCGGTTGGCGGCGTAGCCATCCTCGATGTCCCGCTCGCTGACCTCGATCTCGGCCATGAGGCGGGCGGCGTTCAGCGTGGCCAGCGCCACGTCGCGATATTCGGGGGTGGAGAATTGGCGCGCATTGTTCTCGTGGAAGCGGGCCAGCTGCGCCTCGGTCGGCGCCTCGGGCTCGGGCGCCTCGGCGAAGGGCAGCTCCACCAGCGTCGCCGTGCGGCGCTCCTGCGCCCAGGCCAGCATGCGCAGGGCCAGCGCCTCGGGTGCCGCGGCCCCTGCGCGCACGGCGCCGGCCAGCTGCTGCCGGCCGAGATCGGTGCGCAGCAGGTCGAGGAAGCGGGCTTCCGTCATCTCGTTGCTGCGCAGGAAATTGTTGAACATCTCGCGTGAGAAGCGGCCATCGAGGCCGGCGAAACCGGGGATCTGGAAGATGTAGTCTCGCACCACCTCATCGGGCACCACGATGCGCATGCGGGCCTGTTCCTGACGCAAGACGCGGTCCAGCACCAGGCCCTCCAGCGCCTGCTCGGCGACGGCGCGGCGGATGCGGGCATCCAGCTCGATGCGGCCCTGGAGCTGGCGCTGGATGCGCTGCAACTCGCGCCGTGCGGCCTCCTGCGCTTCCTCGACCTCGATCGCGTCATTGCCCACACGGGCCACGGCGGTGTCGCGGCCGATATTGCGCAGCATGTCCTCGATCCCCCAGACGGCGAAGGAGAGGATCAGCAGGACAAAGAGGAGCTTGGCGAACCAGGTGCCGGCCAGCCGGCGCATTGCGGTGATCATGCGAGGCGAATAGCCGGTTGCCGGGCGGTTGCCAAACGCGAGCGGTTTCTGTCCAATGCAACCAGTCAAAAAGGGCACGCCATGACCCCCGGGATCCGACCGCTCATTGCCGGCAATTGGAAGATGAATGGCACGCAGCGGGAGGCCGCGCGCCTCGCCGAAGCGCTGCGCGAGGGCGCGGAGAGCGCGGACCTGCTGGTCTGCCCCCCCTTCGTCCATCTGCAGGCGGTGGCAGTGCTGATGCTGGGCAGCCGCGTCGCCGTCGGCGCGCAGGATTGCCATGCGGCGCATCACGGCGCCCATACCGGGGATGTGAGCGCCGCCATGCTGCGCGATGTGGGCGCCACCCACGTCATTCTCGGCCATTCCGAGCGGCGGACCAATCACGGCGAGAATGATGCGGCCGTTCTCGCCAAGACCGAGGCGGCGCTCACCGCGGGCCTGATTCCGATCATCTGCGTGGGCGAGACGGAGGCCGAGCGGCTGGCGGGCCTGGCCGATTCGGTCGTGGAGAAGCAATTGGGGGGCTCCATCCCCTATGGCTTCATCACCGCAGGCGGTGTCGTCGCCTATGAGCCGGTCTGGGCCATCGGCACGGGCCGGACGCCGACCGAGAAGGATATCGCGTCCATGCACGCCAATATGCGCCAGGCGCTGGTGGAGCGCTTCGGCCCGGCGGCGCGGACCACGCGCCTGCTCTATGGCGGCTCGGTGAAGCCCTCCAACGCGGCCGAGATCCTGGCCCTGCCGGATGTGGATGGTGCGTTGGTGGGGGGTGCCAGCCTGGTGGCCGCCGATTTCCTGGCCATCGCGCGGGCCGTGCCGGAATAGGCGCCAATTGGCGCTGTCCCGCATCTTGGGGCTTCGCTCGGGGCGCCGGTGCGGCTATCACACGAGCTTAACCTGTTGCTCGGGAAGCTCTTGGACCCCATGACCGCCGAAGCGAGGCCCGCCCCGCACCCTGCCGGCTCTCCGCCCGAAGCCTTTCGTCTGCGCGGCAGCAATTACAGCCTGCTGACGCTTCGCCTGCTGACGGGGGATGTGAATGCGGTGCTGCCGGCGCTGGGCGACCAGTTCCGGAAAGCGCCCGGCTTCCTGCGCTTCGCGCCCATCGCCATCGGCCTCGATGACCTCGGCGGTGAACAGGTGGATTTCCCGGCGCTGATCGCGGGGCTCCGGGCGCTGGAAATCCTGCCCATCGGCGTGGTGGGTGGGCCGCAATTGCTGCGCGCCTCGGCTGCCGGCGCCGGCCTGCCCACGCTGCGCCCGGCCGGCCAGCGCGAGACGGAGGTGGAGGCGCCATCGCCCGTGGCCGCACCGCCCGTGGCCGTGATGCCCGCGCCGGTGGCAACACCAGCGCCCGCCGCCCGCAGCATGGTGGTGAGCCAGAACATCCGCGCCGGCCAGCGCGTCTATGCCGAGGGGAGTGACCTCGTCATCATCGGCTCGGTCAATGCGGGCGCGGAAGTGCTGGCCGATGGCAATATCCACATCTATGGCGCGCTGCGCGGCCGGGCGCTGGCCGGCGCCTCCGAGGATGGCGAGGCGCGCATCTTCGCGCAGAATTTCGATCCGGAGCTGGTCGCCATCTCCGGCTTCTACGCGGTGCGCGAGGGGCTGACCCCCGCCTCCATCGGCCGCGGGGTGCAGGTGCGCCTCGATGGCGAGCAATTGCGGTTCGACCCTTTCG